>JACOYB010000004.1 GCA_016182085.1 Candidatus Magasanikiibacteriota bacterium | reverse complement strand
AAATTTTCTTTCTGCCGATTAGGTGGCCCAGTACTGCCATGACAACTATAAGAACCATGAGCGCGTAAAACTTTTGCATGCTTTGTAAAAATAGTGTGGTAATACCGAAAAAAAATGCCAAACCGTACAAAAATAACACAGCTTGTTTCTGGCTAAATCCGGAATCTACCAACCGAAAATGCAAATGTTCTCTATCGCCGGTAAAAATCGGCTGCCCTCGCCGAAACCTTTTATATACCACTCGTATCAAATCAAGGATAGGAATAGCCATAACAAGCAACGCCGTTGCCAATTTTCCGCCGCCGATAATTGCCAACACTCCCAACATAAAACCGATAAACATGCTGCCGCTTTCGCCTAAAAATATTTTGGCCGGATGAAAATTGAAAATCAAAAAACCAAGGCAGGCTGCCAAAAACACAAACGCCACGAGCGCTACATTGGGTTGATAAAATTTAGTAATTGAAGAAAGCAAAACAATTACAAACGCGCCAATTGAAACAACGCCGGTCGCGAGGCCATCTAAACCGTCCAGGATTTTGGTGGTATAGGTCATACCAAGCAACCAACTAAATACCAAAATACTGCCAACAATTCTGCCCAGCTCAATATATCCTCCCCACGGATTGGTAATTTTTGAAAGCCATGGTAAATATACGGCGCAAATCCCTATAACTACCGCTACAAGCGGTAAACGGACTTTTGCAGAAAATGGCCGCACATCATCGGCAATGCCGATACACATAAGTACTGCCGAAGAAATAAAAGCCAGAATAAGCGGATCCGCAATTCGTTCAATGCCTTTAATGGGGTGAAAAATCAAGGTAAATAAAATCACTGCCCAAAATGATAAAAAAATAGCGATACCGCCTAATAACGGCGTAGGTTTTGCGTGTAAATGCCTCTGGCCGTCCGGATTGTCAACAACGTGCAGCCGTAGGGCTATGTTTTTTACCAGCCAAGTAAATATGAGCGATAAAAAAAACGCAATAAAGAAATATATAATCATAATGATTATTCAAGAGTAATTTCTCCTCCTCTGTCAAATGTTGCGGTAATTCCCCGTTTCAACGCGCCCTGTAAAAATAATTCCGCCAATTTATTTTCTACTTTTTCTTGCAACGCGCGACGCATCGGTCTGGCGCCAAATTCGGGATCAAAACCAACATCTACCAAATATTCCAGCCCACTATCCGTAGCCGCCAGGCTGATGCCTTTTGCTTCCGCATCTTTGGCAATACGGGCAAACATAAGTCCGGCAATTTTCTTTATATCTTCCCGGCCTAGTTCATTGAATAAAATAATACCATCAAAACGATTGAGGAATTCTGGGCGAAAATATTGTTTGAGTTCGCTGTGTAATAATTGATTAAGTATCTGCTCGTGCGCAACCCCATTTTTATTCTGCTCTTGCACATACGCCGTGCCGGCGTTTGATGTCGCAATAATAATAACATTGGTAAAATCGTACGCGTGTCCGGAACTATCGCTGACCCGCCCATCTTCCATGACCTGTAAAAATAAATTGAGCACATCCGGATCGGCCTTTTCTATTTCATCAAGAAGCAACAGTGAAAATGGATTTCTGCGCACCGCTTCGGTAAGCACGCCCGTACCTTTTTCTCCGGGCAGCCCAATCAACCGATAAATACTTGATTTGTCCTGGTATTCACTCATATCAAACCGGATGCTTTTATCTTCGCCGCCAAAATATACTTCAGCTATAGTTTTGGCAAGTTCGGTTTTACCCACGCCGGTTGGCCCTAAAAACAAAAAGCTGGCAATCGGGCGTTTACTGGACCTGATTTCAGCTCTAGCCCGGCGCAGAGCATTGGCCACGGCGCTCACCCCTTCGTCTTGCCCAACCACGCGTTTATGCATCTCTTCTTCCAAGTGCATAAGTTTATCGGCTTCACTGCTGGAAATAACGGACAATGGAATTTTGGTTTTTTCCGTTACCACCGCCGCTACTTCTTCACCGGTTACAATCGTATTGGTTCCTTTTTTATTGCGCGTATATACCGCGGCCTCATTCATAATTTCCAAAGCGCTGCCGGGCAAATTAGTTTCATGCAAAAATTTATTGGCAAATTCCACGCATTTTTCTATCGCCGCGTAAGAAAAAAATACATTATGTTTATATTCCAAAACACCTGCTCTTGATTCCAGCACCTGAATCGCCTGATCTTCATCCATTTTGCTTATATCTACTTTGGTAAATACATCTTTAACAGTTGAACCCGTAACATATTTGGCATAATCATCGGGCGTGGTGGTAGCAATCGTAAAAAATCTGCGATTGCTCAAAAATTCGGCCAGGGTATCGGCAATATCCAAACTGCCGCTATTGCCAATAGAGACACCGATTAATTCGTGTAAATTATTGATAAACAACACAACATTACGCGCCCGTGAAATTTCTTCCATAATATGACGCAACCGCTCCACCATTCCTTCGGGACTCGTGCCTGCCAGGAGCGCCGAAATACTGAGCCGCACTAACCGTTTATCTTTTAATCTATCCGGCACTTCATCTCTGATCATATTCTGCGCAACACCTTCTACAATGGCGCTTTTTCCTACGCCATGGTCACCTACGAGCAGCACGTTATACTGATCACTCTCTACAACCTGAAAAATCTCGTCTATTTCATTTGTGCGAGCCACGCATTGATCCAGCTGGCCGTAGTGCGCCAGCATCGTAATATCTGAACTAAAACTATTTAGATACGGCGTAGCGAGAGCGGTCATGGCTTTATCCATGCCATATTTTGAATGATGGCTGGCGGCTTGGCGCGATTTTATATATTCACGATGCAATCGTTCGCGCATTCTGGCCCACTCCACCGCATTTACCAGCTGCCGCTCACTAATATTAAAATTAAATAATATTTCTTGCAGCGCCTGATTCTGTTCAATTACAGCTATAAGCAGTTCGGTAACGCTCACATAATTCTGGCGAGATTTGTACGCTTCTTCGTAGGCCTGAAAAATAATTTGGTAGACATCTTTTGATACGGCTGGAGCTGTGCCGGCGTACGCGGTTTGTTTTTGATCTGTTTTTAACATTGGCTCTAATTCTTTTTGTAAAGAAGACGCGGGAATTCCCAGTCTGATAAAAATATTGCCGATCCTATTGAACGAAAGCAGCGCGTAGAATAAATGTTCTAAGCGCAACTCCTTCGCCCTGGCCTTGCTTGCAAGTTTGTAGGCTTTAGCCAGAGATGAAAGCGCTTCTTCAGTGAACGCTTTAGCGATATTTCGTTTCTTTTTTCTGATGATTTTAGTAGTTTCAGTCCATGACTCAATATGTAAATCAATCTCTTCTTTTTTCTTTTGTTTAAAATTATATACAAACGGCTCTACGGCTCCGGTAAGTTCTTTCTGGCGGATAAGCCTATACCATACATACAAAAGCGCGACTACACCGAGCCAAAATAAAAGTATGGATGAATTAGTTCTGCCAAGGAAAAATTCTCTCCATTGCCTGCTAAAAATGAGTGTGTACGTTCCCTGTTTATAGGTTGAAAATCCGAACCAAATCCAGGCGTTAAGCCATAAAACTAAAGCCGTAATAAACTGTACGCGATGTAAAATGCGCCGCCCAGCCTGTAAAGCCAAATGATAACGAGTGAGCGGATAATTCCAGTAAAGCCATGATCCGCGTTTGGACATGCCTGCAGCCATGCCATGACATGCTTTACATTTTCCATATCCAACAAAACCGGTTGTTTTACAAGGCTCGCAAGTAAGTACTGGTAAAGTTAAGGGCTGATTAAATTGCATATGCTACTCCATAAAAAACAAGCACTGGCGCCAGCAGCCAGGCTACAAATAACAATCCGCATACAGCTGTCCACAAAAATAGCGCAAATGTGCGGGCAATAATTTGTACCAGCCGCATAAAAAAACTGACAATTCTGCCTCCAACATCATATTGTCCGAACATGGGTATAAATATGTTTGCGAGCCACAGGCCCGGAGCTAAGTTAGTATTGCCTTGTTTTAATAAATCAAAACATCGGCCAAGCGCGTATAACGCGCCTTTGGTGTACCACCAAACAGGGAAATAAAAAATATCCAGAACAATTTCCAAAAATAAGCGTTGCAAAATAAGAATCGGCATATAATTAAGTATAACACATTAAGACGCAACAAAAAATCCCCCGAACCGGAGGATGATTTGTCTTGGGTGCGTTTAATTTTTGGCAACCGAATTATTTTTAACAGCCAGATGGTTTATAGCCGAAGCTTCCACCATATTTAGCTGGCCAAGTCTGGAAGCGATGCTTGTCATGGAACTATTATCCGCGATTTCTACTTCCAGTTTTCTTACTTCCATCTCCAATGTTTGAGCTTGTTTCTCCAGCACGCGCATTTCATAGCCGCTGGTGGCGGAAGATGTCATATTAAGGATATACGCGCCGCTAAAAAAGAAAATAAGCAACAACATGGATACGCGAATGCCGCGGTGAGTAAGCCAATTTGGCAAACTGATCGTCTGTACAGAAAATTTGAAATTCTGATACTTATGTTGTAATTGGCGCTTGAATGACATACTGCCCTAATTGTCATCCTGAACTTGCTTCAGGATCTTTTGTTAATTAATTTAGATGTTGAAATATAGTTAAAACATATTTGCTTCGCTCGCTCGGAAAAGTAAATTACCTTACTTTTCTCTCACTCGACTCGCAAATGAATTCAGCATGACAGATTATAACTTCTCCACTACTCTTAACTTCGCGCTTCTGGCTCTGGCATTTTCTTTCAACTCCGCATCGGTGGAAATAATCGGTTTTTTATTAACTAATCTTATTTTTTTGTTCGCGATTGATTGAAAATATTGTTTTACGATCCTGTCTTCCAGCGAATGAAAGGTAATGACTGCCAGTCGGCCGCCGGCGGCCAGCGCATCTACGGCTTGAGGCAATACTTTTTTTAAATTTTCAAGCTCATGATTGGTCTCTATCCGCAACGCCTGAAATACTTTTGTGGCTGGGTGTAACCCGCCTACCCACGGAACTTCCTTATCTGATTTTAATTTTTGCCTATAAGTTTCCAAAATTATTTCTACCAACTCCCCCGTGGTTTCTATTTTTTTACTTGATTCAGCGGAATCATGCCGCGTAGCGTCCTTTGAAACGCGGCGCTTTCTATAATCCACTATCGCCTCGGCTATTTCTTTACTTAAATTTTCTTCTCCCAGCTGTTTAAAAATTTTGCTTAATTCTTCTTCGGGATAATTATTTACAATATCGGCCGCGGTTGTACTTTCTTCACCCTGAACTTTTAACATCTCCCCCACTCCATATCGCATATCCAGCGGTTCATCGGTTAAAAAACTAAACCCTCTGCCTCGTTCTTCAAATTGCGGCGTAGACCACCCCAAATCCATCACAATTGCGTGTACCGGATTAAAATTATTCTTGGCAATAATTTCTTGCAAATTAGCAAAGTTGCTTCTTACAAGAATCGCTCTGTCTCCAAAATTATACAAAAACTGTTTGGCGCGTAAGACTGCTTCCGGATCCAGGTCTATGCCAAGCAATTTTCCGTCAGGCGATATCTTTTCTAATATTGCTTCGCTATGACCGGCATCACCCAAAGTGCAATCAACAATATTCATTCCTGGTTTTAGTTGTAAAGAATCAATCGTTTCTGATAATAATACCGGTACATGTTTCATACTTTTCATTCTGTCATCCTGAACTTGTTTCAGGATCCCTTTTTAATTACGGGAGATGCTGAAATGAATTCAGCATGACAATTGTCTACACTCCCAGCTCTCCCATCTTTTCCGCAATTGCACCGCTCTCCGCTTCAGTTTGATTCTTGTACTTATTCCATAATTCCTGATCCCAGATTTCTAATCGATTATACAGACCGGCAATGACTAAACTTTTTTTAATGCCGGCAAACTGGCGTAAATATTCAGGCAAAATTACTCTTCCCTGTTTATCCAGCTCCACATCCATCGCGCCGGCAAGCATTAAACGGGAAAACGCGCGGCTGTTGGATTGGCTGATCGGCAAGGCTGCTAATTTCTCTGCCAATTTTTCCCATTCGGTTTTGGTATAGAGAAACAAACAATTATCCAAACCGCGTGTTACGACCGCGCCCTTATTTAGTTCACGGCGAAACTTGACTGGAATTGCCATTCTGCCTTTATCGTCTAGACTGTGGTTATATTCGCCAATGAACATAAGCGGTGGAAATTAAATGAATAGAGAGACAAGCATTTTCCCCACTTCATTCCACTACAATCCATTTTATACCACTTTAAAACATAAGTCAACACCTTATTCCATTTTAAACATCAATTATTTTGGCTAATATAAAACAAAAAATGCCCTTTTATAGGGCCTGTGGACAACTATTCCATGAGGTATTACATTTTAAATAAAAATAAAACGGCTTTCACACCGTTTTATTTTGTTTTGATGCTATTTTTATTAAATTTCAATTTCAGTTCCAAAATCTGCCGGAGCAGCATCTATATCAAAATCATCTTTTAATTTTTTAGCCAAAATTTCTGATACGCTTTTTTCGCCGTGATTAAGTAAAACTTTTTTAGGCTTGGCTTTTCCGATCCAACTAAGTAATTTTTCCTGATCCGCGTGCGCGGACAACGCGCCAATGGATTTAACCTGGCAATTTACCCGGACTTTTTCTCCCATTACATCTACTGGCGTTTGACCATCTAAAATTTTTCTTCCGAGCGTGCCTTCAGCTTGAAAGCCAATTATGAGCAGCGTACTTTTTTCATCCGACAGATATCGCAACGCATGGTGCAAAATACGCCCGCCATTCATCATGCCTGAACCGGCAACCACGATTTTTGGGCCGGGAGTATGATTTATTTTTTTAGATTCTTCCGGCGTTTCGGTTATAACAAGTCCGGGAAAATCAAACAAATCATCTCCGCTTTTACGAAGAACCTCTGCTTCTCTGTCATAATACTCCGGATACTTTAAATACACTCTGGTGGCTTTAATTGCCAGCGGACTGTCCAAAAAAATCGGCACGCGAGGTAATAATTTCTTGCGATCAACCAAATTATTTAATTCATAAATTAATTCTTGCGTGCGCTCAAAAGAAAAAGACGGAACCATCAGCGTACCGCCGCGGGCGATAGCTTTAGAAATTAACTCTAACAGTATTTCCGAACGCTTAGTTACTGTTTCGTGCAACCGGTTGCCATAGGTTGATTCGCAAACTAACGCATCGATATCTTTGGGCAATGATTCGGTGTCTTTTAAAATTGGCACATTGGCGTTGCCCACATCGCCGGAAAATACAATCTTTTTTCCCCCCGCTTCTACTTCAACAAATGCCGAACCAAAAATATGCCCGACATCATGCAAGGTAAAAAAAACTTCCGGAGATAATTTTGTTTTTTCTTTATAATCCACGGTCTTAAAACGCTCCATCACTTTGGCGATATCGGTAGAGTCATATAAGACTGGCGCGCCGCCATGGCTATGGTTGTACAGCATGATATGCAGCGCGTCTTGTAAAAGTAATTCCGTAAGCTCTGCAGTGGGTGGCGTGGCAAAAAAACTGCCCTCGTATCCATTTTTTACAAGTAACGGCAACCTGCCAACATGATCCAAATGAGCATGGGTAACGATAACTCCGGAAAGTTCGGCCGGGTTAAATGGAAACGGTTCTCTATTTTTTTCTTCATTAAATTGAGCGCCCTGAAACATGCCGCAGTCAACCAAAAATTTCTTCCCCTCAACCGTAAACATGTTACACGAACCGGTTACCTCTCCCGCGGCTCCGTAAAAAGACAACTTCATAACGGATAAACAATAAACTATTAAGCTACTAAAATATGAACATAGTATAGCAAAGAAACAAAGAATTTTCCAAACATAAAACGGGCGTCTACCTGTTGACAAAACCTCATTTTTATGCAATCATATATTATTGCTTTAATAACTAAGCGTGCTAACTATTATATAGCACATTTAGTTATCAGAGCAGGTATCGGAAAAACTGCTTTGGTTTCTTTTCACAAGTATGCTCAGGCGTATTCCGAAACGCTAGAGTAGAAACCCTCACAAGGCTGGTGACTATCATGGAATCCTCACGCGAAACGACGACCAGCTCCCCCCAGGAGCAAATCCAGGATCTCACGGCCGAAAACGGCCGGCTCAAGGAATGGAGGCGCATCATGATTGCGGCCACCGTCTTGAACTTCTTCCTCTTTACCGTTACCACCTTCTTATGGGTGCACACGGTCGAGCAGAAGAACGAGATCGTCGAGGCGAAGGACGATGTCATCAATCTGAAGAACAATCTCATCAACGAGAAGGACGCGCTCGAAGCCGACCTGCTGCATGTCATGCGGAAGCAGAAGGCCCTCATCGATGAGCTCAACCGCATGCTCCGGGCCACGGAGGAGAAGTACCCGCCCAAAGTTCCCGGGACGCAGTTCGTGTGCCCGGACGACAAGCCCGGCATCTGCTACCTCTACGGAGCGTGGTTACCGAACCTGGATCTTGAAAGTGATATCCAGGCAGCCGACGCAGCCTCGCCGCTGTGGACGTTCCACCAGAGCTGTCCGGACACGGCCAAGACTGTCCGCAAGCCGACGCTGGAGACATCCTGTTACGGTTACTGGCAAAATCAGCCCTGAACCTCCGCAGCATGGGCGGGCCTACTAGACCACCCCCCGTCGGCGCTCTGGTGCTCCAGTCCCTGTCGCATACACGCGGGCGCGGGCAGGGGCACGCACGCAAATGGCTCCTACTCGCTATCGTTATAAATCTTGTAACTATAGCGAGAGCCATTTGCTCTATATTAAAACATCCCGACTAAATCGGGATGTTTTGTATTTAAAAGGCTACCCAAACTAAACTTTTTCTGTTACAATAGTGTTTAGAAAAATTCTATGCGCCGTGATTTAAACAGTGTTGAGATTGTAGAGCCGCCAATTGGCGAACTAACTAAAAAATATTCCGCTTTTTCCGCCATTAAACGCGCTTGCCTCACCGGTTGCGGTTGTTTGGTATTCCTTATTATCGGAATTATAATCTTTATCCGCCTGGCCATGGGCAGCGGTCCGGAAACATTAAACACTGTTCCGCAAAATTTCCCTAAAGATATTCCGGTTTATGACACGGACAGCATAGAAAAAATTACCTTTATTTCCGGAAAATATAAAAACCGAGGCATAGAAATTGCCGCTTTTTTCCCAAAAATAATTTTATCGCCTCTGCTTATTAGCCTGGACAAAGACTCGCAAAATCCTGCCGATCCGAACAAACTCACTTCCGTAACAAATTTATGGAAAATAATCAGCACACCGGTGAGCGATCATCGTGATACCGTGCAGATAGAATGGAGACGGCTAAACGCCGATCCGTTTTTTATCGTTGGTTACTATAAAACTGAATTAAAAAAAGAATCATATAAAATAGACGTGGAAAGTGAAGGCAAAAATGTACAACAATTTTCCTTTAGTAAAGACGACATTACCGGATCCATGTATGTGCAGGGAACTCCCGGACAAGGGGCAGAGTACGCGGTACTTACGGTAAATTTAAACACAGATATTTCTAGCAGCACCTAAATGTATGCTTAGGGTTTTTAACAGTCAATCGAAATCCATCACTGGGGCCGCTATTATTATTTCCGGCGCTACTTTGATTAGCCGCATTATGGGACTGGCGCGCGATAGAATCTTTGCTCATTATTTTGGCGCGGGTCCGATTATGGATTCCTATTATGCCGCGTTTAAAATTCCCGATTTGATTTATAATTTACTGATTATCGGAGCGTTAAGCGCAGGTTTTATTCCGACATTTAGCAAACTATTCAACCAAAACGAAGACAAATCGCCGGCCTGGAAATTGGCAAATAATATTTTAAATATCACCGCTATCGCTTTGCTCATTGTAAGTTTTTTTGGCATTATCTTTACTCCGATACTCGCGCCAATTATCGCTCCCGGATTTAACGACACCTCCAAAGCGCTGGTTATCACCCTTACTCGCATCATGTTTGGCTCCACTATCCTGCTCGGTCTTTCCATGGTTATTGGCGGTATTTTGCAATCCCTGCGGGCTTTCTTTCTCTATTCTCTAGCTCCAATTTTCTATAACCTGGGAATTATTATTGGCGCGATTATGCTTGTTCCCTTGCTTGGAACCAGCGGTCTGGCATGGGGCGTGGTGCTGGGCGCTTTTATGCATTTATCTTTGCAAACATACAGCGCCTACGCCAATGGTTACAAATGGCAATGGTATTTTAATTTAAAAGACAAAAATGCCAGACTAGTGGGCAAGCTAATGATGCCACGAACTTTGGGCCTGGCTATCAGCCAGCTCAATTTGGTTATCATTACGGTACTGGCATCTTTGCTGCCCGTGGGCAGCGTGGCTATTTTTAATTTTGCCAATAATTTACAGGCTGTACCGATCGGCATAATTGGCATCCCCTTTGCTTTGGCCGTTTTTCCGGTGCTGTCAATGTCGGCGGCCAAAAATGATATGGAAGAATTTGTAAAAAATCTCTCCTCCACTATCAGACAAATTTTATTTTTGATCATTCCCTGCGCGATTATCATTCTTTTGGTTAGAGCGCAAATTGTGCGGGTGGTTTTGGGAACTGGAAAATTTGATTGGGAAGCGACCGTACATACTGCCGATACGCTGGCGCTATTTGCCTTGAGTTTGTTTGCCCAAGCGCTTATCCCCCTGCTTGCCAGAGCATTTTATGCCTTATCTAATACTAAAACTCCTTTTGTAGTTGGCGTAATTTCCGAACTTACGAGTATTATCGCCGCCTTAATTTTAATGAAGCCATTTGGCGTTGCCGGCCTCGCTTTAGCTTTTTCAGTCGGTTCTACGGTAAATCTAATTATTTTAACCATATCGCTGAGAAATATATTGAAAAAAATAGACGGAGAAAAAATCTTCTCATCTTTGTATCGCATCATAATCGCGGCTATGGCCATGGCGATTACGATTCAATATGCCAAAAAACCTTTGGCTAGCGTCTTCAACCAGGATTATTTTTTGGGTATTTTTGGACAAGGGTTGGTAGCTGCCCTGGCTGGCCTGGCAATTTATATTGTAATATGTTACCTTTTGAAGGTGCCGGAACTTCTCCAAATTAGAGATGGCCTTAGCAGTCGCTTCTTATTACTTAAAACCAAACAAGTTCAAACGGAAGAATCTATTGAAACTAACGCTTAAAGCCCCCGCACCAGTTATTTATGACTCAACATATACGTAATTTTTGTATCATAGCTCACATTGATCACGGCAAGAGCACTCTGGCAGATCGTCTCTTAGAATTTACCGGCACTGTCCAAAAACGGGACATGCAAGCTCAATTGCTAGACTCCATGGAGCTGGAGCGTGAACGCGGTATTACCATTAAACTGACACCGGTGCGAATGTCGTATAAAGATTATGTGATCAATTTAATTGATACCCCAGGGCATGTGGATTTTAACTATGAAGTTTCTCGGTCACTCGCGGCCGTGGAGGGAGCCATCCTTTTGGTTGACGCGAGCCAGGGTGTGCAGGCGCAAACTATCGGTAATTTATATTTAGCGATTGAGCAAAACCTCACTATCATTCCGGTAATCAACAAAATTGACATGCCAAATGCCAATGTGGAAAAAACCAGAGATGAGATTTTGCATTTGCTTGGCTGCAAACCCGAAGAAATTATTTTGGCATCCGGTAAAACTGGCCAGGGTGTAGATAAAATTCTGGAAGCAGTCATAGAGAGAATTCCACCGCCAACATACGACACCAACAACCCTACCAGGGCTTTGATTTTTGATTCTGTGTACAACGACTATAAAGGCGTAATCGCTTCTGTTAGAGTTATGGACGGTGAATTAAAAAAAGGAGACAAAATATTTCTTATCGGCACCAGAACTCCGGCCGAAGTTTTGGAAGTCGGATATTACAAACCAAAATTTCAGTCTGCTGAAAAAATAAATACCGGTGAAATTGGCTATTGTATTACCGGACTAAAAGAACTGCGCGACTGTCGCGTTGGTGACACAATTACCACTTACAAAAAAGATGAGGAAGAAAAAAATATTCATACCCTGGCTCTGCCCGGCTACAAAGAAGTAAAACCCGTGGTGTATGCCGGGATATTCCCTAAAGAGGGTGACGATTACCAAACATTGCGTGATGCGATTGAAAGACTTAAGCTAAACGACGCTTCGCTTTTTTATGAGCCCGAACACTCCCTAGCTCTGGGCTTTGGTTTCCGCTGCGGCTTCCTCGGATTATTACACCTAGATATTTTCCAAGAACGATTAAGTCGAGAGTATAATTTAGAAATAATAATTACGGTACCGAGCGTGGCTTATCGTATTATTAATAACACGGGACAAGAAAAAATTATTCATAGCCCGCAAGAAATGCCGGACCCAACACACATAACGGAAATTTTGGAACCATGGATGAAACTTGATGTGATTACTCCAAAAGATTTTGTAGGTAATGTGATGGGACTCGTTTCCGAGCGCAAGGGTAAATATATAAATACCGAGTACTTAAGCACCGGCAGCGACCAGCGCGCCATGCTGCATTACGAAATACCGCTCGCATCGCTTATTACCGACTTTTATGATAAACTAAAGACCGTTACCTCCGGTTACGCATCCATGAATTATGAATTTATAGATTACCAAACTACGGATGTGGTAAGACTAGATATTATTGTGGCAGAAGAACAGGTAGAGGCTCTGTCCACGCTTGTATGGCGAGATTACGCGTACAAAGTAGGCAAAAAAATTGTGGAGTCCCTAAAGGAGTCATTGCCCAGACAACAATTTGTCCTTAAAATCCAGGCCGCCATTGGCGGCAAGGTAATTGCCGCAGATAGATTGTCCGCTTTACGCAAAGATGTAATTGAAACCATGAGCGGCGGCGACTATACTCGCAAACAAAAACTATTACAGAAACAGAAAAAAGGCAAGAAACGCATGTTAGCGCACGGAAAAATAGATATCCCGCCGGAGACTTATTTGGCGGTATTAAAAAGATAATTATGATAAAACAAAAAACTATTAAACGAATCTGGATCGTAATTTCCTTTGTAGCAATTTTGGCCATGCTTGCCTTTAGTTTCATGCCAATACTGCAATAAACTAGGTATGCTAATTCTTCGTAAATATCAGTTGGATATAATTTTTCTATTTGTGGCTCTGCTGATTTTTATCATGCTATTTTTTTATTTTATCGCCTATTTTGGCCAGGATCCCCATAAATTTCAGTGGTATGTGGCTGGACCGCTCTTAATTTTATATGCCGTATATATATGGGAAATAAGAAATAAAATTAACATTTCCGAAAGACGCTGTTTAACCAATAAGACACTCACGTTATGGATCTTGCTCGGCATTGGACTTTTCGCAATTTTTGACCAACCTATTCCCGCCAAAGAATACTTAAGTTTAAACGTCTTATTTATCCTATTTACCCTGTTTTTAGCGGATTCATATTGGGATTTTAAAAAAATCAGCATGAAAAGTTTTATAGATAGAAAAGAAAAATAATCATATGTCCGTAAAAAAATGGAATGTCCTGCCGCCGCCGCCTGAAGAATTCATAAACGCTCACCCGGAACTGCCAAACACAATTACACGGTTGCTTTGGAACAGAAACCTGCGCGACCAGAAAAAAATTGACGAATTCTTAAACCCTGATTATTCCCAAGATATTCACGATCCTTTTTTATTCCAAGACATGGAACGTGCTACGGATATAATTTTTAAATCAATAAAAAATCAAGAAAATATTGTGGTACACGGAGATTATGACGCTGACGGTGTCTGCGCTTCAGCCATAATTATTAACTGTCTAAAAAAATTAGGGGCGGAGCATGTGGAAGTGTTTATCCCCCACCGCGAAACAGACGGTTATGGTCTTAACCCGAGAACTGTAGAATTTTTGGCCGATAAAAAAACAAATTTAATTATTACTTGCGACTGCGGCATAAGCAATTATAACGAAGTGGCACAAGCCAAAAAGAAAAAAATGAAAGTTATTATTACCGACCACCATGTGGTGCCAAAAAAAGCCCCTAAAGCTGACGCCATCATCCATCCGCTTGTGCCAGGCGAACCTTACCCGGACAAAGGGCTTTGTGGCGCAGCTGTGGGTTTTAAACTAGTTCAAGGACTACTGCGCAAATACGCGCGATCTCATCAGATGTTGCCGGACGGACAAACATTTGAAGGATTTGAAAAATGGATGTTAGATTTGGTGGCTATTGCCTCTATCGGCGATATGGTACCGCTGCTGGGCGAATCTAGAACTCTCACCCGTTACGGCTTAACCGTAATAAATAAAACTAAAAACATTGGCTTAAAAAAACTGCTGATTGCTTCTGGTTTGGCCGATGAAAACGGCAACTCAAAACGTGGAATCTATGATTCATTTACTATGAGTTTCCAGCTTATTCCCCGAATTAACGCTGCCGGACGCATGGATCATGCCAATTTTGCTTTTGCACTGCTTATGGCTAGGGATGAAAAAGAAGCTGAGGATTTAGCCGCGCAACTAAACAAAAATAATTCAGACCGCCAAAAAATCACCGAACAGTATGTGAGCGAAGCCAGAAGACAAATAAAAGAAAGCGCGCAACAAGATAACCCTGTCTTGTTCGTGCTCGGGGCTGGCTGGCCCACCGGTATTTTGGGACTTATTTCCGGAAAAATAAAAGATGAATACTACCGACCATCTATTGTCATGGGGGAAACGGAAAAAGAAATTGTTGGGTCCGGGCGCAGCATTCGCGAATTTAATTTAATTTTGGCCCTCCAGAGTATGCCCGAAGTATTTGCCAAATTTGGCGGGCACCCGCAAGCTTGCGGCTTTACCTTAAAGGATAAGAGTATTTTGGAAGAATTTAAGACAAAACTAAGTGAGAAAGCCGCTACCCAAACCACAGAAGTAGATATGACACCCCAAATTACCGTGGATGCGGAAGTTGACCTGGATGAAGTAAATTGGAAACTATATGATCTGCTGCAAAAATTTGAGCCATTTGGCCAAGCCAATGAAGAACCAAAATACCTAGCCAAGGCCGTAACCGTATTAAATATTGATCCGGTAGGAAAGGACGGCAAACATTTGCGGCTAACGGTTAAACACAACTCCCATTTAGTTAAAAAAACGATCGGCTTTGGTTTGGGCGATATAAAACGCTGCGGCGAAGATTGGAAACAATGCTTAAAACCCGGCGATAAAATTGATATGGTTTTTTCTATTGGAGTTAATGAATGGAATGGAAATCGTGAACTGCAACTAACTATTGAGGATATTAAAAAGATTTAAAAAAAATAGCCCCGATTAGTTCGAGGCTATTTTTTTATTTGACGAAGATCCTTCACGCCAGCTCAGGATGACTCCGCTGTTGCAGGTCATTTTTTAATTTCTTTTTCCAATTCTTTCCATCGTTTCTTTAATTCTCGCACCAATTGATTTTTTATTTCCATGGCCATCTCTTTTTTGGCTGCGTATTCCTCTACGGCTCTTTCTACCAAAGCATCATACATTTCTCTGGTAGGTCCATCTAATTTTTTTAGGCTTTCCTTAAGCTGGCCATACAAATCATTGGCCTGAGACATCATTTTTTCTCGCATTTCTTTCCCCTTTGGGGTAGCATTCAACCACATAAGCGCCGCGCCAACTAAACTTCCTAAAAATAGTCCTTTTTTAAATCTTCCCATATACGAAATAAGTGAGAGAAGAAATTAAATGCATTTAATTTCTTCCGAGCGAATGAGTATATATATGTGTAACTATATATATTAAGGTTAAGCTCTAAGGATACTATTATACACCGCAAGCGTTTTTGCCGCAACCAACTCTGTTGGTTTTAAGCTTTCCCCCTCTTCACCCAGCTCTATCTCATCTAAAATTGCTAAACTACTTTTATCATGTAACGATCTAAGGCCCGCGGTCTTTCTAAAAGACTCAAAATTATAGCAAACCACCACGCTCGCCAGGGTAAAAATTTTTGGTAAATAATAAGCATTGTATAGTTTAATAAAAATACTAAATATATCTTCAAAGCGCACATCTCGGTAATATGTTACAACCAAAGGAAAATTAGGATGTAATTTTTTCCAATCAATTATCTTTCTAGCCATTCCTAAAAATGGACAATGGAGATGCGCAATATCAAAACCAGAAAAATGTTCTGCCAAATTATCAAGATTAATATTTCCCGCGTAGTTATGAACTGAAGATGAATCTTCGGTAACTTCGGCTTTCATGGATTTACTTGGCTGGTTATATTGCAAGGTAAACGCTTCTGTTTCCACTCCCAATTTATGCAAGCCGCCTAATAATTTAAAAGCTTGAGACCGTATATCATTAAAGTATTCAAAAGCCGAAGGAATTATATGAATGATGCGCATATTAAAATTTATTTGTCATTCCCGCCGAAAGCGGGAATCCACACAATCTGACCGGATACTGGATTCCCATTGCGATGGGAATGACAGACAGAGATCCCTCCCGCCCGAACGTACACGTTCGGTACGGGCGGGCGTCGCCGCGAGGCTCGCTCGGGATGACAGTTTAGTTGGCTATTTCTTAATAACTGTTAAATGCACATTTGGCGATGGCAGCCTGGAAAAAAGCATAGACTCTAACGCCACCGCCGTATTTACCAAATTTTTTACCAGCCGCAACACTCCTCCGCCCTTTTGGCTTAAATCGTAAAAATACTGCTCATTATTTACCTGTTGCAGATTATTCTTCTTGGCAAATCTATCCATGGAAAAAAATGAAGCCAGGCCTAAAAACTGTCCTAATATATGTTCGCTATATCTAATTTTTTTAATTTCAAACCCGAAAGCTTTTACCGTGGCCACCAATTCTTCGCGGGAAAATCGGTTAATATGCCCAGCATACATTTTTGTAAGGTTTGCTCCCACCCCGAATTTTCGCAGTAAATTCCAAAAAGACAAAAAATCCCCTTCACACGGCACAAAGGCATAAAAGACCCCTCCGCTTTTTAAAGTTCTGTGCACTTCGGAAAAAATCGCGCCCGGATTTTCCACATGTTCCAAGACGTCAAAAATCAAAATAGCATCAAAAAAATTATCCGCGTATGGCAATTTCTTTTCAGCGCTTAAGTCATATTGCACGCCGTCATTTGCCTGTTTGGCTAAGTTAATAGCGTGTTCGCTAATATCAGACCCATAACACTCTAAGTCCGGTCTGATGGCCTTAATTTCACGTATAAACTGCCCCGCGCCACTGCCAAGTTCCATAACTTTGGCGCCGCCGGCGAGAGCTTTAATTGAACTCAAACTTTGGCGCAACCTAAAACTGGTCGGCGAGCTTAACTTGATGCTTGCCCGACCATGACCCCAAATTGATTTTTCGTAATCAAACTTGCCCATACACTGCTTTTAATTTATTAATATGATTATCCCAAGAAAAATCCGTATTTGCTTTGGCTATCCCCCATTCACCCATTTTCTTTCTTTCTTCGCTTGATAAAGATAATGCTCGCGTTAAAGCGTCTTTCAAACTATCAACCGAACCCTTCTGAAAAAAAACTGCTTGGTTAAAATTATTTTTAAACACCGGCAAATCACTCAAAATAAGCGGCTTGCCGCAAGCCATAGCTTCGGCAGCTACTAGTGAAAAAGATTCATAATCCGAAGGTACGGCCACACAATATGCGGCATTATAATATTGAACCAATTTTTCCTTATTGTCACAAGCGCCGGCAAAAACTACCTGAGAACCAACACCCAAATCCTTGGCCATTTGTTTATATTTTTTCAGGCTATCTCCCCCGCCCACCACTACCAATACTGCCTCCGGGTTATTTAATAATTTAACCGCGCTAATCAATAAATCTAGACGTTTCAAGGGCAATAAATTGCCAACAAATAAAATTATTTTTTTATAATTACTAGAGGTGAGCAAAGAAGAAAATTCATTTTCTTCTTTCGAAGCTCGACGTAATTTCAAGCTCTGCTTATCTTTTAAATCAGATAGGCCCAACTTATCCAAATCTGCCGATTGCGGCTTAAAAATACCTGTATCAACGCCATTGCGAATTTCCGTGATTTTTCCAGAAGATACATTTTGTAAAAACTTTGAATTTCTAAATGCCGCGTCAACCGTAATTATTTTTTTAGCTTTAGCAAATAACCGCTTTGGCCAAACTGCATCGTATAGTTTCTGGATCAGAAACTTTAAACTGGCTGTCTGCGCATCCATGTGATACGTAATAATTAATGGTATCTGTAAAAAAGACAACCACTCGGCCCCGCCATAAAAAGGATAATGCAAATGAACAAGGTCGAAATTTTTGCCTATTTTCCAAAGTAGTTGAGGAACCAGTCCGGCATCGCCAAATCCAATAAGCGGCCGCAGCCTGACTACTTTGAAAGGAAATCTTTTATCTGCTTCAGAATTAATTTTACCCGGGTATTTTAAAGTAAAAATTGTTACGTCATATCCTTGTTCAGCCAGCGCCTTGGCTTCGCTCTCGCAAACACTGCCCATTCCGCCTAAATGCGGCGGAAACGTGGAAACTACATGAGCTATACGCATACTACTTGGCTGTTGGCTTATCTTTTTCTTGTAGAGAAATTTTTCTAGTGAGTGCGGTAATTTCTTTGCCGAATCGCTCAATTTTTACCATCATCCTGAACATGATAAAAAATAAAGCTGCCAAGGCTAGATACACCACTAGATCAGCGCCTCTTCCAATACCGACTAGTTTTGCCACCTGAGCAGTGGAATTTGGCAAAATCACCACGAGCATCGCTGCCACCCAAAACAAACACCAGCCTAAAGCAGTCATTTTTCCAATTTCTCCGGCCTTAAAACGACCAACCACCTTTACAAAAGCAAAGAGAAAAAAGATGAAAAGTATTATCTGAATCACAAACATATTACCTCAAAAATTTAGCTGCTAGTAAATCCTGTAAAATTTTCAACCCCCCGCCAACTCCCTGGCCATATTCGGCATACACAACTTCTACCGGATGTTCGGCAAACAACAGATTATGTTGCTTGATCTGTTTTACAATCTCGGAATTATGCGCCATTCTGTCTTGGGAAATATTAATTTTTTGGAGCGCCTTACGCGATAAAATTCTAAATCCATTATGCGCGTCGGTTAGTTTTAAACCGGTGAGCAACCGATTAACAAATCTGCTTATTGGCAAAAGCAGATATTTCTTTGACCACGGCATCTTTGAACGATTGTCCAAAAAACGAGAGCCAAGCACCACATCCACACCCTTGTTTTTCATAGTCATTAAACCCGATTCTATATCTACCGGATTAAACTGTCCATCCGCGTCAAAATGCACTACAATACTCGCTCCCTGTTCAAGCGCGTATTCATTGCCGGTTTGCAACGCCGCGCCCTGCCCTCTATTTATTTCATGCCGCAACACTGTCGCTCCGGCCTGACTTGCAATCTGCACGGTATTATCTATCGACCCGTCATCTACTACGACTACTTTCATATTTTTTAAACTTTCGTCTTTAAACTGTGTTTCAAAAAAACCGCCCAAAACGCGACCGATACTTTTTTCTTCATTATAAGCTGGCACTATCACAAAAATCATACTGCACGTTATCTAGACTTGATAACCGCGATCAAACATGAGCGCTTCTTTATTGGCAATCGTATAATCAATGGTTTTTCCTAAACCATCTTGCAGACGCACCAGCGGCAGCCAGCCTAAACTTTCTTTGGTGTAGGCCAAATCAGGGGCGCCTTTTCTGGTTAAAAATAGCAGCGGTTTTTCAAATACAATTTGAGAAGATGAATTCGTAGCTTGAATTACCGCACTCGCGACATCCGCAATTTTAACGATCTTATCGTCTCCCAAATTTACAATCTGTACGTCCGGCGCGCTGGCCATAAGACGCACGAGCCCATCCACCATATCGGTCACATAACAAAGCGAGGTGGAAAACGATTCGTCGCCATTTATAGTAAGATTTTTTCCTTCCAAGGCGCTGATAATAAAGTCGGGTATCATTTGACCTTCAAAAATTTTCATGTGAGGGCCGTATGTGGTAAATATCCGGGCAATTTTTGCATCTATGCCATATACTTGGCGATATGTAGCTACGCATGTTTCGGCAAAACGCTTGCCTTCGTCATAACAAGCGCGCGGCGACAAATGATTCACCACACCCTGATCGGTTTCTTTAAACATGTATTTTTCATTGGTAGCGTTGCCATAGACTACCGAACTTGAAGTAAAAACATATTTGGCTTTATATTTTACCGCCAAATCCAAGGTACTAATCATTGACGAAGAATTGGCCCATAAAGATTTCATTTTTAACTTTTCAAAATCATTGGGGCTGGTTGGGCAAGCTAAGTGATATATTTCCTGAATACCTTGAAATTTAACTTTAAATTTATCCAGCTCGTCAAATTGATCCAAATTTATCGGCTGATTGACATCGTATTTTATAAATTCAAAATCCGGATACTGCAACAGATGTTTGATATTGGCGGGCGTTGAATTGGAAAAATCGTCTAAACAAATTACCTTGGCTTCTTTTAAAAGCCGTTCGCAAAGATGAGAACCAATAAATCCGGCGCCGCCGGTTACCAATACGTTTTTTTTCTCAAAAATAGGGGTATCCATACTGTTCAAGAATAGAAAATTATATATAAATTATAGCATTCTCCTCCCCCATTTACAACACGCAAGATTAAAAACAAAACGAGCGGTGGAAGGCAGCTTACATAGATAGTGTATTTAATTACTCAACCTTCCAGCTCTTGCTCGGAATATCTATAATAATTTTTTGATTTACTTTTCCTTTCTTTGCAAATAAAATTGCATTGGGGCTATCTCCCCAGACCGTATCTACCTCTATGCCAGATAAGCCGGTCATACCCGGCAACACAAAGTTGGACAGCTTCTTATTCCCCGATAGATCCCAGACATCCACAATTATTTTATTATTGCTAAACCGCGCGTAAACAAACAAATCATCTTTGAGCATCCATTTTGAAAATTTTGATGAATATCCGAACAAGGGAAAATCTTGCAATACTTTGCCATTTGCCGAAATTCGCATTGCGTATGATTTTTTTTGATTTATCAATTTAGTTTCAAAAGTAATTGGCGGAATATTTTTTGATTCCACAGCCAAGACCACGGCTTTGCCTACATTTAAACGACCATAGCCCATTTGGCCGGCAAACCCCGGATTTAAGCCATCAACATCATCGGCGCTGCGAAGCAAGGCAGACATTAATTCTTTTGCCTTCCAATCCGGACGAACAGACTTTACGAGCGCAGCCGCCCCAGCCACCAACGGCGCGGAAAAAGAAGTGCCATACCAAGCTCCATCAAAATCTTTGGTGTATCCATATTGCGGCGCATATTTTTGCGTACTAAAAATCTTCTCTCCTGGAGCGGATATATCTATACAACTCCCATAATCAGCAAAATCGCTTAACCTATCCTGCAAATCCACGGACGCTACCCCCAAAATCCAATTTTCGGAAGAGTCTGAATCCAAGCAAACAGGATATTGTTTAACTTTGGTTAGATTTTCATTGCCGCTACTGTCATTACGGCTATTGCCTGCGGCCACTACAGGCAGCACACCTTTTTGATAAGCTCTATATAACGCATCGGTTAAATCCGGATAGGTAACAAAACCGACAAAACTTATACTAATAATAGAAGCGCCATTATTTACGGCATAATCCACAGCCTTGGCCACATTTGCAAGCACTCCGCCGCCAGCATTATCTATAGCACGCACTGGCATTATGGTTACATCCCAATTCAAACCGGCGCCTAATATTTCATTATTCCCTTGGGCCCCGATAAGCCCCGCAAGCACGGTACCATGATTTACGGCCCCGGAATCATCTACTTCCTTGATAACCGAAAGCGAAATATCATTATTATTTTCTACGAAGTTCCAACCATGAATATCATCCACATAACCATTATTGTCGTCATCGATACCGTTCCCGGGTAGCTCCTTTGAGTTTTTCCAAATATTATTTTTTAAATCCTCGTGCGTAATATCTACACCAACATCTATGACCGCCACTACCACACTGCTGGTTCCGGTGGTATATTCCCAAGCTTCAGGCGCGCCAATTTGGCCATAAAAGTCAGACTGCAAGGGAAACTTGGGATCGTTGGGAATTTTAGCCAAAACTCCGCTCGTAAAACTCAAGCTAAAAATTAGGGCTATGAGCCCTAATCCTATTGATTTTTTGCCTAATCTAAGGTAAGATTTAAACATATTGATTGATTATATCACGATATATGTATCGTTTAAAGCAAGTTGTGCTCTTATTTGGCGATCTAGTAGGCCTATATACTGGCCTCTACATGGCCATATTTTTAAGATACCGGACAACTCCCGGACACAATTTTACCGAACTTGTCTCCCCCATGACCTTGTTATTTCTTTTGGCCGCGATAATTATGTTTATTGCCGGCTTATACGACGCAACCAAAGCTAAAAATTCTTGGGTTTTCTATCAAAAAATCATTGTCAGCGCTTTAGTTTGGATTGTGTTTGGCATTATTTATTTTTACATAAACCCAAATCAGTCAGTCGCGCCAAAAACCATTCTGGCTCTTACTTCTCTTGTTGGTTTTGGACTTATTGCCGCATGGCGATTTTTTTATAACGGATTTATTATCGTTAATTTAAAATATAATATAGTTTTTGCCGGCATAACCAACGAAGTAATAGAGCTCGTAAAACACATTCAGAAAGAACCTCAGCTAGGATATTCGGTAGCTGGCATAATTTCCGAACCTGAAATAAATGCAAATCAGGAATTTATTTCTGAGTTAAAGGAAAAAAACATAATTTTTGGCAAAACAATCGCGGAAATAAACCAACAAACAAAAGGGGGCTTGCATATCATTGTTTTATCACCCCAAATGAGCACTAATCACAAACTCCTGCAAGAATTGTACCAGAGTCTCTTTCAACAAATCAGCATTGTTAGCCTTTCCGCGTTTTACGAATCTGTCATGCACCGTATTCCTCCGTTTACTTTTTCCGAAGGCTGGTTCGTATCTCATCTGCAGGAACAACAGAAAAAAATTTATGATCGCTTCCGAATTTTAACGGATTATCTGTTAGCAATAGTAGTTGGCATATTTTTTGCTGCTACGTTGCCACTTTTGGCCTTGGCCATAAAACTCAACTCCAAAGGCCCTGTATTCTTTTCCCAAAATAGAGTTGGCAGAGGCGGCACGATCTTTAAAGTATATAAATATCGCACGATGAAAGCGCTCTCTAGCGATGGCAGCGCGGAAACGAACGGCCCGCAGTTTGCATCTAATAAAGACCCGCGCATTACGGCCGTAGGAAAATTTTTACGACTTACTCGCCTGGATGAAATCCCCCAATTTTTTAATATTTTAAAAGGCCAAATGTCCTTTATCGGGCCGCGGCCTGAACGTCCGGAATTTGTAACCCAAATTACTAAAGAGATGCCTTTTTATACACTGCGTCATTTAATAAAACCCGGACTTACCGGCTGGGCCCAGATAAACAATTCTTACTACGGAACTATAGAAGAGAATTTGCGCAAACTTGAATACGATTTATATTATATTAAAAATCGCAACTTCACATTGGATATATCTATTCTCATGCGGACGATAAACACGATTTTGAGAATGGCTGGAAGATAAAGTCAGTTTATTTATTCTTCAAAGCTGCTTTCACCAACCCAACAAACAATGGGTGTGGCTCTAAAAATCTTGATTTAAACTCAGGATGAAATTGCACTCCGACAAAATATGGATGATTTTTTATTTCAATAATTTCCACTAAATTTGATTGCGGATTGACACCTGTTACGATCATGCCTTTTTGTTCCATCTCATCTCTATATTTGTTATCAAATTCATAACGATGACGATGGCGTTCGCTGATCTTTTCCGCGCCATATAAATTACGGGAAATGCTTCCTTGTTTTAGCACGCAATCATAGGCGCCGAGACGCATCGTGCCGCCATACCGATTATTTTTTATATTTTCCGCTTGAGTTAAATTAATATTTATAATCAAATTCTTGCTTTTTGGATTGCATTCCACGGTGTGCGCGTCTTTATAACCCAATACATTACGGGAAAATTCTATAGTTGCGAGCTGCATACCATAACACAAACCTAAATATGGCAGATTGTGTTCACGAGCATACTTAATTGTTGAAATTATACCCTCTATGCCTCTTGTGCCAAATCCACCCGGAACAATCACCGCATCGTAATTACCCAATTCTTTAATTTTCTCAGGGTGTTTCTCATACTCTTCCGAATCAATCCAAGTCATTTCCGCGTTTACGCCATTGTGCCAGGCCGCGTGCTTAATGGCGTTAATTACCGAAATATAGGAATCGGCCAAGGTATAATCACCAGTGGCAAAATACTTGCCAATCACGGCAATTTTTACTGAAGTCGTAATTTTGTCTATTTTATTTACAAATTTATCCCAATTTTTTTCAACTACCTTGCGTGATTTTATATTTAACCGTTTCATTATTGACTCGGCAAACTTTTGTTTTTCCAGTACCTGCGGTATTTCATAAATACTTTTAACATCTGGCGCAGCAATCACATCATCTTCGTTGCGCAACCCGCACAGCACTGCTAATTTTTCTCGTCTGGGCTTATCCAGCGCGGCCGGACCGCGAGCTACAATAAAATCAGCTTGGATACCGCTTGCGTTTAAAGTTCTAGAGGCATACTGAGTTGGTTTGGTTTTCATTTCTCCCAAGTGTCCGGGCACTGGCAAATAACTTACGAGTACAAAAGCCACATCACCAGGGTTTTCCAGCTTCATCATGCGCGCCGCTTCCAAAAAGAGGATGTTTTGATATTCCCCGGCCGTGCCTCCGATCTCAATTACCATTATTTCGGCTTTGGTTTTAGCCGCGGCATTTTTTATACGATGTATGACTTCCATGGGAATATGCGGCACCACTTCCACGCATTTGCCTTTATACTGCATGCCTCTTTCTTTCTCAATCACGCTTAAATATACCCGTCCGGTAGTCATGTAATTATAGGAATAAATATCAGTTTCCAAAAATCGTTCATAGTTTCCCAGGTCTTGGTCGGTTTCATCTCCGTCTTCGGTCACAAACACCTCGCCGTGTTCTACCGGGTTCATAGTGCCGGCATCCACATTGATATACGGATCAATTTTAATCGCGGAAACTTTAAAACCTCTATTTTTAAAAATGCGGCCAATAGACGCAGTTGTTACACCTTTTCCGACACCGCTTAACACGCCCCCAATTACAAAAATATACTTTGTTTTTTGCATAATTTATAACTTGTTTAATACTGTTTTATAAACACATTTGTCATCCTGAATGAAATGAAGGATCTCTATCAGTACTATCTTGATCAGCTGGACAGAGATTCTTCGCTTTGCTCAGAATGACAAACAAAAAATTTCACGCAGGTTCTGAATCAAAGCTTAATAACATTAACAATTATTTCCGCTTCCAGGCCGTAGGAAAATTTAATTTTAGCCTTGTACTCCCCCGCTTCTTTTATCGGTTTCATCGCTATTTTATCTTTATCTATGGTAAATCCTGATTTTTTGAGTATTTCCAAAATTTTTTGCGGACCAACTGCCGCATATAACGCGCCGGCGGCACTGGTTTTTTCTTTAAGCGTAAATTCTCGGCCGTCCAGCCGCTGGGCAATCGCTTGCTGCTCGCGCAATTCGTTTTCCGTATTTTTCAACTTGCGATTTCGGCGCGCCTCTATTTCTTTTAAAATATTTGGCGAGGCGGCTACAGCCAAATTTTTGGCAAACAAAAAATTCCGAGCATACCCTTCGGATACTTCTTTTATATCATCAATCTTGCCAAAATTTGGCACATTTTGAATCAAAATTACTTTCATAAACGAAATGAGTGAGTGAGATAGACAGGAAAATATTTTTGATCGCTTGCGAGCTAAAAATATTTATACTGGATATTTCCGAGCGAATGAGTTTATATGCGGCTTTAGCCCATATAAACCAACCTTGATTTTAAGCGTGATTTGCTATATAATAACAAAATTCATTAATTCTGCAACTTATGGCAAAAGAAAAAAACCAACCTTCCGCGCCTGTTTTTAAATCCGGTTTTGTTACCTTGATCGGCCGTTCTAACGTGGGTAAATCTGCCCTGCTCAATACCCTGGTCGGGACCAAAATTGCCGCCGTCACAGACAAACCACAAACCACCAGAGACATTATACATGGAGTTTTAAATACCGCGCAAGGCCAAGCCGTTTTTGTGGATACGCCGGGAATTTTTAAAGATAAAGGCAATCCGCTGTCGGGCAAACTGATCCAACGCGCCCACGAAGCCTTGGAAGGGATAGACATCGTAATGTATGTAGCCGATCCCAGTAAATCTTTGGGTGTAGAAGAGCGCGCCACGCTCGCCATGGTACGAAATTTGGATATACCAAAACTGCTCGTAATTAACAAAGCCGATTTACCCAAACACGAAAAATTATATCTTGATGATTATTTGGCTCTTGGCGATCAATTTACGGCTGTATTTGAAGTATCGGCCGAAGAAAACCGACATATCCAGCCTCTAAAAGATAAAGTCTTTGAACTCTTGCCCGAAGGACAGCCAACTTACCCTTCGGATCAGCTTACCAATATAAACAGAAAGTTCTGGGTGGCGGAAATAATCCGAGAAAAAATATTTAAAGCTCTGCGCCAAGAAGTGCCATATTCCACTCATGTAGAAGTGCCGGAAATAGAAGAAAAACCCGATGTATATGTAATCAAAGCAATAGTCTATACTTATGACAGCCGCTACAAAAAAATGATCATCGGCACTGGCGGGCGCTCTATAAAAGAAATCGGCATTGCCGCACGCAAAGAACTGGAAGCCGCGCTCAATAAAAAAGTTTTCTTGGAACTGGAAGTAGAAACCGACAGGCGCTGGGAAGAAAAAATTTAGCTGACTGTATAATAGCCAACTAAAAAGCCCTCCGACGTAACGTTGGAGGGCTTTTTAAATATTTTGTTTTCTCTATACATCCGAGCTCACACAATGTAACAAATAGTTATTAGATTGTGTGAGCGGCTCGGATGTAGTTGTCTGAGTCGCTCGGGTCGCATGGTGCGACCGAGTTGCTCAGTGACGCACGAACTACTTGGCACCCGCGGCGATGGCAGCCTCGAACTTCTGGATCCGCTGGTCGGGATCGAAGTGTTCGTGCCCGACCGAGACGAGGAGGAGCATGAAGCCCTGGAAATTGCCCTGCGGATCGTTCTGCTTCAGTACCTGCTTAATGGAGCAGGAGTAGGTCGCGCCCTCCTTGACGTTGCCACGCTCGAGGGTGTAGCGATCGAGGACGAACACTCGATGGAATCGGCGACCGGGTTCGGTCTCATCCGACGCCTGGAGCTCGTTCCGCGGCCCTCCCTTGCGGAAGGTGAGCAGGAGACGACTGGAGTTGCCAGCCTTGTCCTGGTCGTACTGCTGCTTGAGGAAATCACGACGCTCGCGAAGCTCCTTGAGCTGGGCGCCGAGCGGGTTGTTCTTCGTCCAGCGGAGCTCCTGTCCGATCTGGCGCAGCTCCGCGCTCGTGAACGCATGGTTGCTACGGCTACCGATCTTGACGCACACGATGAGCTTCTTGCCCTCGAACTTCAGCTCGGGCGGAATGTCCTGCCAGTCGAGCTCCTCGGGGTCATCGATCTCGATCATGGTGCTCCACTGAGGATCTCGGCCGTAGCTGCAGCTCAGGAAGCCCGTGGTGCCCAGAATCTTGATCGTTTGGTTCGTTCTGCCCATGAGGGCCTCCTTCCGGCTTTGTTGGTTGGTGTGCCGGTTATCTATAGTAAGAATTTACTACAGTTAATCGACAGGCCACTGAATGTATTTTTAGATAAAAATAACAGATAAATATATCATAAAATCACCCTTTTGTCAAGGGTATATATAGGACCTAAAAAAGTTAAAAACGCCTTTTCTTAACTGAGAAGAAGTAAAATTAAATTCCTTACCATTTAAACGTAGAGGAAGCAAAAAGATCCAGAGCAAAATCTAATACTTTGTCTTCGCCTACCGCTTCCTTTTCCCAATCTTCTTTAATTTCTATATCGGGTTTAATTCCTTCTTTGTTTATATTTTTTCCGTTTGGGGTAAACCATTCGGCCACAGTTAATTTCAAAGCCGAACCATCCGAGAACGTTTCAAAATCTTGAACCGAACCTTTACCGTACGTTTGTTCGCCCACTAAAACAGCTTTTTTGGTATCCTGGAGCGCGCCGGCAACAATTTCTGAAGCTGAGGCCGAACCTTTATTTACCAGAACTACGGTCTTTATTTCGGACAATAAATGCGGCCCCACGGTCTCATGTTCGTTGTTTAACCCGTCCCTGCCCTTTTCACTTACGACCAAACCGTCTTCTATCCATTGACTAGCCATTTCAATTGAAGTATTCAAATATCCGCCGGGGTTATTTCGCAAATCCAATACTATGCCCTTAGCTGAACGGAATTTTATTTGTTTTATATATTTATTTAATTCACGCGTTGTATCATCATTAAATTGCATGATGCGCAAATAAGCAATGTCATTCGGTTTAAATGAAAATAAAACTGAAGGAATGATTATTTTCATTCTCGTAATCTCCACCTCTTTCGCTTTGCTTAAGCCGTTTCTGGTAATTGTCAGAACTACTTTGGTATTTGCCTTACCCCGTATTTTGCTTACGGCGGTATTTACATCCATGCCAAACGTGCTTTCTTTATCTATCTCTAAAATCTTATCCCCCGGTCGCAGCCCGGCTTTTTGCGCGGGAGAATCCGGTAAGGGTGAAACTACTACGAGCTCATTATTCTTTATGCCTATTTCCGCGCCAATGCCTTCTAGCTCTCCGGATAAATCTTTGGCAAATTCTTCGGCCTGCTGAGGAGGGAAATATAACGAATATGGATCGCCTAATGATGTTACCAGCCCTTGGATCGCGCCATAAAACATTTCCGTGTCCGTTACCGGTTGTTTTACGTATTTTGTTTTAATCGCATCCCAAACATCCCAAAACTGATCAAATTCAACCGCTGATTTATTTGTCGTTCTGTTTAAGTTAAGCACTTTATCCACTCGCACATTGCCGTCCGCATCCGTTATTTGTTTTTGTATATACCACGTCTTTCCCACAATCACGCCCATGCCAAAAGAGATAATAAAAAGTATTACCGATAAATAGACGCCTGCGTATTTTTGAGCTCTCATTTTGACTGGAGAAATATCTGGCATAAAAATTATGATGTAATTACTTTAATGTCAGCGCCAACCTTATTTAAAACTTCGTATAAATTTTCGTATCCGCGATCAATAACATACGTATTTCTAAGTTTTGATTTTCCCTTGGCAGCCAACATTCCTATAAGGATGCATACGGCGGGCCTCAGCGCTGGCGGAGCCATCACGTCATTGGGTTTAAAAATTGTCGGCCCCTCCACCCAAACACGATGCAGATCCAATGAGTTTATTTTAACTCCTAATTTCTGTAATTCCAAATAATATACCGATCTATTCTCATACGCCCAATCATGCACCAAGGTCTTGCCTTTGGCTTTTGCCAAAATTGGCACAAACAGCGGCAGGTTGTCTAAATTTAATCCGGGAAACGGACGGCCATAGATTTTATCGGGCAGCGCTTTGAGTTTGGATGGAATTATTTCTATGGAAGCCATGCGAAATTTACTGTGCGATTCATTTTTAATGACAAATTTCTGCCCCATGGTGGCCAACTTGTATAATTCTAGATCCAAAAAATCCATCGGACAATGTTTGATCGTAAGATTTGAACCGGTAACTATGGCCGTGCTAATAAAGGTCATAGCCGCAATCGGATCTGGCATGATAGAATAGGCAACTTTTGATTTTAAGGACGGCACGCCTTCAATAACGAGCGTGGTCGTGCCAATACCTTTTATTTTAGCGCCGGCGGCAACCAAAAAATGACACAAATCCTGTACCATATAATTTGCCGATGCCATACGAATAGTGGTAGTGCCCGGAGCCAGGACCGCGGCCATAATCGCATTTTCAGTTGGCGTATCGCCTGATTCATACATAACTATTTCTCCGGCGCGCAAACCGCTATTTTTTACCAAATAAAATTTTTCTTTAGAACTAACGGCTACCCCGAAATTTTGCAACGCGTATAAATGAGGGCGAACGGTGCGTTCTCCCAAACGGCATCCGCCTGATTTATATAAATTATAACTAACCGGATAAGAAGCGAGCGCGCCTAAAAGCAATAGTGATGATCTGGTAACCTCGGAAGCGTGTCTGTCTATATGGCCAAATATTAGTTTAGCGCTTGTATCCAAAATTACCTTACCGGGTTCTGGCTGCTCTATCTTAACCCCCAAACTGGCAAGTAATTCTAAGATACGGTTCACTTCTTCAATTTGAGGAACATCTGATAATACGGTTTTACCTCGTATCAAAAGTGAGGCGCATAAAATCGCCACGGCTGAATTCTTAGATGATTGGTTGATAATTTCTCCGTGGAGTTTTTTACCGCCGTTTATAAGCAAATAGGACATACTTTGACTATTCCATGTTTTTTGTTAGTATATCTAGGATATAATTCAGCACTGGCTCAAAAATGACTGTAAAAAGCCATTCTACTCGCTTCGTAATGATTACTAATTATAGTATAAATTTTGCTTCAAGTCAAAAGTGGCAAGATTCAATTATTATATAATTACATGGAATATCCCGGCACAAAATTTACCCGTCCGATACGTTTAACCTTGCTTGTTCTATGTGTCGTATTATTTTTTATTATTTCCCCGACCATCATCCTCTATACGGCCGGATACCGCTATGATTGGCATAACGGACTGCTTAAAGAAACCGGGTCTATAAATATTGATATAGAACCCGAAGACACCGAGGTCTACTTAAACGGCATACGGCTACAGGAAAAATTACCCATCAGATTAAACAACATCGTTCCGGCAAAATATAACTTACGCATTGCCGCTTCGGGATATCTGGACTGGACCAAGGAAATTGAAGTAAAAAACAAGCAGACCTACTACATAAAAGACATACGCCTGCTTAAAAAAAACAAACCCCAATTATTAGTTAACGAAAAAATAGATAATTTTTTCCTTTCTTACAATGGCCAGTTCATATTGTATTCCCTGATAAAAGGAAACGACACGGAAATTTGGTTGCGAAATAATAACCTGGGACAAAATATATTAATATCTACAATCAATACCCGCAAACCTCTGGATATAATTTGGGCGGAAAAGAATAATTACGCCCTCATAACTGCCGCCGCGGAAAACGGCTATGCCAGCCTGTTGGTTGTTAACGCATCCAACCCATCTCGGCTGACTGATTTGACGCAAATACTATCCGGCATTAAAAAAGTCCAGTGGTCTAATACCATTGAACCGCAGCTCTACTATGGCACTGGCGAAAATATATATGCCTACTCGCCTATTACGAGTAAATCTCAGGTAATAACCGAAAATAAATATGTGGATTGGCATATGGAAAATGGCCAGTTATGGACAATCCAAAACGACATATCAAAACAAGAGTATGTGATTATTAAAAATACCCTTGGGTTTAGCTCCGAATTTAATCGCTTAACTCCCGAGGATTTAGATGTTGCGGGTGGCGACATAACTTCAGAAACCAAGGTACACATTTTAATTGCTCGACAAGAAACGGCGCTGATAAAAACAGAAAAAAATTCAAAAATGATTTTGACGGGTAGAAATTATAAATATAAAATTCAAGCTGATAAATTTTTTATATCAAAATTTAACAACTGGTGGCTATTATGGTCGCCGCTAGAACTGTGGAGCTATAGCCAAAACGAGGAACCATACCTTCTCAGCCGATCTGGAGAGCATCTGGAACAAGTCGTGCCGCTCGATGAGCATAACACCTTGGGACTTACTTGGGCTGATAAGACCGCGGCTTTATTTCCTTACTACCTCGTTGGCCATGAAATCATAAATGAAAAAATAAAAAAATCAGCGGCTGATTCTGAAAATAAAATATTTTATTTCATACCTGAAGATAAAAATAAACCGGGCATTTGGAAACTAAACTACTAAATATTATATAGGAGCTACGCCGCATATATTCTCATTCGCAGCGATCTATAAATATTTCACTGTCTACTTCATTCACTCATTTCAAATATGAAACTTATATCATACACAGACGGAGGCGCAAGAGGCAATCCCGGACCGGCAGCTCTCGGCGTGGTCATAAAAGACACAAGTGGCAACACTATTGCCGGCTATGGCCAATAGCTGGGAAAACAAACCAATAACTACGCTGAGTATTCGGCTTTAATTTCCGCGCTGCAAAAAGCCAAGGAATTGGGCGCGACTGAAGTTGAATGTATTTTAGACAGCGAACTCGTAACCAAACAAATGAACAGACAATACAAAGTCCGGGAGCCGGGCCTGCAAAAATTATTTATTATGGCTTTTAATCTGGCCAGCGGTTTTAAAAAAACAACCTTCAAACATACCAGACGTGAGAATAACAAGGAAGCCGATAGATGGGTAAACAAGGCTTTGGATGACAGGTTGTAAATTAAATTAAAAAAACATCCCGACTAAGTCGGGATGTTTTTGTTCTGAAGTTATTTAGGTTGATGAAGGAGTAGTGGTCGGGGTGGGGGTAGTAGTTGGAGTAGGCGTACTAGTTGGTGATGGAGGCGTAGAAGTTGGTCCTGGAGCAGGCACAACTACCGGTCTTTTTTGTATCGTTACCGAACTGGCGGCAACAGTCTTAAGATCAATATTTATAATACCTCCCACGCTTACCTTGTCACCAACTTGCAGATTAGCAAAGGTTGGCGGGGTAGCCGCGCCTTTCATATAAAATTTAGTCTGACTATTTGCATATACGGTAACTGTTCTCTTTTCCTGTTTTAGAACAAATGAGGAGTTGGACGCATTGACGCTTTCTACCATGCCTTTCTTATTACGTAAAACATGGAGAGAATTATCTTTTACGATTTTTACGTCCAAGGTGCCATCCTGTTTAAACTTCGCTACGATATGAAGCTTATCGCCTACATTCATTTCTGATAGTTTCATCTTCCCGCCATAAGCTCTTACCAAAGTAGTTTTCTCATTAAGTTTTAATACGATTCTTGTACCCTTTTCCGGATATGGCAGCGTTGAGGTAGGAATTTTTTTAGATCTAACCGGTGTTACTCTTGTAACATCAAGGGTGATTTCGGTTGAGGTTGGGGTGGTGGAACTCATAGCTACAAGCGTACCGGTAATGGTAAGCGCTCGAGGAGCAAACCTGAGGGATCGGGCTAACTCTTTTAGGCGTGCCTTAAGGTCTTCTCTTTCTAATTTTACTTCTGCTTTAAGTTCCTTTTTTATTTCCACCAGCTCTTTTTTATCTTCTCCCCTGCCACCATTGTCTTCACGAGCCAAGGTTAGGGCCGGAGCAAAAGATACCAGAGCCATTACCGCGACTAAAGATACTATAAGATTTTTTTGCATACTAATTATATATTTATAATTAATTTAAATTAAAAGTGCTTTTTAACGACCTTTGTTCTTGTTGGGATTCTTGAGTGTTTGCCTCTGTCTGTGTTGCTGGTTGCAGCTCAATACGCTCTGTGCCGCTTACTTCTGACTCTTCGGGCGGCACCACGCCTTCTTCAATATTAGATTCAAACTTGGTTTCGGCTTTTATTTCCGCCTGCATCCTTCGGCGCTGCTGACTTCGTTCTATTCTGCTTCTTACTTCTTGAAGTAATTTAACATTTTTTGATTTGGATTTTTCAAATATTTTTTGCGTCTTCTCCAACTGTGCCTCAGCTTTTTCTATGGATTTTTCAGTCTTGCGAATTTTGCGTTCCGCGGCCTTAATTTTTGTTTTTTCCTGCACTTCTACTTCTATTTCAGATTTTGTACCTGACGCGATCTCAACCTCTATTCTTTCAATTTCAGATTGTATTTCCGGCAATAAGCGCTCTTTGATCACTTCCCGCTCGGCTTCACGACGTTCTATTTTCTTCAGATAAAATTTTGCTTTGGCTTCGGGAGTAATCCTGGTTATTTCTTCCACATTTTCCAAAGCTTCTTTAATGGAATAAAGGGGCGTACCTTCCGTAACTTCAGGACTATTATACGCGTAAGCTCCGCCCGCGCCAGTTAAAAGCAGCGCCACCACCGCCATTGATACGGCTTTATGAATTAACGGGAACTCATACCAATGGGGAGAGCCATGCGCGGCATCCCAGGCTTTACGCAAATCTTTTCGTAACACAGCTTTAAAAACAAAGCTGGGACTGGCGCTTCGTTTCAATTTCCAAAGATTATACCTAGTTTTAAATTTCATATTGAGTTCAGGCGAATATGCCGGGCTGCTATATATTCGCGTAAAGTTTTTTAATAATACGGTGAGCAGCGACTTTTACCGCAGTTTCGGTCATATTCTTCATTTCCGCTATCTCTGCATAACTATACCCTAAAATATAGTGAAAGGTTACAATTTCCCGGCTATCCTTATCCAGCCCCTCTAGAAGGCTATTCAGCTCCTGTTTGGCCTCCTCCTTCTTAAACAGCCCAATTGCCGAGTGCAGCCAAAAGCCCTCGGCCAAACCGGTTTCATCCTCGGGGATAGCTAGGGTAGGCTTTCTATCCCGCCAATGATTGGCCAAGTGATTTCTGGTTATGGTCATAATCCAGGCCGTCTTACTTATGGCTGGGTCGTAATCCGCAAAATGCTCCACGGCTTTAATAAATATTTCTGACACCAAATCTTGCGCCAGATCTTTGTCGCAATTTACGCGAAAAAAAACAAAGCGGTATACTTTGTCAATATGGGAGTTATAGAAATCTTCAAATTCTTTTTTTGTTTTTTTTCTACTCATAAGCAAAAATAAGAATTGCTGCGAATATTATAACTCTTCTTTCAATTCTTCCAGCTTCTTTTTGGCTTCTTTACTTAATTTTTTTGGCACCCGTATTTTTATTTTTACATACTGATCGCCGCGGGCGTTTCTTTCCAAGTATTGTACACCCTTATGCTTTATTCTGATAAGCTGCCCGGATTCCACGCCTTCAGGCACAACCAGCGTTACCCTGCCGTCTAGGGTTTCCACATCAATCTTATCACCTAAAACTGCCTGTGGATAGCTGATTTCTTCTTCGGTATATACGTCATACCCGTCACGCGTGAAACCTTTTAAAGGCTTAACTCGCACGCGCACATATAAACTTCCAGCGCTTCCGCCATGCGGGGCCGTTTCACCTTGGCCATCAAGCCTAATTGACTGGCCATCATCAATGCCCCCGGGAATTTTAATTTTAATAGCTGAGCTGCTCTGCACTACTCCCGAACCGCCGCAATGCTTGCATTTTTTAGAAGGTTTTTTGCCTAAACCATGACAATCTCCGCAAGTTGCCACCGTTTGCATGGCACCCAAAAAAGTGCGCTGAGTTTGCGTTACTTGTCCTCGGCCATTGCAGGTTGTGCAAGTTTCCATTTTACTGCCAGGTTCACCGCCGCTACCCTTACAAACATCACATTTATTTTGCTTCCGTAAGTTGATTTCCTTTTCCACGCCGAATGCGGCTTCTTTAAAATCTATTTCCACATCTACCTGTATATCATGGCCTCTGGCGGGACCTCGGCTTCGCCCTCCGCCAAATAAATCGCCAAAAATATCTCCGAAATCTCCGCCAGAGAAACCGCCTTGGGAAAAACCTCCGCCTCTAAATGCGCTCATCACATCCTCCCAATTCGTGCCCTGCCCAAAACCGCCCTGTTGCTCAAAATCAGCGCCAAATTGATCATAACGCTGGCGTTTCTGGGCATCGCTGAGCACTTGATAGGCTTCATTTACTTCTTTAAATTTGGCTTCATTCCCGCCCGGCCTATCCGGGTGGTGTTGCATGGCCGCTTTTTTAAAGGCTTTTTTTATCTCATCAGCTGAAGCATTTTTTTCAATGCCGAGAATTTTATAATAGTCTTTGGACATAGGTCGCTATAACGAAATTTTTTTCTTTTCTTCTAAAATATTATTTTTAATTGCTGCTAAATCTTCCGATCTATATGCATCATCCGATGTTAAAAGATTTTCTAAATACATATTAAACCCTCCGACGCGATTTCTTACCCATGCTATAAATTCATCCCTATCCTTTTGACCGCGATTTTTTCTTATATAGCCGGCGTTTTTTAGGTTTGTAAAAATATTTTCTAACTCATCTTTTTTTTCTTCATACAGTTCAAGCGTAAAAGTTGAAAAAAACACATCCATCTCCATAAAGGATTTTTTATAATTTTCCCAAATCTCGCGTTCCTCCAATTGTAGATTTTCAACATCTTTTACCTCTCGAAGAGTGTCGTTAAATTCTTTTATCTTTTTAATTTCCTCTTTAAACAGTTTTAGCTTTTGCTTATTTTCTTCCTCCAACACCGCTGATTCCATGTTTAAATCTTCCGGCATACAAAAAACAAATTAAGATAACACCACGGACTTGCGCCCGTGGATTATCATATTATACTATTTTACGACTTCACCTTCAATCGGCCCCTGTTCACCGCTATCCTTTTTCTCTTCCGTATCCGGAGCAGCTTGTCCGCTTGCCTGTCCGCCTTGGGCGGAGTACATTTTGGTGCCAACAACTTGCGCTGCCTTGGATAATTCTTCCGATGCTTTTTTAATCAAATCAACATCGTCTTTATCTTTCACTTCTTTAAGCGCTTTTAGAGCTTCGTTTACTTTATTTTTTTCATCTTCGGTTATGGCAACTTTCTTTTCTTCCACTTCTTTCATCATTTTTTCGGTGGTATACACCATCGTATCGGCAATATTTTTTGCCTCAATAAGTTCTTGCTTCTTTTTATCTTCAACCGCATGCACTTCGGCATCTTGTTTCATTTTTTCTATTTCTTCTTTAGATAAGCCGGTAGAAGCTTCAATGCGAATTGACTGTTCTTTATTCGTAGCTTTGTCTTTTGCCTTAACATTTAAAATGCCGTTGGCGTCAATATCAAAAGTCACTTCAACTTGCGGTACGCCGCGCGGAGCCGGCGGAATGCCGTCAAGAATAAATCTGCCCAAAGTTTTGTTATCCGCAGCCATTGGACGTTCACCTTGCAAAACATTTATTTCTACGGCTGGCTGGTTGTCGGCGGCAGTTGAAAACACCTGGCTTTTAGACGTAGGAATCGTGGTATTGCGTTCAATAAGCTTGGTCATCACTCCACCCATAGTTTCAAGCCCAAATGACAACGGGATAACATCCAAAAGCAACACGTCATGCACCTCGCCCTTTAAGACACCGGCTTGCACCGCCGCGCCAATTGCCACTACTTCATCCGGATTAACGCTGATATTCGGTTTTTTGCCAAAAAACTTTTCTACGGTTTGCAGCACAAGCGGCATGCGAGTCATACCCCCAACCATAACTATTTCGTGTAAATCTTCCGGTTTTAACTTCGCATCTTCCAGGGCTTTGCGTACTGGCGCTAGGGTTTTATCTATCAAATCCCCGACCAATTCTTCCAACTTGGCTCGTGTCAATTTCATTACCAAATGTTTTGGACCCGAAGAATCAGAGGTAATAAAAGGCTGGTTGATTTCGGTTTCTTGAGCTGTAGAAAGTTCTATTTTTGCTTTTTCCGCGGCCTCCTTAATACGCTGCAAAGCTAACGGGTCTTTGCTTAAATTTATACCTTGATCTTTCTTGAATTCTTCCAGAATCCAAGAAATAACAACCTGATCAAAATCGTCACCGCCTAGATGAGTATCACCGTTAGTAGACAACACCTGTACCGTATCGGCGCTTACTTCCAAAATAGAAATATCAAATGTGCCGCCACCCAAGTCATAGACAGCGATTTTTTGATCTTTTTTCTTATCAAATCCGTAGGCCAAAGCAGCGGCAGTTGGCTCGTTGATAATACGCAAAACATTTAAACCGGCAATTGTGCCTGCATCTTTGGTAGCCTGGCGCTGTGAATCATCAAAATAGGCCGGCACGGTAATTACGGCTTCGGTAATTGTTGTGCCTAATTTTTCTTCGGCATCTGCTTTTAATTTTTGCAGTACCATAGCCGAAATTTCCTGCGGCGTATATTCTTTACCCTGCATTTCTATTTTTACCTTGTCTTCGCTTTTTACAATTTTATATGGAAGTAAAGACAGATCCCGCTGCACTTCGGTATCTTCAAAACGGCGGCCAATCAGACGCTTTACGGAATATAATGTATTTTGCGGATTGGTAACAGATTGGCGTTTGGCCAACTGCCCAACCAAGCGTTCACCGGTTTTGGAAATTGCCACAATCGATGGAGTGGTGCGATTTCCTTCTTTATTTTCTAAAACCTTTGGCTGACCGCCTTCAATGATGGCCACGCAGCTATTGGTAGTTCCAAGATCAATTCCGAGTACTTTTGACATATAAATAAATGTAAATTATTAATTGAATTATGCATTATCTGAATTTTAGAGCTTGAGTAATCTTAGTAAAGCAGCCACCGGGGTCTTTTCTTTTACCCTCTTGGTACAGCATCGCCAGCGATCTTAATTGATATATATCTAACATTTCGCTTTCAATTAAAGATTGAAGGCCTTTATAATCTTTTACTTCCATAATAATTAACTCTGTTTCAGACAATATGTCGCGATCCGGCAATTTCGCCAGCGTTTCCTTGGCCTTATTTTGCAGCTGCTGGCTCACCGTAATATCACCTCTAATCGCAGCCCGCAAAAATTCTTGAATCACCGAAGTGTGGATACTGGATTTGTCAATCAAAGATTCAATTGTTTTATTTTGTAAGAGCGATTTAAATTTCATGAGAACCGGATACACTTTGATGGGTTTGGTTTCAGCCGTCAGTTCGTTGCTTAAATCAAAATCATCAGAATCAAAATGCTTTAATTCGGTTAAGGCTTCAACTAATTTTTTAAAATTATTTTCAAATTTATTTTCTTTAATATACTTTTCAAATAAACGAGCCAGCACCGTAATATCAACCGTGCCGTGTTTAACCAAACCTACCAAATCTTCCGGACCAACCTGATTCACTATATCTTCGGCTTTCTGCAGAACTTTTTTATACTCTTCATAATGGCTATCCGCTTCAAAAAGAGGGGCTGAAAGAACCAGGCTTCCCTTTTCATCCCCGCCAAAAAACGTACTAACAACATCGGTGATATCCCCCGAGGTGAATAAAAAGAAAAGAATTTTCTTTTTTGAAGCCCGACCTACCCGCTAATGCAAGCATAGCGTTGCGGGCGGGCGTAATTTCAAGCTTTGCTTATAATTACTCGTGCCGCTTTAATTATCTTATCCCCTCTTTTATAACCGCCTTCTACTTCTTTAAGCACTAAATTTGACTCGCCTTCACTGGACTCTTCGCCAATTGCTTCATGGACACGAGGATCAAACTTCTCGCCAACCGTTTTTATTTCTTCAACTTGATAGTTTTTCAATATATCTCCAAATTGTTTTTTGATAAAACCTATACCCTCGGCCCATTGTTTCCAACCATTTTCATCAGTCATGGCATCCCGATGAGCAAAGGCCTTTTTAAAATTTTCGTATACCGGTATAAATTCTTCCAAAATATATTGCTCGCTGGCTTTGGCCCACACGCCGCGCATATCAACCGTCTCTTTCTGTAAATTTTTGTAGTCCGCGAGCGCTCGCTGCCAACCAGCCTTATACTCTTCCACTTCGGCTTTTAGCTTTTCGCAATTTTCGCAAGCGGGATTGCCAGCACCTTCTTGGTTTTCGTTTTGTGTTTTATTATCTTCGTCCATATATTTTTAGTTATTGACTATTCATCACTCACTATGCCCTACTCCCTAGATTATCTCTAGCAATTTTTTAATCAAACCGAAATTATATCTATAATCCATTCTTTTTGGACCGAGTAGCGCGACCATGCCTTCCTTGCCAAATCGAGCCGATATCACGCTTAACATTTCATCAAACGGGTTCTCGCTGCCAATGAAATACCGCGGAGAATTTTCCACTTTATCCAAAAAATTCTCCAGATACTGTTCGCAATTATCAAAAACTTCCGAAATGTTTGTTACGGCATTTAAATCACCGAATTCTGATTTATTAAATAAGTTTGACAAGCCGGTATAATACACTTTTTCCGAGGAAAAAGCGATAATAACTGTTTCGTTGGAGAGTTCCACAGCGGCTTTGGCCAAATTTTTTACAGACAATTCATAATCTTGATTTTCAGAAAAAGAGTCGGCTAGGGTTTTATAATCATTTCTTGGAATGCTGCTTTTTTCCAAATTTAATTGATTTACGTAATGACGATAACCTTTTTCGGTTGGAATTCTGCCGGCCGAGGTATGCGGATGCGTAAGGTATCCTTCTTCTTCTAAAGCGCGCAGTTCATTGCGTACGGTGGCTTCGCTAAAATCCAAATCACCGAACGAAACTAAAAATTTTGAGCCGATTGGTTCGGCATTTTTAATATAGCTTTCTATAACCAAAGTCAGTAATTTATCTTTGCGGTTATCCATATAGACAATTGATGTTTATCACTCTTTCCTTATGAGTGATAATAACATACCAAAAAAGCCCCGTCAAGGGCCTTTTTTACATCTATTATTTTATATTTTCCCGCATTTCTTCACTAAATTAAATCTTACCTATCTCGCTTAAGAGTACATTTTCCACATAAATACCGCGGGCATAAAATATGCGTTCCAACTCGTTTTTAAGCTCCATTTCCACCGCGTCTCTTTTTGCTCCCACTATTTCTTGATAATCAAACTTGCTAAATACCATACGTACACGGCTGCGAATAGTCGGGCGGACAATTTTGGCCACAAAATCCTCACCAATGGTTTGCCAAATAGAAGGTACTTGATGAACATCTAAACGCAACAGAATTGTGCCTTCTACCCCTACTCGCTGGCCGTCTTTTGTACCGGCCGCAATTGGAATATCACCCAACGCTCTTTCATGCTCAGCGTTGAATTGTCTGGAAATGCTATATTCTAGCGTCTGGGTATTAAATAATTTTGCTTTTTGCCAAAAAGGAATTTTAAGATGAAGTCCCGGTGTTAATACTTTTTTTAAGACTCCCCTGCCTAAATCATACACACAAGCCACGTATCCGGGCGGAACACTGATAAACAGGCCTTTCAAAACATCGTCCATTACAAAGGAATACATTAATTTATCCATTGAATCTCCGGACATAGATTTTACTGTTAATTGTCATGCCGAACAAGTTTTCGGCATCTAGATCCCGAAAACTTGTTCAGGATGACATTGGTTATTTTAATTTTACTTTTTAGCAGCTGTTTTGGCCGGCGCTTCCGCCTTTTTCTCCGGAAAAATCATTCTTCTGATAATAGAAATTATATCAGAAAATATCATGGTTGTCAAAATAAATAATGATTTTACCATCGGCAAAAACCACAGCACTATAAAGGTAAACAAGGGAAATAGGAATAAAAACGTAATTCTTGACTGATCTTTCTTGCCGCGACTGGAAAATTCTCCCAAATAAATAGAAAAGAAAAGATAAATGGCCACAATTCCCGCCCAAAATGTATCGTGATAATTGCCGATATTAAATCCGTAAAAATCCACGTTAATCTTCCCCGGGAAATCAATCCACGGATACAATAGTTTGATAATTCTTTCGCCAGTTATGCCGCGGATAAAGACCTGGTACAAAAGCAAAAAAACGAGCACTTGAAAACCTAATACCACCACTTTTGCCCAGGGAGACACATGGTGCTTTTTCATTATTTTCCTGATTTCTTCTTTTTGGGCTACCAGATCATTTTTAAAGGCTTTGGCCGCTTGAATTGCTTGCGCTTCCACGTCTTTTTGTTTAGCCGCGTCACGTTCGGAAATGATGGTAAGCGGCAACAGAATGATACGCAAAAAAATAGTGAGCCACACTACAGCCCACCCCATATTCCGCTCGGCAATATTTAAATAAATCCAAATCAGGGCGTTAAATAACGGTTGATACAAATAAGTCGCCCAAAAATAGCTTAACATATAGGTTAAATTATAGCATAGCTACTTTTTAGCCACAAGTTATTTATATCCAACCCCTATCTTTCATTGCCTGCCCAATTCGTTCTACTGCGAGCGCATACGCGCCGGTACGCATATTCGTATTATATTTTTCTTTCTTTCTCCAAACCTCGTCAAAAGACTGGGTCATAATTTTTGCCAATTTTTCCAAAACATCTTTTTCTTCCCAATAATAATTATAGGCGTTTTGCACTTGCTCAAAATAACTCACGACCACCCCGCCGGCATTGGCTAAAATATCAGGCACTACAACTTTTCCAGCTTTATCCAGAATTTCATCCGCCTCGTGGGTTATCGGACCGTTGGCTAACTCTATAATCAATTGGGCCTTAATTTGTTCGGCGTTTTCTAGGGTTACGCTGTTTTCCAATGCCGCCAAAACCAAAATATCAACTTCCTGGAATAAAATATTTCCATCAATGTTTTGCGCACCAAAAAAGCTAGCCACCGAACCGGTTTTTTCTTTATGAACCGAAAGCGTTGTCATGTCCAAGCCTTCACTATTATATATTCCGCCTTTAGAATCTGAAACCGCTACAACTTTATAGCCATTTTTTGCCAGAATATTTGCCATGGTAGCGCCAGCATTGCCAAAACCCTGAACCGCTACGCGCACATTATGCAAACTCATTTTTTTCACCGCCTCTTGCAGCACATAAAAACCGCCCTGGGCCGTGGAATAGCTGCGCGCTTTGGAACCGCCAATACTAAGCGGTTTGCCGGTAATTACCCCAGGATTGCCCCCGCCGGTTAATTTTTCATACTCGTCAAGCATCCAGCCCATTATTTTGGGATCTGTATACACGTCCGGTGCCGGCACATCCACATTCGGGCCGATTAGTTTATGAATCGCTTGAATATAGCCCCTAGATAATTTTTCTAACTCACTTGCCGATAACTCTTTTGGATTTACAATTACCCCGCCTTTACCGCCGCCAAGCGGGATACCCACCACGGCCGTTTTTAGAGCCATCCACATACTAAGCGCTTTTACTTCGGATTCATTTACTTGCGGGTGGAAACGGATACCGCCTTTATACGGTCCGCGCGCGTTGCTGTACTGAGAACGAAAGCCTTTAAAAACTCGTATCTGCCCATTATCCATTTTTACGGGAATAGATACTTCCAAAAATTTTTGCGGCGATTGTAATTGCTGATAGATATTTTCCTCCAAATTTATTAAATTTTTTAGTTTTTCTAGCTGCTTTAAAGCTCCAACAAACGGATCATTATGACTCATAATAATTAACGGTAAAATAGTTATCTATAAATTCTATCACCCGCATCAAAAAAGTCCAGTAAATTGCCGCCAATAAAAAACCACCTAAGTTAGGTGATTTTTTATTCCTCAATTATTTTTACAAGGTACAAATAATTGTTAGTATAGGGAACGGCACGATACCGTTCCCAGACAACACGCGTGCCCAACCGCTCTGGCCCGCACGCTGCAGACCTCCTACACAAATTATGCTTATCCAGGATTTTCTACACCTTCATGGCCTGGATCATAAAGGTGGTAAATACCGTGCTACGTTCAACCCGATCCTTCTCATGGGCGAACTTGGACATGATGTTCGCCAGGTTGGAATCCGCGGCGACTTCAATCCATCCGTAGACAGGGTAAGGCTCTGGATCAGCTGTACCCAGCTTCTTGTTTTGCCGCAGTACCTTACGCTGCTTTTCCATGACGTCTTGAGGCTTGCTCACCATGAAAAAGACGGCTGAAACCTTTGAAACCTTCTGAGGCTTGGCCACGAACCGAAGGTTGGCCACGAAGGCAATGGCCGCCCTGACCATTTCTTCAACCATGTCGGGGGTGACAGGACCGCCAGAATCAGGGCAAACTTCGCCCTGACCATCATCAGAACGCCATTTGACTTTCAACATGACAAACTCTCTTCTCCCGGATTGAACCCGGGTCTGTGGATCTCTGAGCTTTGTCTGACAACGCAGTATACTATGACACTAAATAAACTATTGTCAAGATAGCTATGAATTTTTGGTTAAATACTTCTTTTCTTTTAACTCCGGCGGAAGATAATCCTGACTCTCTTTATAATCAAAATCCGGAGAATATTTATAATCTTTGCCATAGCCGATACTTTTCATAAATTTGGTTGGCGCATTGCGCAAGTGAATTGGCACGCCCAAATGCGATGTGTTTCGCGCGTCTTTAGCCGCCTCTCCATAGGCCCGATACAACAAATTAGATTTAGTAGATTTGGCGCAATAGACCACCGCCTGAGCCAAATGCACACTGCATTCGGGCATTCCCAGCCTATCACACGCTTCAAAAGCAGCATTTGCCTGCACCAAGGCTTCGCTGTTGGCCATGCCAATATCTTCACTGGCAAACCGCACTACGCGGCGGGCAATATATAACGGATCCGCCCCACCCTCCAGCATGCGCGCCAGCCAATACAAAGCCGCGTCGGCATTGGAACCCCGCATGGATTTATGCAGCGCGGAAATTAGATTATAAAATTCCTCGCCTTGTTTATCAAAGACCAAATGCGTGCGCTGCAACGCTTCTTTTATATCTTCGTTTGAAATAGTAATTATTTTATTGCTGCCTTTAGCCTTTACAGCCAACTCCAAACCATTTAAAGCGGTTCTAGCATCCCCTCCGGCAAGTTCAGCCAGAAGTTCAATCGTTTTCTTTTCTATATTGATTTTCAAATTTCCTAAACCGTTTTCTTTATCTTTTAACGCATTTTTAATAATCGCGACAACATCTTCTTCGCTTAAATATTTTAAAATAAAAACCCGGGAGCGAGACAGAAGCGCGCCAATAATTTCAAAAGACGGATTTTCGGTGGTGGCGCCAATAAGAATTACTATCCCCTTTTCTACCACTGGCAATAACGCGTCCTGCTGGGCTTTGTTCCACCTATGAATTTCGTCTATAAATAAAATAGTTTTTTGATTTTGTTCTTCCAAAACTTTCTTTGCTTCCTTGATTATTTTCATTAATTCTTCCTTACCACTTGAAACCGCGGAGAGCAAAACAAACCGAGATTTGGTTTGCGCGGCCATAATCTGCGCCAGGGTTGTCTTGCCTACTCCGGGCGGCCCCCAAAAAATAATAGAAGAAAGCTGATCATTTTCTATCAGCTTTCTTAGTAATTTTCCCTGCCCGACGATATCTGATTGCCCGACAAACTCATTAAAATTTTTAGGGCGCATTCGCTCGGCCAGCGGCATGTTAAATGCTCCGAAGTTTTTAGACATAATCGCGTATTTTATTCATCCACCAGTCTTTAAATCTCTTTGTCCATCCTACTTTCTTTCCTATGTTTATTTCCGAAAGCGGCATAGCTTCTTTTTTCCAATCATCCAAAATATTATTTAATTCTTCCACCATGTGCTCATCTGAAAATGTAACGCCTGCTTCGTGATTAATATAAAAACTGCGCGGCGTTAAATTGGCGCTGCCAACCATGCCTAATTTATTATCCACGCTTACGGCTTTGCCGTGATTCATATTCTTTAAAAAATAAAATACAGCTCCGGCTTTGGATGAAACACCATACAGCATAGAGGCAAAATAACGCATGACGCGTTCGTCGGTTCTCCAAGGAATCATAATATTAACATTCACGCCTCGTTTTTTGGCCTGAGATACTAACTCCAAAAAATGACGGTCCGGCACATAGTATGGCGTGAGTAGATTAAACTTTTCTTTGGCCGTACCCAGCGCTTGTTTGTAAAAATTTTTAAACGGCGAGCGTACCGTATCGCGCCAGGGGGAATGAAAAATAAAATTTATTTTTTCTTTGATTTCTTCGAGGTTGGGAAAAATTTTCGGACGAAGCAAATCGGCCACATCTTTTTTATCCCCGCCGGCTTTAATATATGACTTGGCAAAACTAAATAAAATTGGTATTACAATTTTACCGGTCAAGCGCAAATGCAAATCATGCCAAAGAGCGGCATATTGCGCCACGTTTACACCGCCAATAAATACAACTTCTCTATCTATAATAAGCACTTTACGGTGCGTGCGATGCCAGACACGGCGCAGCCAATTTTGCAACGCCAGTTCCGGACGAAGGTTGTTGAACATAAAAAATTTAACACCGGATTTTTTGAGACGGTTTATAGCATCTTTGGATAAATAAAAACTGCCGATCGCGTCGGTAATAAGTTTTACGTCTAGTCCAGCCTGAGCCTTGGCGCACAACAAGTCTATAAACGGCTTACCGGCTAAATCATCCACAAGGGCAAAAATCTCCCAATACACAGAACTTTTGGCATCCAAAATTGCTTGGCGCATTCCTTCCCAGGCCAAAGCGGTTGTGTTGTAAAATTTATGACTGAATTCCATATGGTTTGTCATCCCGAGCGTAGCCGAGGGATCCCTTACACTTAATTACTACAATAAGCTATGTTTAAGGGATTCCTCCACTTTGGTCGGAATGACAATTGGACACTATACACTATAGTAGTCTCAACAAACAAAAAAATCAATCCAAATTTTGTAAGAATTCCGTTATAATTTTCTCTACATCCGCCGCGGTTTTCGCGCCTTCCATCAGCTTGATTCGCAATTCTTTAGCGCCGTCAAAACCATTCACATAGGCCTTGTAATGTTTTTTCATGATATCAAAATTTTTATGCTCCCCCAAAATTTTTTCAAACAGATATGTATGTTCTACCATTACTCGTAATTTTTCTTCAACACTCGATGTCATCCCGACTGTAATGGAGGGATCCCTTAAACCCGAGTGTAAGGGATTCTTCGACTCCGCTTTGCTCCGCTCAGAATGACAATTGGCGAACAACCATGGATTGCCAAAAATACCGCGGCCGATCATTACGCCGTCAGCACCTGTTTCTTTTACTCTTTCATTTGCTTCGGCGAAATTTTTTACATCGCCGTTTCCCAAAATTAAAGTCCTGTTTTCTGAACTATCATATTTATCACGAATTGCTACGGCATCACGCACTGTCTCCCAGTTGGCTGGCACTAGAGACATTTCTTTTCGGGTACGGGCGTGAACCGTAATTGCTGCTAGTTCGGTTTCAAGCAGATACGGCAGCCAATCGGACAATGTATTTTTGTTATAACCGATACGAGTTTTTACAGAGACTGGCAGCTTTCCCGCGCCGCGCTGAGTAGCTTTTATAATTTCTTGCGCCAACAGCGGATTTTTCATCAAGCAAGCGCCGGCACCTTGTTTTTCTACATTTCTATCCGGACAACCCATATTTATATCTATCCCGTCAAAACCAAGCTCTTGAATTAAGAGAGCTGTTTTATAAAAATTTTCCGGTTTGGAACCAAAAATTTGGGCCACGATCGGGCGTTCGGCTTCGGTATACATAAAATCTACCAATAATTTTTCTTTGCCTCGGGATACTAATCCGTCGCAAGAAACAAATTCGGTAAACATCACATCGGGTTTGCCGTATTTGGCAATAATCTGCCGAAAAGCAGCGTCGGTCACATTGGCCATCGGCGCGAGTACAAAAATGGGTTTTTTCAGTTGTTTCCAGAATCCGGAAATCATAGATTTAATGTAGTAACTTTGAAAAAATAGTATACAAAAAAAAGTACTGTTGGTCAATCTAAAATGCAAAGGCCACCTGCAGATACAGGGGGCCACGACTAAGACCAGATTGCCCTCCAAGCATTTCTGGTTTTTCCTCCAATTGTTCCAACAGCCTCCTTCACAAACCGCTTAAACGAGAACGGTCTCGCTGCCAAGAGCGCGAGGCGCATCTCTTGGGCTGTCTGATAACGATTGGCCGGATCAACTGCCAGCGCTTTCCAGACAACTTCCTGAACACGCTTCGGAACGCGAAAGATGCTTGGAAACGGACGTAATGGCCGCTCCCAGTATTCTCGCGCCGCAGCTTTTTTCCACGCCTTATACTCAAGCTCTCCGGTTTTGTAAAAAGGCAGCTCGCCCGTAAGGAGTTCGTAGAGCACAATACCGCACGCATACAAATCGGAACGGCAATCAACCTCTTCACCTCGCATTTGTTCCGGCGAAAGATACCCCAGCGTACCAATCACAACCGGATAGTTGGTCAGCATTCTCCGGCGCGGACCGGGGCGGTTCACAAGCTTGACCAAACCAAAGTCAAGAATTTTTACTTGACCTGAAACCAGGAACACATTTGCGGGTTTGATATCGCGATGCACTACTCCGGCGGTGTGCATTGGCTCAACACCTTCCAGTATTTGCACCCCTATGGAAATGCAAAACTCTTGGGTCAAGACGAGATCGTGCGTATCAATACACATCCCCAAATCTTTACCTTCCAGGTATTCCAACACTAGAAAATAAAGATCCTTATCTATCCCACAGTCAAGCAGACGCACGATCCGCGGGTCGTTGAGACGCCTGAGCGTATCCGCTTCACGTTTTAGCCGTTGGACCAGTTCGTGTTTTTTATCAATAGCCTTAACTACCACCCAGAATTGGTTTTGGCAGTCCCAAGCCTTGAACACATGGCCCATACTGCCTTTATGAATCCACTCTTTGAGCTGGTAACGGCCGCCGAGGATGCGACCTTCCCAGTCGCTGATCGGCTCCATTTCCATTAGGAACTCCTTGTGGTTTTGTAAAAATTAGGCTAACAATTTTTTAGGTAATTGTCAATGGATTACTTTATTTAAAAAATAAAATCTAATTATAAAAACAACAACCCGCGTATCACTAACATACGCGGGGGTGCTCCTTATCATTCCAAGATTTAGGCCTAGATGCCGATTATCCTTGGAAGGAGTTTTACCCTAATCCACTCCAAAGAAAAGCCGAACATGAACCACAACAGAAAGTACTCGGGATTGATATAGCGCAGCAGGGCAATTGACGAATCTCTGTATTGCCACGGACAACTCCCTGTGAGCCATTCCAGAAAATCACCCCAAGCGTATTCAGAGGCAAATGTGCCGATGGTATAGATGAATCCCCGCTTAGCCCAGTGCCACTTGAAGAATCCAGGTACCAGCCTGTCAACGAAAGTAAAACCCAAGCTGGCCGGAACGCCATAGACCAGGATACTCCAAAGACTGGTACGACAAGGCAGATGAGAGTTGAACGGTCTACCCGCCTGATAATCCCGGATTATATCTGCCACCCCGGTAAACACTGCCTCACTGGCCAAAGACCACACGGTGTAGATCAAAAACAGAATCCATATTTGATACAGCAGTGTGCGTTTCATGGTTCCCCCACTTCTTTCTACAATTGTTGATAAAATTAGAATGACAGGTTTTTTGTAGGATGTCAAAAATAATAAATAAAATATTCAAAATTGCAAACTACGCAGTTTCTAAAAACCCTTGAATTATTTCTCCCTTTATGATAGTTTTTGCTTACGAAACCCAACAACTTTTCGGGAGAAAACATCAATGAGTGACTCCAAAAAGGGTCTGACCTACGCCGCTACCGGCGTTAACTACGACACCATGGATCCGTTCAAGCGGGTGGCGCAGCTTGCCGCCCGGGATACGGATCGGTGTGCCGACCGGTTCGGATTCAAGGTGGTCGGGTGGAGCCGTGGTGAGAGCGCGTTCCTCATCGAGACGCCCTGGGGCTACATCGCCCACGTCGAGGAAGGCCTCGGCACCAAGAACTTGGTGGCCGACGCCATGCTCCAGCTCGTGGACGGCATCAGCTTCGCTGGCCGCACGAGAACCTTCTACGACCAGGTTGCCCAGTGCAACGTGGCGATGGCAGTCAATGACATGATCACGCTCGGCGCGCTGCCGGTCTCCTACGCCCAGCACCTCGCTGTCGGCGACTCGGACTGGTTCAAGAACGACCGTCGCTGCCATGACTTGGTTGAGGGGACGAAGCGCGCCTGCCTCCAGGCCGGCTGCGTCTGGGGCGGAGGCGAGACACCGACGCTCCAGGGTATCGTCCTGCCGCTCACGGCCGTCCTCTCGGGTTCGGCCACGGGCATCATCGCACCCAAGGAGAAGGTCATCAACCCGGGCCGCATCAAGGACGGCGACGTCATCGTGATGTTCACGAGCTCGGGAGTCCACGCCAACGGATACACGCTCGCGCGCAAGATCGCCAAGAAGCTTCCGGACGGCTACCTCACCCAGGTCAACATGCGCCAGACGTACGGCGAGATGCTGCTCGACCCGACGCACATCTATGTCGAGCTCATCCGTTCGTGCCAGATGACTGGGATCGACATCCACTACGCCGTCAACGTGACGGGGCACGGCTGGCGCAAGCTCATGCGCGCGGAGGGCAACTTCACCTACGTGATCGACGAGCTGCCGCCCAACCCGTCGCCGATCTTCCGCTTCATCCAGCAGCACGGACCGGTCAGCGACAAGGAAGCCTATAGCACCTTCAACATGGGTGCGGGCTTCGCGATCTACGTTGCCCCCGAGGACGTGAGCAAGGTGCTCGAGGCAGCGCAGGGCCAGCCGTTCCAGGCCTACGTCGCCGGCCACATCGAGGCGAGCAGCGAGAAGAAGGTCGTGATCAGTCCGCTGGGCATCGAGTTCGGCGGGAACACCCTCGCCGTTCGCTGAACAACCGTTCACAGGAGGAACCATGTACATTCGCGGCCCACCTTTAAAAAATAGGTGGGAAACAAAAAACCGTTCGCCCATCTGCTTTATTTCTAAATATTAACTTAGAGGTAAAGCAGGAGGAATTTGCGAACGGTTTTTTAGTTTTTGGTGTAGCCTACTTGTCTTTTTTCTGGCACACCTTAGTTCAGGAGATAAAGGAGAGGTGGCTGGTGTTTGGACCTATGTTATTAAGTAGTAATAAAAAACTAATATTACCGCCATAATATCACGACTCCTCTCTACTGTCTACTTACTTACCACCTCTCAAATATAACATAAACAAAAACAACCTTCGGGTGAAAGTTGTTTTTGATGAGACCGCAAGTACTGCTCCTTTCTTTGTGTCCCATCAGACGCCTTGCGGTGGCGCGTCCGTGAGGGTTTAGTCCTGGTGGAAGATGTCGACTTGGTCGCGTTGGTCACGCGACCAATGATGCATCTTGATATGCCAGCGATGGTAGTATGGACTCACGATGATCTTGAGGATCGCCGTATAGCCCCACCAACCCGCCACCACATAGAAGTGGTTGAGCAACACGCCGCTGTTGCCAGCGACCAAGGCTGCTCCGGCTGCGAGCACGAACGAGAAGCCCGTGCCCACCAGGTAGTCGACCGGAAACCAGTCGAACACCCAAGCGCTCTTCGCATGCCACCAGACGTAGTCCTTCTTGAACCTGCCCTTATAGGCGGGGTTCATGACGAACCAGTGGTAGTCCCACAGCACACACCAGGCGAAATAGACCGCCCAGGTGAGCAGCTCCTTCTCCAGCGACCAGGACGCGAAGGCGAACTGGAAGTGGAAGAAGAAGATCGGGAAGAAGAACATCCAGAGGTGATAGCCGGTGAGCGGCTTCTTCGCCATGATGATGGCGTAGATCCGCGCCAGTCGGCCCTTGGTGCGGTACCAGGTGGGCAACTTCTCTGCCCACCCGTGCTTGCCCTCCGACTCGATCTCGACGAGAGCGAGGCAGGTGGCAGCGAGAGCGAACAGAACGATACCGACCCAGACGTTTTCCATGGGAACCTCCGAGGATTGATTTCCTCAGCTTAAAAGCCATAAAGCTGCTAGGCTGAGGAAACAGTCGATAATACCATAAAATGAGCGTTTTGTCAAGATCGCCATATAATAGAATTGACGTTCTTCGATAAATCATAAAAGCCATCTCATCTAAGATGGCTTTTATCAACTTATCTCCAGAAACGACCAGAAGTGTTCGGTTTGTGGAGTTGTAGCCCCAACTAGGGCATCGCTCGCCCGCAAGCGGGCTCTCACGAAAACCTTCGGGTTTTCGTGGACTTTCCTCAGCAAGTGAAAACTTCCGTTTTCACCCTTTCCCTGCGATTCCCGTTGTGGACCCTAACAAATATAAAAGACACCAAAACGGTGTCTTTTATATTTGTAGCCCCAACGGGAATCGCACCCGTCTCTCAACCTTGAGAAGGTCGTGTCCTAACTGATAGACGATGGGGCCATTGAAGTTTGAAAAGTCAAAAGTCTATAAAGTCACAAGTTAATAAACTTTAACAAAAAAATAATTGTCCGTCAAAATATCCGTAACTTTATAAACTTTAAGGACTGATCTTACATTCCCCGTGCTTTTCGTTTGGCTTCGCTTTCATCCAAGATAACTTTTCTGATGCGAATGCTTTTTGGAGTAATTTCTACAAGTTCATCATCACCGATATATTCCATCGCTTCTTCCAAATCCATAACTTTTGGCGCGTTAAAATGTTCGCTCACGCCATCGCCTTTGGAACGCATGTTAGAGAGTTGTTTTTCTTTACATACATTTACAGATATATCTTCACTGCGCGCATTTTGACCCACTACCTGGCCTTTGTAAACCTGCACACCAGGGCCAATAAACATAACTCCTCTGTCTTGCACATTAAGAAGTCCATACAAATTGGTAACACCAGTTTCGTGAGCCACAAGCGATCCTTGATCGCGTTCGCGCCAATTGGCCGGATCCGGCATGTACTGATAAAAAATTGTATTGATAATTCCCAAACCTCTGGTGTCGGTCAAAAATTCGGTACGATAACCAAACAACCCGCGGGTTGGAATAATAAACTCTAAGAAAACTATGCCATTTTCGGTTCTCATTTCTCGTAATTCTCCGTGGCGGCTGCCCAACTTTTGGATTACCGCTCCAGAATGAGCTTCGGGAACTTCCACAAACACTTGTTCATAAGGAGTCATTTTTTGACCATCAACTTCTTTAATAATAACTTGCGGACGAGAAATCTGGAATTCAAATCCTTCTCGGCGCAGACGTTCGATAAGTATTGCTAAATGCAATTCACCGCGGCCAGAAACAATCCAATTGCCTTCGGTACCATCGGCCACCTTTAGAGCCATGTCTGTTTCTAGTTCTTTAAATAATCTATCGCGAATCTGTCTGGAAGTGGTAAATTCCCCTTCTTTTCCGGCAAACGGAGAATTATTTACACTAAAAGTCATTTTAACAGTTGGTTCTTCTATGGTAAGAAGCGGCAAAGCAACCGGGCTGGCAACATCAGCCACAGTTTCACCGATGTTTATATCTCCAATACCGGCAATAGCCACCACATCTCCGGCAAACGCTTCTTGAACTTCTATTCTTTCTAAACCAAAAAATGTCATGAGCGCCATAACGCGGCATTTTTTCATTACGCCTTCTCTATTTATATGCATTATATCTTGGCCAGTTTTGATTGTGCCGTTATAGATTCTGCCAGTCGCAATTCTACCTTTAAAATTATCGCCGGTAATAGTAGTAATGAGTATTTGCAACGGCGCATTTGGATCTACTTTTGGTTCAGGAATAAATTTTAACACCGTATCAAAAACAGGAGTAATGTCGGTCATTGCTTCTAGATCCGGTGCCATACCGGCCTTACCATTTTTGGCGGAAGCATAAATAACTGGGAATTCAGCCACTTCGTCGCTGGCTCCAAGTTCCACAAACAAATCAAAAGTTTTGTCTAGCACCCAATTTGGTCTGGCGCCTGGTTTATCAATTTTATTTATAACTACAATTACTTTATGCCCCATTTGCAAAGCTTTTTTGAGCACAAATCTGGTCTGAGGCATTGGGCCTTCTTTGGCGTCTACAAGCAACAAACAACCATCAGCTAATTTCAAAACTCTTTCTACTTCCCCGCCAAAGTCAGCGTGTCCCGGGGTATCAATGATATTTATTTTTGTATCTTTCCATTCTACGGAAGCATTTTTGGAAAAAATCGTAATACCGCGTTCACGTTCCAAATCATTACTATCCATGATTGTAATCTGACTATCTTGTTCTTTGGATAATTTAGTTTTGGATTGACGCAACAAAGCATCCACAAGTGTGGTCTTTCCGTGGTCTACGTGGGCGATGATGGCAACGTTGCGGATGTTCATACAAGTATTTCTAATTTAAAATTCTGCCAATCGCGGCAGAATGTGCAGGCAATATACAATAAAATAGGTCATTTGTCAAGCTAAGAGCTTTCCTTTTCATCTTTTGCAATACTTCTATAGCCGCTTTCTTTAATAAAAAACCACTTGCCAACCCTTATCACCCCATTTTGTCAGCAAAACGGGGTGATGCCCCAAAACTGCCTCGCTGATGTCTCATTTCGCTACTGCCAATCGGTTTAGGGTTCACTCGGGCAGTCAATCAGCAAGCTACCTTATGACTGCCCGTGCCTTAAAGAAGGCACCGCTTACCCTCACCGTGGCCAGTAGCATCACTCGCCATATGCTCGGTTATCGACCGTTGGACAACAACGGTGTCCGTCGATTGTCCGGGCTCGCTTTGGAAAGGACGAAGTTAAATTTAGAGATGAGTTTGAGTGTTAGCTTTGGCCGCCTTAAGGCGGCCAAAGTAAATTTTCAATGTTTGAGACAGCTTTTATAATAAGCTGGCGAGTTTTGAAAATTAACGAATAACGAATCCTAAATTTTCTGAATCTTTCCACCGCGAGCGATTTCTTTCCACCCCCTTTCTTTTAAAAGAAAGGGGGTAAGGGAGGTGTGTTTTTGCTGACAAAATGGGGTGATAAAAGACGGGAAAATGTTTTTACTAAATAAAACAACTACAAAGAGAAAAGGATTAAAAATAAAAAAAGAAAAAATAATTAAAAACAAAAACCCGCCCTTGCGGGCGGGTTTTGCTCTGTAAACTTTTTACAGATTTATGCCTTTATCTCAGATTATAATGTGTAGGTCAATGAAGTACCTGATACATCATAGGAGTCTGAGTGGGAGAAGGCGCCTTGTTCACTTCCTGCGACTGGAGTGTAGAAGTATAACAAGTTACCTGTGTTCCAGGCTGTACCGCTCCAACCAGTTGAACCGGCAATCTTAGCGGAAAGTGTTACACTTCCGGTAGTCTTACCGTCAAGCATGTCAGTAGTGTCTGCGGTTACGATAAATGTTCGACTAGCTCCTGGAGCAACCACAAGGTTGTCAAAGAGACTATTCTGATCATTTCCTACACCGAAGATCAAAGCTACTGCGTTAGGAGTTGTACTGCTGATAGAAATGGTAGAAGTGTTGGCCAAGTATGTGCCCAAACCACCAGAACCATTGTCTTCATACAATCTGAAGTCAGAAACACTACCAAGGTTAGCACCAGAACCAGTTAAACCGGAAACGCTTAGGTTTACAGTTGTGCTGGACAATCTCAAGTCACGAGCACCAGAGTTGGTTACTGTGTATTTGAGGATCTTAGCTTGGCTATCCAAAAGTAATGCACTTCCAAGTGACACAGCAGTCATAGTTGGGTATGCGTCATGGAACAAGTAAGCTGTAGATGTACCAATTCTGGATTCAGCGCTACCTGCGTTACTTGCAGTGTTGTAGTTGATATCTGCAGTACCAAGGAGTGAACCAGCGTCGGATCTAGCTTCCATGTCAGTATTGCTGTCGCTCTTTACTACGAAAGCAGTGGAGGTGTTATTAGTAATTACACCGGAACCATTTGTGGTGCCTTTCAAAGTGTAAACTTTATAACTATCCATTGTAATTGTGGAGCTGAAACCAGTGAACACTACATCGCCATTTACATAGCTAGCAGAGGCCAGTAAGGTTGAGCCATCATACAATGACAAGCTGCCATATGTACCAAGAGTTGTAACAGCGCCACTTAAGTTGGAGTATACAGACTGTAATGTTAATTTACTCAAAGTAACATTATCATTAGCAGCTGCAAGTTTCCATTTACCTAATTGTACGCCAGTCTGGTTAGGACCATACACCTTTGAAAGGGTAGTAGCATCGGATACGGCAGTAACATTTAAGTTACCAGCGCCAACAGTAATCTGTTGACCAGCTACGATACTTCCAGTTCCGCTTGTACCGCTGTCTTTACCAGTATAGTTATAGCTGGAGAAAGATGTGGTTACGACTCCGGAAGCTCCGGTTACAACGAGTGCCTTGAGTTGCAAGGTTACAGTCTGACTCTTTGGAACAGTTAAGTCAAAGTTGAAGTTGTTTGATGTACTTGCAACAGTGCTTAAAGATGTGCCCAATTGAGTAGATCCGTTCCAAAGTGTTAAGTTCTGGAACATGTTGGAAGCCATACCGGAAACAAGACCAAAGGCTACGCCAACGTTTGTCAAACGAACATCTTCAGATGTACCAGCTGTACAGATGTACTGACCAATTACGGTAGTAGCACCTGGAGCACGGGTAACACTACCCATAGCTGTATCCTTGTAACAAGTGAGCGAAGTTGCGCTTACTGTTAATTGGTTGGCAGCTGTAGAGGTGTTGCCAGAAGTTGGCAAGTTGTCAGCAAAGTCTAAAGTAGAAAGTCTCTTACCATAGAAGTTACCAATTTGTACCTGATAGCTTACACCAGAAGTTGCAGTAGAATCAACACTACCAACTACTTCAAGGGTCTTTGTCTGATTTGAGTTAAGATTCAAGTAACTGGATAAGGTATATTGTGTTGCACTACCGTACACAGCAGCACCGGAAGCAGCTATAGTCAAGTATACAGTTCCATCTGTTGCGTCACGAACAATTACATTGCCAGTTAATTTAGTCTTGGAACCGGCGGCCTGGTTTACACCAAGACCCATCTTGCGCAATTCCATGTTCTCACCTACAGCTTTAACATCAAATTTAGCTAACACAATACTTTGTGCGCCAGAAGAAATGTTTAGAGAAGGAGAAGTGACGGCCTTGTTAACTGTTAGTGTACCTGAACCCATGTTGAACCAACCAGTTGTACTAGTTGTGTCTGAGAAGGAACCAGGCAAGATGTAGAATCCGGTAGTAACACCTTTAATCAATACATCGTAATCACTCTGAATATGAACATTGAAGTTGCGGGTTGAACCGTTTACAACATCAACTTTTACAGTAAGATCACGGTTTGTGCTCTTAGGTACTACATAAGGAGTGGTAAAGTTAACAGTTACGTAACGATTGCTCATTGCGGCTGTCATACCAAGTTTTTCTCCGCTTGGAGCGTAAACACTCCAGTTAGCTAGGTCGGTATCTTGAATAGTACCAGCTACGTAGAAAGTAATTCTAGAGATAGACACATCTTCATTGCCAGTCTGTTCGGTGAATCTAAATTTGGCAACTTCTTTTTGTAGATCGCCAATATTTAAGTTACCGGAAGCAGTGCTAGCAGGTTGAGAAGCGGAACCACCTACTGATTGACCAGAAATAGTAGTAGAAGCTAAGGAAGCATTACCATCAATGATAGCCATTTGGTTACCAACGATTGGGAATGATCCGGCAACAGTACCATTACTTACAACATCAGCAGCGGCAGCTAGACTAAAGCCTACGAGTCCAGAGTTAGCAGCAGGAGCGATATTAACTTTAACAGTTAAAGATTCGCTGCTACCAGCTCCTACGAGTAATGGACTTGATCCAAAACTTACAGTTATTTTATTATCTGAAGTTAAGGAAGTCATTACATCGCCTTTGCGGTTACCCTGAGAATCCCAAACGCTAACACCGGAGATATTTGTATTAGAAATAAGACCAGTCTTGGTTAAGGTTAATCCGGTAACTTGAGTAGCTGCGCTAGCGCTTAAGTTTAATTTTAAGACGCTGTTGTAAGCAGAACCGTCAGCAATGTTACCAGCAGCTGGATTATCAGCGGCTAAAGTAACATTTAGGTTGCCACCAACTACTGGACCTGGAGTGGTGATAGCACCATCTTGAGTTCTGTTAGACAGAACAGATTCTAGGGCAGTAACTGGAGAACCAACGGTAGTAGCTGTCAAGTAGGAAGCAGGTACAGCATGAACGAAAGCAGATTTGAATCTGTTAGCGGTCATACCAGTAGCTGTTACTTCACGAAGTACATTACCGGCATCTACAAGCCATGTTTTACCATCTTTACTTACGAGCATACCTTCATGAACCATACCGGCAATATCGGCTCCTCTATTTACATAGTGAGGCCAGAAAGCGTCGGCAACAGTCATTACTTTGTAGCTAGCGCCATATAAAGCGGCAGCATCAGTTGTAGAAATTTTTGCTAATTTATTTCCTGGCTCAACAACATACAATTGATCAGAGGAAGGTCTCTTTACAACGTATGAACCGGCGCGGTAGTTTACTGCGCCTGGGTATGTGCTAGGAACTGGCAAGGAATCAAAACATTCCTGAGTTACAGTTACGTAACCACCATAGGAGTTAGTTTCATTCCAGCTCTTGAATTCATCACCGGAAGGGAAATATAGAACTTTACTCATTTTGTCGACAGAATAGATAGCTGGTTTACCAGATACCTTGATCATGTCACCGGCGGCAAGTGTTGGACAAACTGCTGCGTCAGCAACAGATGGCAACAAAGCCGAAACGCCAACGGACCACAACATGGTGGCGCCGACAACGCTAACCGTAAAGATTTTTTTTACGGATTTTAATACATCAGTCATAAATTAAAATAAATTTATTTAGCCCGCTGCGCATCCAACTAACGTCAGAAGTAAGTGGACTAAACTTTTTCCCGATTGGTCGGGATACAATGGTTTGGCGAGCTTTTACAAGCCCTCGACCTTTTGCAAAAACCGTGATTAACGATTTCCTAAGGCTCGGCATTTTCCTAAATTAATTCAGGTAATTACCGGGCATATCTCTCTCCTGTCTGCCATGAAACTTTTCATTTCAAGCAGGAAAGAGATATAGGAATTATTTTTTATAGTTTTGGTTTTAAAGTACTAAAACGTACTGGTTGATTTTGGCATTACTACCGGAATAGTGGATGTAGTTACTTTTATAGTTGTGGAAACAGTAATAATTTTTCCTGAGCTGCTCGTTATGGGAGTAGTAGTTACGATTATAATACTACTGCTCGTAATGGCCACCCCTTCAGATGCAACCGCTACAACCGGTAAAATATTTTGCACTGCCTTTAATGTATCATCCGTGATTTTTTCCGCTTGAGCGGTTACGGCATTTGCTTCTCTTACTTTATTTACTGCCTGCGTTAAATTATCTTGAGATAGAAATTCTTGTCCTTCGGTTACAGTTTTTCCCGTTTCCGTATTAAATTGCTGCGAAGTGTTTACAGCGGCTTGGGTTTGCTTGGAGGTAGCTTCTACTTTTTCAGACAACGCCTGAGTGCTGCTCACCACAGCCGCAGTCTTGGCATCTTGAGCAATCCCCGCAACTTCTGTTTTTACCACCCCGATTACTTTATTTACTTCAGCAATGCTTTGTTTGGAATCGGCGGCGTCTTTGATAGCGGATTGCAACTGGTCGTTAATAGCCTGTTTAACATCATCTTTGGAAACGCTCGCGTCGCCTTGTAAATGCTTTTCTACCATCACTTCAACCGCTTTAACTGCCGTATCCTTTACTAAATTTTTTACTTCTGAAACCTGAGAAGACAGATCGCTCGCCTTTACATCATCGTTACTAACCAGCAAATTTACTTTTACTTCTTTTAAAACATCCTTTATTTCTTGGGCATTTTGATTGATATTTTTTACCACTTCCGCGCCGGAATCTGCCGTTACTTTCAACTCTTCCAGGTTATTATTTATACTTTTAATCTCATCTTTAAGATCATTTACGGTTTTAGCGGCTACCTCTATATTGTTTGGACTGCCTTTAGAAATTATTTTTTTCATTTCCACCGCTCTCTTTAAAGCAAACTCGGAATGAAGCTTGGCCACGTTATTTTTGTCTCCCACCGCATCTGCCCCGGCTACCTGAATTTTTTCCGTAGCGCGTTTGGCAGAATACAGCCATTCACCCGGCAATGATTCATACGACGCGCTTACGGTGGCAACCCAACTGCCTACGCCCATCACCGCAATAAGCACCACCACCATGACGGGTCTTACTACCGTATACACAACGGACTTTGGCAGAAATATTGACATGGCCTGCCACAAATTTTCAGAATTTAATTTAACATGTTCTTTTTCTTTTGACGAAATAGTGTTTGAAATTTGAGACAACAAAAGCTCGCGGTTTTTTTTCAACCACGCTTCACTCGGACCAGTTTCGGTATGCTTCAAAGATTTTAATTGTCTGATTATTTCCTTTGACATACAGTCTTAAGTCTTATTGTTTCTCGGATTTTTTATTTTGATCTAAAATTTGTTTCAGTTTTTTTAAACCTCGGTGCAATGTAACGCGGATTGAGATATGGCCTTTACCGGTAATTTCCGCTATCTCGCTTATCTCTAACTCATCAACATATCTGAGCGTTACCACTTCTCTATATTCATGTTTTAATTTCTGCAGCGCCAAAATTATTTTTTGCACTTCAATTTTATCTCCAATCTTTTTTTCAAAGCCAGCTTCCCATACGGCCGTGCTTCCCAATTTTTGTTCAGCTTCAATTTCTTGATCTACCGACAAAAGTTCTTTTTGGCTTGCTTTGGATCTGTAAAGGTCAATTATGGAATTGCGCGCCAGCTTATATAATAATCCGCTGAAACTTTCTATGTTCTTTTTTTCATTTATGTAACGCCAGGCCTTTAAGAAAACTTCTGACGTTATATCTTCCGCTTCTTCTCTGTTACCGACTTTAAAAAAAATAAAGCTATAGATTCGTCTAGCATAGATATCGTATAACTTTGCGAAAGCTTCCGGGTCTTTCCGGGTATGAAGCTTGAATAAGAGGATTTTTTCGGAGATTTTACTTCTAGACATTATAGTAGACGTAGGAATAAGGAAAGTGTTACAGTTTTGCAATCTTTTGCCTCTATTACCATAATTTCAGTGATACACATCATAACAATATAATAGGTAAAAGTCAAATTAAAAACCCTGAATTTTAAGACATATTTAAGAGCTGATTTCAAAAAAAACTCCGACTCTGATAGGCTGTGACAAATTTAATTATTTTGTATACACTAGTGTATACAAAATAAAATAATGCTGAAATACTACACAAAGCGCCTTAACCATGCGGTTTTTTTACTTAATTTGTATACACTAGTGTATACAAATTAGCTATTTAAAGGTACAGGGGATGTAACTTAAATATTGACAAAATTGTAAATTTATGCTAGGATTGTATACATAAGTATATACAAAACTTAAATCAGCTCTATGGATCAGAACTTGCTCACGGAAAAACCAAAGGAAGTAATTAGGGTCTCAGTTTCAGAGGCTGCTAAGTTGTTTGGCGTAAACGCCCAAACAATCAGGCGAGCCATCACTTCTAAGGAGATCATCTATATCGTTGTAGCGGGTAGGTATAAACTAAACTTTGAAAGCCTTGTTAAATGGTCTCAAAGACACACGACAATTAAAAACAAACTGGAAAATAAAGGCATCGGACAATTTATCGGAAACTGGAAAATAAAAAACCCTCTTTACTCCCCTAATCCTAAAATTGTAAACAACCATGACAAGGAAATAAAAAATAATACAGAAACCCGAGAAAAATCTTCAGACAAAAACACAGCCTAAAACCCTCGATCTACAGAGGGTTTTATGTTTAATAAAAACATAAAAAGTTGTTAAAACAAAGTAAAAGTTATATAATATAATGCAACAATACCGCTCAATATATGTTAAAATTTCTACATCATCACTATCTGAACAGATACCACGGAGTGTACCGTAGCGCTAAAAAACTATTTGTTTTTGATTTAGCCTTGCTTTCCTTGACACTTGCAATGATCGCCGGCAATTTATTTTTATTTTTTTGGAAACCAAGCTTGACCGGCCTCATTGAACTATCAATGACTTTGGGGAATGAAAGAATAAAAAGCGGTGAGGAAGTTATCGTTACCGTAAGCTATACCAACCACAGTAAAATAAACCTAAAAGAAGCGTCGCTGGGCCTCCGTTTACCGGAAGGATTTATTATAAATCGCGACAAAACACCAACTGACGTTTTCTCTGACCAATCAATTTTTACCTCGGTTAAGGAATTAGGTGCCGGCGCTTCCGGCCAAGCAAGCGTATACGGATCATTTTGGACCGAACCAAATGAAGATGCCCTTATTATCGCCAACTTATCCTATCGACCGGAAAATAAAAGCAGCCGCGAACAAAAACTGTCATCATTAATTACCAAACTTCCAGAAAGCGTTCTTTCCGGCTACTTGAAATTTCCATCATCTGCTTTTGCTCGCGCGCCCATTAAATTTTCCTATACTATAAAAAATTCCGGTAATCGCGAAATTAAAGATATATATATCTTAACCAGCAAACGCGATGAAGTTATGCTAAACGAAGACCTTGTCTCTATTCCACCAAATGGCTCAAAAACCATAGAAGGACAATTTACTGCGCCCAGCCAAACAGGATACCACACCTTTGAAATAGCCACCGCTATTTCGTACCAAAACTCAAAAATTTTCCAAACCAAAAACATACAGGAATTTCAAATTTTTTCACCGCAAATAAATTCTGCGGTCAAGTTAATAAGCCCACCCCCTTATGCTGAGCCGGGACAAATCATCCCAGTTGAGGCAAGCTGGAAAAATAACAGCGGTATTAAACTGCAAAACCTTTCTCTTCATTTAACCTCAAACCTACAGGGTATCGTAGACTGGAAAAAAACTGCTCAAGAAAACCACGCTAAAACCGAAGCAAATGGCGTATTCTTTGACGGACAATCCAGAACCAGCTTAAGCAATGGAAACCCGGAGAGTAACGATGTATTTGGAGTAAAAATATATCTACTTCCAAAATTTAACTTACCGCAAACTGAAAATGCCAAACTGGAAATATTTCCGATAATGAAAGCTGAGGCTCCTGAAATTAGCGACCAAGCATTTAGCCAGGAGGGCAGCCGCGTTAGCCTGCCGCTGGCAACCGAGCTTAATTTTAATAGTATTGAAGCCCGTTATTATACAAACGAAGGTGACCAGCTTGGTCGCGGATCCCTGCCGCCTCAAGTCGGAAAAATGACTAAATACTGGATATTTGTAAAGGTAATCAATACTACTAACGCCGTGGACAATCCAAGTTTTTCCACTTCTCTCCCAGACGGGGTTGAATTTAGCGGAAAACAAAGCACCACAATTGGCCCGCAGCTCAAATATAACAACTCTAGCCGAACTATTTCTTGGAGCTATGACTCATTACCAGCCAACAGCCAAACTGGTTTGTATTTTGAAGTGGCAGTCACACCAACCGCATCTCAGATAGGAAAAAACATACAATTAACCAACTCCCTATCCTTTTCAGCCACAGACAGCTTTGTTGGTAAGAAATTTAATCTTTCCCATACTCCTATAAATAATATTCTAAACAGAAATGATAGGGGCTTCTCTCTGGGTTCAAAGGTGGTACCTTAATTTTTTCTTCACTAGAGATTTTTATTTAACAAAATTAAGCATGCTTTGTACCGTTACCCAGCTAAAAATCAAAAAAACCGGAATGGCAAGAAGCCAAAAGTGATGAAGGCCGTATTCAGAGGCATTAACATAGCCTTTTCTTCTAGCCTGCCAGCAGGTTAACACAAGGAACACCGCTTCTACGCCGATTACCAATCCTCCAGCTACGCTTAAAATTACAATAAAGTGTCGCAGCCCCAGTAAAAACAAAAAAATAGGAACCGAGATTACTAAAAATTCTGCTATTATCTTAGGTATTTTATTATCCCAAACAAAATTTTGTTTTAATGCAATTCCTGAACCGATAAAACCCGCGCTCATGGCCAGAACCGCAAAAATATTACTTAAAACTAGGATCCCTTTGCCAAATTTCTCTCCCAAACCAATAGTTGCCACCTCTGTGGTCTGCAGTCCGGTTGCCCCAACTACGGCTATAGCAAAAATAATATAAATGGTCATGGGTATAAGCGAGCCGATAATAAGTGCTCTCTTAAAACTTTTTTGATCTTTTGGCAATAAAGCATGTGCTTCTATAATGGCTGGCGTGGCGTTTAACGCGAACAAAATCACACCGTACGGCAAGAAAATCTTACTTACATCGGTATAGGCCCAGGCTGTCATGTCAAAATCCCGTAGAATATAAAAAGAAACTCCGATAACTATACTCATAACGATAAGGCTCAACACCTTTTCTACGCTTTTGATTGTTTGCAGCCCTCGCCATACTATAGCGCTCCCAATAGTCCAAAATACCAAACTCCAAACTACTGGGCTCCCTCCAAATAAAGCTGTTAGCGCCTGCCCCTCACCCGATATATAGGCGAGCAGCGTGCTATATGAACCGAAAACAACTAAAATATTGATAATATATTTTGGCCCCTTGCCTAAATACCTGCCAACCAGTCCCGGAATTTGCAAAGGTTCATTGGTGCGCACAGCTATATCTCCGAGCATTAAATTTAAACACAACATCACCAGTCCCAGTACTAAAATATAGACAATGCCGATTTTTAAACCAACTTGGGCCACTACATAGGGAATACCCAACATCCCGGCGCCAATACTCATGCCCGTAATCATAAAAATCGCGTCGCCTACCGATACCGGTCTTTTATAAACTCCTTGATGTAAAATGATTTTTTTATTTTCAAAACCTCTGGACATAATAATTTTAATTGCTTACTATAAATTATATCATACAAACGGATTAACTGCCTAAACTTGACAAAAGTTGGATTTTATGGTTTGCTTAAAAGCAGATAAACAAAAGTTAAATTTTATATAAACAGCCTATTTGCCCTTTAAAATCGGGAAGTGCCGAGTATTGTGGATAGTCTCTCTATCTAGAATTCTCGGCAGGATCCCCTGCAACCCAGTATCCGGGAGAGGATACAGCAGACCAAGAAGTCAACGACAGGAGCCCACGCTATGCTGCTCAGAATTGTTTCTGTCACTGCTCTCATCCTCGTTCTCGTCGGCTGCGCCGGCCAGAGCACCCACCGCACTCTCGCCGTGGATTCGACACCGGTCACCTTCACGGTCGACGCAACGACCACTCACCCCGATCGGATCATTGTTTCCGACCTTCCCGGTATCGAGGAACTCGAAGGCAGGTGGGGCGCGAGGTACGCCATTCATGTGCCGTCCTTGCCCGAACCCATGGTCTTCGAGATCCTTCCCGACGGCGATGGCGATGGCGAAGACGAGACGGTGCGCATCTTGCCCACCGACTACGGCATCTTCCCGATCACGGCCAAGACCAATCCAAGCCGAACCATCATCACCTACCAGGGCGAAGGTGGCAAGCGGTATCGATTTTGCAGCCTCAAGGGCGTACAGGCCTTCATGAACAACGATATCACGGGCTTCGGGATGAACGTCCCCAAGTGCCAATTCGAGAAGGTCTTCCTGCGACCCTAGGGACCACACGCCGCAACCCAGTAACCACACCCCCATACGGAGAGTGGTTACAAAACAGCCACCATTCCTCCCGCCGTATCCATAACTTTAATTATTGAAATTATGGATACCGGGAGAAAAAAATAAGTAATAAAAATAACCCCCGATAATCGGGGGTTATTTTTATTACTGTAGGCGCTTAGGGATTCGAACCCTAGACCTCCTCGGTGTAAACGAGGCGCTCTAACCAACTGAGCTAAACGCCCTTTTAATTTTCTAACCCCAGCCCAAGGCTGGTCCGCCTCTGGCGGAAACTGAGCTAAACGCCCAAATTATATATAACTGTGTTATAAAGACTATTTATCTTTTTACCACAACGCATCGCGTCGTGGGTCGGCTGGGGATCGAACCCAGGACCACTGCCTTAAAAGGGCATTGCTCTACCAGCTGAGCTACCGACCCAAATTTTAACTAAGTGTTAATTATTCTATACTAATGTAATAAAAAAATCAAGAGGCTAGACTGTCCACAATTTGGATGATTTTTTCTGGTTTGGCCGGAGGTAAAACCGTCTGCAATCGTTTACCCAAGTAATCTCTGGTCTCTTTAAATTCTATGAGTTCGGCTACGATTTTGGCCAGCTTCAAGCCGCTATCCGTTCTTTCATCCAAGACTATAGCTGCTTTATTTTCCGCAAGCAACCTTGCGTTTACCTCTTGGTGAGTATGCGACATAGGGAGTAGGATCGCCGCCTTGCCCAGGGCTGCCAATTCGGTAATACTGGCAAAACCGGCTCGGGTAATAACAACCTCGGCAATGGCATAAGCATCCTTCATTTCTTCTTTTAAAAATGGAAACACATGATAATTAGGAAATACTTTTGTCGCATTTTCTTGTAAAGCCCTTGGCCGCTCGCGTCCTACCAAATGAATAATATGCCAATCTCTAGGCCAAGCTGGCAATGCTTCCATTACTAATTTATTTATACTGCTAGAGCCGGTCCCACCGCCCATAGCCAAAATTACATGCACTCCGGGTGGTATGCCAAGCTTCTGCCTAGATTCAGACACATCTTTTACAGACAGATCGCGTACCGGATTACCAATCCATTCGGTTTTATTTTCCGAAAAAAACGACTGGCTGTCGCGTAAGGCCGTGGTAATTTTCTTGGCCGTATGCGACATAATTTTATTAGCCAGCCCAACTTGCGCGTCCTGCTGATGCACCCACGCCGGTATCCCCAGCACAAAAGCCGCGGCATGAAGCGGCACGCTTACAAATCCTCCGGCTGTTACCACCATATCCGGTTTTTTCTGCCATAATAAAAATAAAGACTGAAAAAAACCAAAGATTATTTTAAAGATATCAAAAATATTCCACAAAGAAATATACCGACGCCATTTTCCGGAAGTTAAGGTGAAAAAAGGAATATTATATTGAGAAATCAATTCTTTTTCCGGACCGTTTTGCGTACCCACCCAAAAAAATTCCGCCTTGAGGTTATGTTTTTTGTATATTTCGGATATAGCCAGCAGCGGCACCACCGGCCCAAGTGTTCCGCCGCCGGAAAATAGTATTTTCATACAGGGAAAGGCACAGAGTTAAAAACTTTTTCTGTTTCAGCAATAATTTTATTTAATCTTTCCTCCGCCTCTTTCAAATCTATGCGTCTTTTATATCTACCTACCTTATTACTGCGAAGCGCCTGCATGTCCGTGGATAAATTTCTGATATCGCGGGTTACCATCTTTACTTCTTGGCTATCAAGATCAAAAGCATCTACCTGACTTGATTTTCTCTTTGCAAAAGTTGAATCGCAGTATGTCTCTTTTATTTTGTCTAAACAAAGACCAAATTGATACACCATTTCATAAGGACTTAAACAATCTGGATCAGGCTGATCAGAATCGTACATTATCCTACTAAAATAGCCTGGCTTACTCATGCGAAAATCCATATGCACCCCTTTTTTTACCAACCACAATAAATCAAACAATACTCCTTTCTTAGCGCCTGAATCTGTTTCTTGCACGCCAAGATTGAACGGGTCAATATCTTGTAACACCAAGCCGTGTTCTGCCAAATAGTTTGCCCCTCTTACGCAATCTCTTAACACTTGTAGGCCTGTGAGAAATTTATCTCTACTGGATTTTTTTCCATCTTCTAAATATTGAGCCAGCGAAATAAAATCTAACTTTTCATAAATTAGACTGTGCTGCTTCTCGTCATATTTAATATTCTGAGCAATGTTGGGGTGCGGATCTAATTGCTGAAAAAGCAGGACAGCATCTTTAAGATCTTGTTTATACTTTTCCGGTATTTCTTGCTCTTTATACACTCTTTGCTGGCCATACTTATCAATGAGCAAACTCACAATATTTTTACGGTTTGGATCGGGTGATTCGGTTGCGTTTTTAATATCCTCAATAAGTAAATATATATCGCTATCAATTTTGCCTTTCAATTCTTCTACAAGGGCTTTTCTGACCCTGCTTGTCACGTCAAGCACTTCTCTCTCATCTAAAAGACCAGCTTCCATATCACCCCGTACTTCTTGCACGAGATTATCGTTATTAAGAGCATCTATGATAAAAGCTGTTTTTTCCTGCTCCGAAGCTTTTTCAAAAATTTTAAGATGGTTAATTATAAAATCGGCGTATTTTTGTACGTCTTCGTGCCTGATAACTTCGTTATGTATTACTTTATGTTCAAGATCTTGATCTTCGGGGACAATCATTTCCGGAGCAAAATGTTCTATTCTCATACCGGTATAAAACTATACCTAATAGTCCTTAAGCTTGGCAATAATATCCATATGCTGGATTTTTTCCAGAGCTTTGGCTTCAATTTGGCGGATGCGTTCGCGGGTAACATCAAACTCCTTACCTACTTCTTCCAAAGTGTGCGTAACGCCGTCGGTAAGGCCAAATCTCATTTCCAAAATCTTTTGCTCGCGCGGCGACAAATCTTTGATCGCGTCTTTTACATAATCGCGCAAAATTTGCAAACCGGCCACGCGATCCGGAGACATGTTCTTGATATCTTCCACAAAATCCTGCAAGGAAGAATCGTCATCATCGTCATCGCCCACCGACATTTCCAAAGACACGGTGTCTTGAGAAATTTTGATAATATGATTGATTTTTTCTACTTCCTCGCCCATTTCGGCGGCCAATTCTTCCGGGGTTGGATCGCGGCCCAAATCTTGCAGCAGTCGGCGCTGGACCTGCTGGAAACGGTTAATAGTTTCTACCATATGCACCGGAATACGAATGGTGCGCGACTGGTCGGCCAAGGCGCGAGTAATAGCCTGGCGTATCCACCAAGTAGCGTAAGTAGAAAATTTAAAGCCTTTGCGGTAATCAAACTTTTTTACGGCTCTAAACAAGCCAATATTTCCTTCTTGGATTAAATCGAGCAATGACAAAGATTTACCTACAAATTTTTTGGCAATAGAAACGACTAATCTTAAATTGGCTTCTATAAGTTTTCTATCCGCTTCTTTATCACCTCTTTCTTTGCGTTTGGCCAGAGCGATCTCTTCCGCAGATTTAAGCAGCGGTATTCTACCAATTTCACGCAAATACATCTGTATAGAATCAGAAGAAATTTGCCCCAAATCAAATGGCGTGTCCATATCCGGCTGCTTGCCCTGGAATTGCTGCAGCAGACTTTTGCTTTCGGTTTTGCGGCCAAGCAAGTTACCGGCAGTTTCTACAACAGTTACACCATTTTTATCTAACAAATCCATAAAACCCTCATAAAGATCCAGATACCGTTCCGGACGAGAAAAAACACCCTCAGCTTCTACTTGGGTAATAAAACCGCGAGTGCGCCCCTTGGCAACAAGCGCCCAAATGTCTTTAAGCGAAGGCTCGGCTACAATCTCCTCTTCTTGATTTTTTTTATGATGCTTGCCTTTTTGCTTGAAGTGCTGGTTTTTTTTAGGTTGAAGAAACTTTTTTACCGATTTTTTTTGTGATTTTTTTACTAAAACTTTTTTCTTCTCTTTTTGCTTACGCGTATGTTTAACGCGCAATGGCTTGGAAGATTTTTTAATTGTCCCCTTTTTTTTGACCGCCATAGAGGGATTAATATTAAATCTTACTGATTAAAATTTTAATTTATATTTACTTATCCAATTCCACTATTTCTTTCAAGATTTTTTGCACGGCTTCCAGATCATTATTTTTTTCTGATCCTTTTAGCTGCGCATACAGCTGCTCGCGTCTATTTTTTTGCCACTCTTCTTTAATTTTATTAAACAAAAAATCCAATTCTTTTTTTGCTTCGGGCGCGCCAAAAGCGCTATAGTCCTTATCTGTTTTTAACACTAAAATATCAACGGAATCTTGATCTTCCTTGCTTAAACTATCTCTAATCGCGTTTATATCTAGATTGCTAGTATTATAGTGTGTTTTTAGGGATTCGTAAAGGCCGGCAAAGCGGGTTTTATGAAAAAACTCCGACTTTAAGCCGTCTGCGTACTGGGAAAATAACTGCGGAAATTTAAGCAGTAAAGCAAAGAAGTTCTCTGCCAGCACCGGTATTTTCCCTGGGGCATCCCAATTTTCTTTTTTTACTAGTCCATCCGGCGCTTTATCTGGTTTATTGTCGGTGTATTTTTTTGCCTGCGCGGCAACTCTGCCAAGTTCGGCAACCAATACCTCTCGCTCAACGTTTAACTCCTCAGCCAATCTTTTTAGCCAATGATCCTTCTCTACGGCGTACGGTAAACGTCCGATCTCGGCTAGCAAAGTCTCGGCCACTTTCTGCTTCTGCTTAGGATCGTTTTTATCTATTCCATTAAACGCACTGGCAAAATACCAATCCATTACTTCTTTAGCGGTTTCTACAGCTTTAAACCAAATAGGCAAATCCTTTTTTATGCATTCATCGGCATCCTTACCCGCTCCAGCCGGAATTTGGATAATTTTTATACTCATCCCCTGTTCGAGCGCCATATCTATACCGCGCTTAGCCGCATTTTGTCCGGCTGTATCCGCATCAAAGGCAATGGCAATATTGTTGGAATACCTTTTTAATAATTTAATTTGCTCAAGTGTTAAGGCTGTACCCGAAGAAGCTACAACATTTTTCATGCCAGCTTGATGACAAGCGATCACATCCATCTGCCCTTCCACCAGCACGGCCAAATCCTTGGCCTTAATTTCGGTTTTGGCCTTGTTTAATCCGTATAAAATTCTAGATTTATCAAATACTAAAGTTTGCGGCGTATTTACATATTTCCCGCCGGATTTCTCTGTTTCCACAAGTACCCTGCCCGTAAACCCAACCGCATTGCCATGCGCATCCCAAATTGGAAACATAATTCGGCCGCGAAAGCGATCGTAAAAACCGCCGCCGTCTTTTTTTATGGTCAAACCCGAAGCAATCAAGTCGTCAATGCTATTGCCTTTTTGTAATAAATATTTGGTCAGCAAATCCCACTGATCGGGAATAAAACCAACTTGCCAGTCGCTCATTGTTTCTGATTTTAACTGTCGTCTTTGCAAGTAGTCCCGAGCGCCTTGAGCCACCGGCATCTCTGATAAAAAATGCTGAAAAAAATACGCGGCCTTAGTATTTATTTCTATAATTCTGTTTTTTTGGCTTTTATTTACTTCACTGGCATAGCTGTCCAACTTTACTCCGGCTCGGTTTGCCAAAATTTTTAAAGCTTCGGGAAAGTCCAGCCCTTCCATTTCCTGGATAAAAGAAAAAATATCCCCGCCTTTACCGCAACCAAAACAATGCCAGAACTGTTTTTCCGGCTGCACCATAAACGAAGGTGATTTTTCGTTATGGAACGGACAATTGGCTTTCCAATTTATGCCCGCCTTTTTCAGGCGCACATATTCTCCGATTATCTGCACAATGTCCAACCGATCTTTTATAGCTTGGGTATCGGTCATACGTCGTAACTTTATCATAGTTAAGCGAAAAAACACAACTACTGCCTATTCTTTGCGAAGCGCTTCAATCGGGTTTAGCCGCGACGCTTTTCTAGCCGGATAAATGCCAAATAATACGCCGATAAAGGCCGAGAAACCAACGGATAAAATTATTGAAGAAACAGGAATGCTATATACCCAATTAAAATTATTGGCTGTGGCTATAACATACACTAAAAGCGCCAGAAGCGCGCCCAGCATAATACCCACCACCCCGCCAATTGAGGTGAATAAAATTGATTCTAACAAAAATTGCCATAAAATATCATCGTTCTTTGCTCCCAGCGCTTTGCGCAAGCCAATCTCAAAAACCCGTTCCGATACTGACACATACATAATATTCATAATTCCCACGCCGCCGACAATTAAAGAAATACACACAAGCGCAATGAGCAAAAAGGTAATGCCGCTTACCACGCTGCCCAAAATTGAGATGGCTTCGGTCATGGTATGTATGGCAAAATCATCTCTATTTGGATCTGTGATATCATGGTTTGCCCGAATTATATAACTCAAATCATCTACTGTTTGTTTTGATAAACTTGAATCCTTCATTTTAGCTATAATGCTGCGAACGTAGTCAATGCCTAGAATTCTTTTCTGCATGGTTTTGGTAGGCACAATGATAATATTGTCTAAATCCATACCAAACACCGCGCCTCTTTTTTCCAGCGCGCCCAGCACTCTAAACGGTTTACCTTTTATATATATCGTTTTTCCCGAAGCCGTATCATCGCCAAACAACTCATCTTTGACGGTTGGACCAAGAATGGCTACTTGAGATAATGAATTCTCTTCTTCTTCGGTGTACATTCTACCTTCGGCTAAAATAAATTTTTCCACTTCCGGCGTTTTGTACCCCTGACCAAACAAAGAAACGGTCTTAATTTGGCCTTGATACGAAACCACAGCTTGACCTATCACCCAGCCATAGGCAGCGGCAATATTTGGATGCTTGATTACGTCCGAGATATCTCTATCTTTTAAAGTCGTGATAGTCACCCCTTCAGCCTGACCAAATGCGTTTTCCGCCGAAGTCGCGCCCACACTGGGAATTTTTACTTCAATGTTTATCGTATCCGAACCAAACGTCTCAAGCTGAGCCATGATAAATCTATCCAAGCCGCGCCCAGCCGCCAAAATAGTTATAACTACGGCCACGCCAATACTAATACCTAAAATGGTCAACACGGAACGAGTCTTTTGCGCGCGCAGCGCTTGCCCTGCCAATTTGATATTGCCTTTAATTGTATCAAAGAAATATTTATTCATACCGTAGCGCTTCAATTGGGTTAAGCTTGCTTGCTCGACGGGCTGGCACAATGCCAAACACCAAACCAATACCAACTCCCACGGCACAGGCAGCCAAAATAGAAGAAAGAGATACGACGATATCCCAGTGGTAACCCATGCTTTGGGCAATTGTACCGGCTGCGAAAGAAATCAAAGCGCCCAAAAGTATGCCAATGGCCGCGCCCAAAAAGGTAATCATTACGGTTTCAATTAAAAACTGAGAGATAATATTGGAATTTTTCGCGCCCACAGCTTTGCGCAGCCCGATTTCTCTGGTTCTTTCTTGCACGGCCGCAAGCATAATATTCATGATGCCAATACCGCCCACGATCAAAGATATGGCTGCGACTGCAGACAAAAAGATTTTAAGCGCGTTCGTAATATTGGTTAAAGTTGTCAAACCTTGAGCCGTGGTTCGTACAGAAAAATCATCCTCTTCCGGATTGGTTATTTTATGTCGTTCTCTTAAAACTTGCTTAATATACTCTACACCCTTATCCACATTCTCGGCTTTGTCTACTTTGAGACGTCCAAAACTTACATAATTTATACCTAGAAGCAATTTTTGAGCCGTGGTAATCGGCACATATATCTGATTATCCTGATTTTGAAAACCGCTCACTCCTCGTTCGGTCATGACCCCAATGACCGTAAAAGAAGTTTTTTTAATTCTAATTTGTTTTCCTATTGGATTTATGTCATCAAATAAATCTGCGGCTGTTTGGCTGCCGAGTACAACCACTCTAGCCAAACTCTTTTCTTCCTCTTCTGAAAAAAACCTGCCTTTGGCTATTTTTGTATCCTCAACATTTGGCAGATCCGCTGAAACACCGACAAAACTAGTGTCGGTTTTATTTTCACCCCAATTTATAGTATCGGCGCCTCGCACATAGGCGGTGGCAGCAATGATACTGGGAAATTCCGGTCCGGTTAACGCTTTTATATCGTCGTATTTTAAGGTTGTAACCACAATCCCCATAGCTGCCGCTGGCGGACCGTCATCTTCAGATTTTCCCGGAAGCACGCCGATTAAATTTGAACCCAGGCTTGTAACTTGATTTAAAATCAAACTTTGCGCGCCGGCGCCAACCGACATCACCACAATTACGGACATGATACCGATAATAATTCCAAGCATGGTTAAAAAAGATCGCACCTTGTTACGACCAATAATATTCCAGACGCTGTGAATCTCTTTAAAGATATTCATAATCGAAACGAATGAGGAAATAAATAGCTTGCTAATTTATTTCAGAGTGAGTGAGTTTATATGGGCTTTAGCCCATATAATAAATGAGTGAGAATATATGAATATTATTTTTTCAACTCTTCCACGTCTTTTGCCAATAATCTGTTTGATACCGGAACATCCTCTACGATAAGACCGTCCTTAATACGCAAAATACGACGTGCGTGATCGGCCGTATATTTCTCATGGGTCACCAAAATAATTGTATGGCCCTGTTCATTTAAATTTTGCAGAATTCTCATTACCTGCAAACCGGATTTTGAATCAAGATTGCCGGTCGGCTCATCCGCAAAAATAACGGACGGATTATTTACCAGCGACCGAGCGATGGCTACGCGCTGCTTTTCTCCGCCGGACAGCTGGTTGGAAAAATAATCCAATCGATGCCCTAAGCCAACCGATATAAGCGCTTCTTTGGATTTTTTTATCCGCTCGGTTTGATCCATTTTGACATAAGTAAGCGGCAACATCACATTTTCCACGACCGTAGTGCGAGGAAGCAGGTTAAATGCCTGAAAAATAAACCCCACCTGATGGCTGCGCATATCGGCGAGTTCATTATCACTTAAAGCGCTGACGTCCTGGCCGCCAAAAATATATGAGCCCGAACTTAACTTATCCAAAAAACCAAGGATATGCATAAGAGTGGATTTCCCCGATCCGCTTGGCCCCATAATGGCCACAAACTCGCCTTTTTCAATCGTAAAATTTAAGCCGTGCAGCACAGAAGTAGACACCCCGTCATTTTCGTAGTTTTTCTTTAGATCTTTTATTTCAATTAGCGCCATACGGAATTTATTTCACGCTGAGAATTACTTCATCATTTTCGCTGAGCCCTTCTAAAATTTCAACTTGTCCATTATCGGCGCGAATGCCAAGTTTTACGTTTACATCAACCGATTGTCCGTTTTTAAGAACTTTCACGAATTTGCCGCTATCATCATTTGTACGCACAGATCTCAGCGGGATGAATAAAGCCGCGGGACGAGAATCGGTGTTTATTTTTACATTGGCGGTCATACCAGGCTTAATATCTTTATCAGAATCGTTAATAGTAATCGTAACTTTATAATACACGACATCGGAAATATCGGTGGAGCCAGGCTCCATATTTATTACTTTGCCGGAAAATTTTGTTTCATCGCCAAACGCGTCAAGCGTGATTTCAACGGTATCACCCATCTTTAATTTTGAGATGTCTGTTTCCGGGATATCTACTTTTACTTCATAGTGCGGCACAAACATTCGCACCATTTCTTCGCTGGAAACGGCGAATTCACCAGCTTTCTTGCTTATAGAAGTAACCACGCCGGCTATCGGCGCTCTAATGATCGCTTTATTACGATTGGCCACAGCTTGAGATAAAGCCGCTCTCAGAGCAGCCACATCCACTTCACGAACCGGATTGCTCTTATTTTTATAATTAGCCAACGCTTGGTTATATACGGCTTCTTTTACTTTAAGCGATACCTTGGCATCCGCGATTGTTTGCTTGGCATTGGTTACAGCCACAAATTGTGTGTTTACCGAAGTTCTGGTCGTATCTATAGTAGTTTTTTTGGCAGCTAATTCGGTTTGAGATAAATTAATGCCTGTTTGCGAAGCGCCCAGCGCATCTCCAACTGTAATTAACAATTGGTTCATTTGCACAAGCGCATCAATTGCCGCAAGCAACGCTGCGTCAATATCGACAGAAGCGCTTAAACCGGTAAGCGGCACGATTTTAAGTTTAGCTTGAACCACTAAATTTTTAACAATTAAATATTGCGAATTAGCAATATTTAATTTATTTAAATCGGATACGGATAATAAGGATTGAAATTGATCGTTAGCGCTCGCATTGTCTATACCCAAAATATTATCGGCCTGTACCAGCCCGTCATCTAACTTAATTATTGAAGCTTGCAGCACCACAACCGCATCTTCATACGCATTAACCACTACCTGGCTATTTTCCAAATCAGCCGCGGCCTGATCTAGGACGGCTTTATAATAATCCTTTTCCGCCTGCGTGGCTCCGGCAATTTTTTGGTTTAGGTTGGCTTGCGCCTGGGCCACGGCCGCATTTAATTCAGACAGTTTCAAGCTGGCCAAGATATCTCCGGCTTTTACTTTGGCTCCAGCCGCGACATTTACTCGCTCTACCACGCCCGGCACTTCAAAACGCAAAGATAAATCGCTTTGCGACTCTACCTTTCCGGTTGCTTCCACGGTTTGAGTTAAATCCCCCTTTTGAACTTTAACGGTTTCATATTCCGGCGGTTTATTAGCTTTTTTAACTTGGCTATACGCAATCAAACCGCCCACCGCCGCGATACCCAGGATAATAAAAAATTTCTTTGTTTTAAAAAAGCTCATAAAATTATTTTAGATGTTTATTTAACATAGCAAGCAAATCACGCATCATTTTTTGCGGAACAAGTATTAATTTACCGAAATGTTCCACGACCAAAAACTGATCGCCGTTTTTTAATTTTAAGCGATTGCGCGCTTCTTTGGGCACGACAATCTGTCCGCGCTCTCCCAAGATAGCGGTACCGCAAACGCGCATGCTATTTTTACCAAAAAAATCGGGCTTGGCTTTTGACATAATATTAATAAATATGATTATTCATATTTATCATACTACGCCTTTTTGCAGCCTTCGTCAAACCTTGTTTTATTTTGTTTTCTCCCAATCCGAAGCGTTGTTTAAATACTTGTCTTTTATCGTAAAGAAATATGTTTTGGCAGCCTCGTAATCGTTGGGGATAACACCGTCTAAAATAGCTTCTTCAATCGCTTCTTTTATCTCTCCTACGGTTGGACCCGGCCTTAATCCCGCAAGCTTCATGATTTCTTCGCCTCTAACCGGAGATTGAAAAGCCTTTAGCTTATCTTTCTCTAGCACTTCGACAATTTTTCTTTCCAAGTGATCATAATTTTTTAATCGTTTTTCTTTCTTATAGGGATTGCCGCTCGTAATATCGCTTCGCCCTAAAATCAATAAGTCCTCTAGTTCTTCTCCCAAATTTACAACAAGCCGCCGCACGGCCGAATCGGTAATTCCATCATCCATTAAACTAATCGGCTGCATATGCCAGCGCACCAATTTTGCCAAATAGTCGGTATCGTGTTTTGAGAAACGCAACCGACGACAAATGCCATAGACCATTTTTTTTCCTACATGCTCATGCTGATGAAATGTCCAACCGATCTTGGGCATTAATTTTTTGGTGGCTGGCTTGCCAATATCATGAAATAGCCCGGCTAAACGCAACAAGCTCTTTTGCGAACGCTGGGCCACATTATCTACTACTTTAAACGTATGCACTAAATTATCTTTATGCTGATGACCATACACATCTTCCACTCCTTCCAATTTTGAAACTTCCGGCAACACCAGATCCATAACATGGGTCTGCCACATAAGCACTAGCGCGATAGACGGCTTGGGACAAGCCATCATTTTAAACAGTTCTTCCTGAATTCTTTCCGCGGAAATAATCTTGAGCCGCTCGCGGTTAGCATGGATAGATTCCAAAGTTTTTGCGTCAATGGCAAAATCAAGCTGCGCCGCAAATCGCATTGCCCGCATCATACGCAGCGGATCATCTATAAATGTTTTATTCGGATCAAGCGGCGTGCGCAGAATTTTATTTTTTAAATCTTTTTGTCCCTCAAAAGGATCCTTGATTTCTTTTTTTAATTTTGCCAGTGTTATGGAAGCAGCGCTCGCAAAAACCGCGACTGGCACGGCCATCGCATTGACCGTAAAATCACGCCGAGCAAGATCTTCTTCCAGGGTTGTTTGCTCTACCTTCGGTTTGCGTGAACCGGGATCATACTTTTCTGTCCTGGCGCCCGCAAATTCAAGCACAATATCTTCACCGTGTTCGGTATCATTATCCAATTTCATGATATATCTGGCAGTATCAAAATCCGGAAACTCAACTAAACTGCCGGTCTGTCTTAATAACTCATCGAATTGTTTGGCAAATTCCAAGCCGCTGCCTACTACCACAAAATCTATATCTTTTTTCAATTCCCTACCTAACAAAAAATCACGAATAAAACCACCCACCACATAGGCGGGGGTTTTTGTTTTTTGCGATACGGACTCTACTTGCTTAAATATTCTGTTCAGTGAATTCATAGGTTAAGGGTTGCGATTCCTAGCTAAGCTTTTTTACTTCGGCCCACCCTGTTTTCCGCCACCTCTTCGGTTATCCAGCCTTCCTTAAGCAGTCTTTTAACTGAATTTTCCATAGTTTCCATACCGTCTTTGGCGCTCGTTTGAATGGCGGATTTTATTTGACCAACTTCGTTATTTCTAATCAGATTGGCCACAGCCGGAGTATTAATCAAAATTTCTCTGGCCGGTACACGACCGCCGTCTTTAGCTGGCAGCAGTTGTTGGGCTACCACGCCGCGCAATACGGAAGACAGCTGAATAAGCACTTGTTTTTGTTTCGCGCCCTCAAAGACATCCACGATACGCTCTACAGCTTCGGCAGCCGTTGGCGTATGCAGCGTGGAAAATACCAAATGCCCGGTTTCAGCGGCCGTAAGTACGGTGGCGATTGTTTCCGGATCGCGCATTTCCCCCACAAAAATTACGTTTGGATCTTGACGCAATACATATTTTAAAGCACTGGCAAAAGAATTCGTGTCCATCCCCACTTCGCGCTGCTCTATCAAACTTTGCTTATCTTTAAACACAAATTCAATCGGATCTTCAATCGTAATAATGTGACTTTTGCGAGTTTTATTTATTTCCTCAATCATAGCGGCAATGGTAGTGGTTTTTCCGCAGCCAGTTGGACCGGTAACAAGCACTAAGCCGTCCAGCAGATTTGTCATTTCCAACAGCGTCGGTTCAAAATGCAAATCTTCCGGAGACGGAATTTCAGCCGGCACCACACGAGCTGTGAGCCCAACGTTTTCAACTTGCTGATGCAGATTTACTCTAAAACGAATATCCCCATCGGCATAACTGATATCCAAATCCTTATCTTGCTGATATTTTTCCTGCTGTTCTTTGGTAAGCAGTTCGTTTATCTCAGCTAGCAACTCCTTATTATTAAGCGGCTTGTCGTCAAGCTGTTTTAACTCTCCTTCCACCCGAAGCATTGGCAATTCCCCGCCTACCAAATGCAAATCTGAAGCTTCTTGCTTGATAGCTTCCTTAAAATACGCGCTCAACTTTAGCATAAAATTTAAAAAGTGATTTTGACTTATGTTTTAAATTATACCACGGATTACCCCTATTGAAAAGGAGTTTGAGCTATGATAAAATAGCCCTGCATTTATTAACTTCTATTTTTTCTATATGAAAAAATACGTCCTGTCCTCAACGATAATTCTATTTATTGCTTTCGGGTACGCGATCATTAGATACAATGTCATCAAAGGTGTATCCTGGATTGATCTGCCGCTTTTTATTTCCAATAAGGCCATCGCGCTGGCGGCAGTTATATTTATCGCCATTTCATACGCCCTTGGCTCTTTAGCCAGATTTTGGCCAAAAATTTTTGTTCCGGCTCTAGGCACGCGCAAATTCTTTGGCCTGGCCGGGTTTTGCTTATCCGCTTTTCACGGCATATTATCTCTGCTTATTTTTAGTCCGACTTACTATTCTAAATTCTTTTTGGGCAACGGCAGACTTAATCTTACGGGCGGGTTATCAACGCTCTTTGGCGTATTATCTTTTTTTCTTTTTACATGCGTCGCGATCTCTTCAATTCCGGGAGTAATCCAACCGACTGAACAAGAAAAGTGGTTCGCAATCCAACGTTTGGGCTATCTCGGACTTGTCGCTGTTTTAGCGCACGTATTTGTTATGGGCTTTGAAGGTTGGTTAAAACCAAGTGGCTGGCCGGGCGGATTGCTGCCAATCAGTCTGGTGGCTGCGAGTATCATTCTGGTAGTCTTGCTGTTAAAAATGGCAGCTATTCTATCTCCCAAACAAAAAATATAAACTATTTAAGCTGGCAGCAACAAAACAGCCCCTTGAAAAGGTTATTTTGACATGTTAGCATGTTTTTAGTGTTTTCTCGTTCAAATGGTTATATCTTAGGATATAGCCCATTCTCGCTCGGAAGAGAAAATAAATTTTCTCTTCTCTCACTCAATCGGGCTATAGCGCAGTTGGTAGCGCGCAGCGTTCGGGACGCTGAGGCCGTGGGTTCAAGTCCCACTAGCCCGACATAACGATACGTTCGGTTCGGCCGGCCAAAATCGGCCACGAATTCCCCCATAACAAATGTATATATGAAAAAAATTACCAATTCCTTTAAGGAAACTGCAGCCTTTGGCAAGGAACTAACCGCTAAACTTACGGGCGGTACGATTGTGTTGCTCTCCGGAGACTTGGGCGCAGGCAAAACCGCTCTTACCAAAGGCATCGCCAAGGGTTTTGGCATCAAAAACGAAATCACCAGCCCTACGTTTACCTTAATGAACGTATACCAAATCAACAAAAAAACATCCCAGATAAAAACCTTGGTGCACATTGACACCTACAGGCTCAAAGATGAAAAAGAGTTGATAGAAATTGGCGCAGAAGATTACCTGGGCAAAGACAATACTGTTTGTATTATTGAATGGCCGGAAAAAATTAGCAAGCTGCTACAAAACACGAATGTTAAGAAAAATAAAATCATCTCAATTTCCATTGAACATCAACCAAACTCAAACCAGAGAAAAATCTCTTTAGCCTAACCAAACTCTTAATTTTGGATATTTGGAACAAATGGGCAAGTTTGAACACCATTTTTCCAATCCCCAAGTATTTTTGACATATTAAAAATTAAAAAATGGGCTTTAATTTACCCTTAAATACCATACGTAAATAAACTCATGATCGCAAACGCGATCGCCAGATAAAATGTGCCTTGCGACACGGCTAACAGCTGTTCAATATTAAAGACCACGGAAAGCACGAGAATTACCACTCCCCATACCTGTAAGTTCATTTTTATCTTGCCCCAAATGTTGGACTGGATATTTTGGCCACCGTTGGTTTTTTTAATAAAGGCGGCCGAGATAATGATAAATTCCAGAATAATAATTATCCAAGCCGCATAAACATTTACGTATTTGAGAACTAAAATATAAACGACCGTGGAAATAAGAATTTTGTCGGCCAAAGGATCAAACAATTTGCCAAAGCCGGTTACTTGATTTCTGGTTCTGGCCATGGCGCCGTCTAGCGCGTCGGTAAAAGATGTGAGCAAAAACAATATTCCCCCAACTAAATACTGTTCTTTCCAAAATAACCAAATCACAAAAGGGGTCAAAAACAAACGCAGGGCCGTTAAATGATTTGGCAGCACCCAATGAGGAAACACAGGGAGAAAGACTTTTGCCAAAAATCTATCTATGACGGTTACGCTTGTTTGGTCGGACATATATATTTAATTTTACCACAAAATCCCTTATTTTACCCGCTTTTCAGCCTGTGGACAAAAAACTTCCGCCCAGATTCTTGAGCGGAAGTTTTTGTTTATATATTTTTTACACAGATAATTTTTCTAACGCTTGCAGGGCGTAAAATTGAACCATGTCCGATATGCCAAGATCATTGTTTTGGATCTCTTCTTTGGTAAACCACCGACAATCTTCTGTCACCTCAGTTTCCGAAAGCTCCAATATATCTGTTTGAGACCTGCCGAAATATATAAATACAATATGCTCGTGATTTTCCGTTACTTGATGCCTATTGAGGTATTGAGGCGGGATGAGTGATATATTTTTACCATCATGAAACTCTGGCTGCTTTCCTTCTTCTTGGTATAACACAATATCTAAACCAACCTCTTCTTTTGCTTCTCTTACTGCGGCCAAGCCGGGATCTTCATCAAGCTCAATATGCCCGCCCACACTCAACCATATTTTAAATTTATCATGTTTTCGCAAGAGCACCTTATTATCAAAAACAATGAAAGTTTCCGAACAGAAATCAATTTTATCATGGATATGGGGCATAAAAAAGCTATAATTTATATTATATTCATATTTTATCAGAATGTGATAATGTTGCAAAATAAAACAAAGCTTTTATTGGCTTCGTTTCGCTGCGGAGAGGGAGGGATTTGAACCCTCGATACATTTCTGTATACACGCTTTCCAAGCGTGCGCACTAGGCCACTATGCGACCTCTCCTGAGAATATATGCCGTTTCATTCTATATAAAAACAGATATAAAGTCAATGTAACTACCGGCACCACGCATCAAGCAGCCTGTTCATCCTCTGTAACATGACAATTATTGCTATCTCACCTGTATTATCACATTGTTCCAAAATTTCTTCTGCTTTTTGGACAGGCCAGCCAAACATATTAACTCCATAATGAGTGCCCTCGGGAGTGGCGATCTCTAATGCACCTCTTATACTAGGACCATATTTGGGACGCATCTGGCGTAAAATTTCAAGATTTATAGTGCCATGTATAGTTACCGGACCCTGGACAAGATCGCGCAAAGGATTAAGACTTACCAAAACACCAATCGCTACGCAAACGGCCACAAAAATCCAACCCCCTATTTTTTTGCGATCTTCTTTTCTAATTAAAGAACTATCAAATAAAATTGCCAGCCCAAAAAAAGCTGCGCCACCAATTTGCCAGACCACACGAATAGCGAGCGCCCACCACCAAGTCTCGGGCGTAGGAGAAGAAAACAGCGTGACAAAAAACCCTAATACTAAACCGGTCATCCAGAATGTAATAGCTGCAACCGTTAGTAGTGCCATGCCCATCGATTCACCTTTGATACGATAAGAAAACGCAGCCCCCATGACGATAAGAGTTACCGAAAACGCGATGATCCAAACGACCAACATGGGCAGGTTCATACTTCACTATTATGTCGCAATATTTTTTTCTTAAAGAGAAAAATATTTAATAAAGTTAACCCAACGAGAACCACTACCATCCCCCACTGCGCCGGGGTTAAAAATCCAAACCGCGCGTCTCCACCCGGAAAATCCGGCGGCACTCGCAAGAAATCCAAAAAAAACCTGGCTACCGCATACGCCCCAAAAGAAAATATACTCACTAATCCCCAGTGAATTTTAATTAATTTTTTAAATAAGAGATAAAAAATTATAAATAATACAAATCCCAAAATTGATTCCATAAGTCCCAGATCAAATCTGGCGCCATCCGGATATTTTACTCCCAACACAAAACTGGTAAGCGTCCCCGGATGATCGTGGATTAAAAAACAACCGATCCTGCCTATTCCCCACCCCAACCACAAACCCAAAGCTGCGATATCAATATACGGCAACAGCTCCCGCAATGTAAATCTTCTTTTTTTGGCAAATAACCACGCGCTTACGCTCGCACCCACAAACCCGCCCAGCGATGACGCGCCGCCGTGCCAAAATTTGATTATCTCAGCTGGACTATCCATGTAATACGCTGGATTGTAAAAAATAATATGAAATACGCGCGCCATGACAAAAGCGCCGACCAGCACCCAAATAGCCATATCCAAAATTACTTCGCCGGACAGCAAATATTTTTTGCACAAAAAATAAGCAAACGTAATGGCCGCGATAATGCCAAGCGCCACAAAAAAACCCCAAACTTGAATGACAATCGGGCCAAGCGGAATGTTTTGGAATTCAAAATATGGAATCATGCTATCTTTATTTTTTTAGATGCTGAAGAATATCTTGGGGCGAATCCATCAGTTTCAAAAAGTCTTCGTCAATTCTGGTAATAGTTTTAAATTCATCATGCAAGTTGTGAACAATATCCAACAGCGGCTGCCAAAATTCACGGCCATAGAGAAGCGTCGGGATCGGTTTTATTTTATTTGTTTCCTGCAACGTTAAAATTTCAAATAGCTGATGCAAGGTGCCGAAACCACCGGGGAAAAATACAAATGCTTCCGAAGGCGCGGTAATTATAAGTTTGCGAATATATGGGAAGAAAAAACCAATTGACTGGGTAACATAATTGTTTATGCGCTCTCCCCGTTCAGTACGCATATTGATACCCAAACTTTGCCCGCCGCGTTCAAAGGCCCCTTTATTGGCCGCTTCCATAATACCCGGGCCGCCGCCGGTGATGGTGGCGTATTGCTGGTCTGCCAAAATTTTACCAAGTTCGTAGGCTGCTTGATAATACGGGCTGCCTTGCAGGATGCTGCTCGTACCAAGCACGGTCACATCACGCTGAATCTTGGTAAGAAACTCAAAACCGTCTACCATTTCCGCCATGATTCTAAAAATTCTCCAGTTCAAATCACCTTGGTAAAACGGACTACTCGGATCTTTTACCCATGGATTGGGGCGATCTTCAGTATCTTTTATAAATTCAAAAGCTTCTTTGGCTGTATCTACCACATGCCACTGATTTAAATCGGCTTCGTTTATGGAATTGACTTCGCGAGCGGATTTGGCGCGCAAAAAATTTATAATCGGCTCCCAAAATTCTTTGCCCACCATAATAATCGGCACTTTTGGCATGTGCCCCATTTCAATATAGTCTACAACTTCAAAAAATTCGTCTAACGTGCCGAAACCGCCGGGAAAAAACACAAAGGCATTGGCCGGAGCCGTTAACATTACTTTGCGGGAAAAGAAATAGAAAAATGCCGCTGATTTTTTTACATACGGATTAATGCGCTGCTCCATGGGCAATTGGATGTTTATGCCTACAGATTCTCCGCCTGCTTCAAAGGCCCCTTTATTGGCCGCTTCCATAATACCCGGGCCGCCGCCGGTGATGGTGGTAAAACCATTCTTTCCCAGCAAATAGCCTAGTTCTTCAGCGATGTGATAATATTTACTATTGGCAGGCAATCGCGCCGAACCCATAATGGTTACTTCTTTGGTTAATTCCCCCAAAAGCTGATATCCCTCCACAAATTCGGACACAACTCTAAAAATGCGCCAGCTGTCTCGGTAGTTTATCATTTCACCGGAGGTGTGGGCGGCAACGGTTAAATCTGGTTTTACCGAGGCTTTGGTAACCGGCATTGCTTCTTTGATCAAATCAGATTTAGGCATATGTTGAATTTAAATTATATGTAAATAATTTACCCTCTTATTTCAATTTTATTTCCTACTCTGAAAATTGCTTCTTCATTTTTTCGTGAACCGATAATCTGCACGCCAATCGGCAGACCGGCGGCATTTTTGCCGGATGGAACCGACAGTGCCGGCACACCCGCAATCGCCGCCGGAGAAACCATCACATCGGCCAAATACATGGCCAGCGGATCGTCTTTCTTTTCTCCCACACCGAAAGCGGCAAATGGCGATGTCGGCGTAATCAGCACATCTACTTTTTTAAATGCTTCATCAAAATCTTTTTTAATTAAAGTACGGACGGTTTGCGCTTTTTTGTAATAGGCATCGTAATATCCGGCCGAAAGCGCATAGGTGCCAATAAGTATTCGGCGTTTCACTTCTTCAGGAAAACCTTCAGCGCGAGAGGTGGCATATAAATCATACAAGTCTTTTCCTTTTTGTCTGGAGCCGTACCGAATACCGTCAAGCCGACCCAAATTTGAACTATCTTCACTGGGAACTAAAATATAGTAAACCGCAATCGCGTATTTGGTATGCGGCAAACTGATTTCTTCAATTGTGCAACCTAACTCTTTTAACTTATCAATTTGCTTAGCAGTAATTTCTTTTACTTCATCATCTAGTTTAAACTCCCCGCCCGAGGCGGGTCCGCCTAGGGCGGAAAAATATTCTTTGGGAATACCGACACGCATGCCTTTTAAATCTTGTTCAAAATTTTTTAAATAATCCGGTGCTGAGTCAACAATAGTAGTGGCATCTAGTGAATCAGCGCCGGCGATTTGCTGCATTATAAGCGCGCTGTCATAGACAGTTTTGGTTATCGGACCCACCGTATCAAGCGATGAAGCCATAGGCATAATACCAAAACGGGAATTGCGGCCATAGGTTGGACGAAAACCGGCCATACCACAAAAACTGGCAGGCTGACGAATAGAGCCGCCCGTATCTTCGGCAATTGAAAAAATAGACATATTATCGGCAACCGCCGCGGCCGAACCGCCGGATGATCCACCCGCAACTTTAGATAAATCATACGGGTTGCGCACCGGGCCGTACATACTATTTTCGTTGCTGGCGCCATGGCCAAAAGCATCGCAATTATTTTTACCAAGAAGTACTCCGCCTTGTTTTCTAATTTTGCCAATCACCGTTGCGTCAAACGGCGGGATATAATTATCCAAAATTTTGGCCGAACCGGTAGAACGCACACCGGCTGTGCAAATTGCATCTTTTACGGAAAACGGAATACCGGTTAGCGGCGCATCTTGGCCTGAATTCAATAGTCCATCGGCAATACGGGCTTCTTCCAAAGCCGATTCTTCACATACCGTAATAAACGCATTTATATCTTTGTTTCTTTCTTTTATTCTATCCAAACAAGCCTGCGTTAATTCCACGGCGGTAAATTTTTTGCTTCGCAATCCTTCCTGCGCTTCTTTGATTGTTAATTCGTTTAATTTTGACATACTTATTCTTCTTCGGTTCCGGCAAATACGCCCGGCACGACCAGCTCGGCATTTTCCACTTCCGGCATTTGGGCCATTAATTCTTTTGTTATTTTACAGTCTCTTGGTTCATCTATTCGGGTTACATCTTCCAGTCCGGTTACCTGAAAGGTTGGTTCCACCCCGCTTGTATCTACTTCATTTAAAATATTCATGTAATCTAAAACGGCCGAAATAGTTTCGGCATGTCTGGCTTCTTCTTCGGACGTTAGTTTGATTCGCGCGAGCTGAGCAATTTTTTTTACTTCTTGAGTGGAGAGTGGCATATATGGTAATTCTACTAAAAACAAGGGTTATTGGCAAATTAAAAAGACCTGTAAGAATACCAGCATTCTTACAGGGTGGGATCTTGCGGTGGACAAGGTATGAAGTACTCCCCAATCACTGGGGAGCGCAAATTTTACACCCTTTTAATATCACAGCCTTTATCCTGGCATCGCCCCGCGACACCAAAACTATCTCTGCGTATTAAAAAGAACCACCGGGAGCGACTCCCTTGCTATAAGCCGGATAACCGTGCCTCACCTTTTGGGATATAGGCAACGATTGATTGAGCCGATTTGTGTTTCCACAAACCACAGATTGTTACCGAGCAGGTCTGCTGGTTTGCTGCCCCTGCTACCCAACCCTCTTTCAGCCCGAAGGCCTTTTCTCCGACTAAACATAAGCCTACCGAGAAAGCCTTGCCCTGTCAATCAAAAACAGCCTCTTGAGAAGGCTGTTTTTTGATGTTTAACATTTTGAAAATTATTGCTGCACTAGAATAGAAGCCGCGCCGCCGCCGTCACAGGTAATATAGTGAACACCTGGCTTGGTTGGGGCCGTGGCAATGGCAAAATTATACGCGCCAATCGTAAAGCTCTGACCGCCTTGGATAGCAATCTTTCTGGATTTGGCATCTCGGTTATCAAGCATGAATTTTTTACCTTTTTTAAGGGTTAAGCTGCCTGGCAACCCATGACAATCAACAAATTGAAAATAATATCCCGAAGTTTTATAAATCTTAATGGCATCTAAATATCGTTGGGTGGCGGAAAGCGGAGCCAGAGGTGTTTTAACTGGGGTGGCAGGTTTTTTTGTAGCACTCGTCGTAGAAGTAGTGGATGTTGTAGATTCAGTTAAGGTTAAATCTTCTTGGGCAGGTAAATCATCCGGATTGACTTGATCTTCAGAGCCATTTTTGTCTTTAAGGGCAAAGGCAAGAACGATTATAAATAACAGGACAGCCAAGCCGCCATAAATATATTTTTTTGGGACACTTTTTACCTTTTGTTGTAGATCTTGCATACTGGGGTTAAATGAATTAAAAACTATCTTTTTGTTATATCTGAATTTTTGTATTCATTGGCTCGCGCGCCTCTCATCCTTTCATGATAACCTTCACTACCCGTCTTATCTAACGTTTCTTCCCTATACATATCGGAAACGATGGTTTCCTCGTATTCTTGCTGCTGTGGATGATTTGACCCCAATATTTTTTCCACGATTTGATTGACAAAATCCCGCATCTCTTTTGGATCGGACATATCAACCCCTTGTTCCACAGACTCAAACATTATCCGCTCCATTATTTTACTTAGCTTTTTTTCATCTAACGGCATATTTTTATATAAAAAGTATGGTAGCACACCTAACAAAATTTCGCAATTACCCTACCTTTAAGGTTGACAAAAATGGCTAAAAATGATATAGATTATCTTGGTTTTCTTCACTAGAAATACCCCTATAATCAATAGGGGTCTAGCAAAAAAGGTATAGAAAAGATGAGTCCAGACAACCCGTTTAGCGGCCTCGGAACCCCGGTTCTGGTACTGCTTCTGATTGTGGGGGTGACCGTCTTCGTCTGCACTATATTCCTGCTTCGCCACTTCGCAGCCAAAGGCCTGCCCAAACAGCTAGCTCAGCAACCTGTGAGCGACAAGCAGGGGCGGGGTTGCGGCTACTGCACAAACGGATGCACATATTGCGCCGATCGGCGTATGCGGGCGCACAACGGCTGCACCAACTGCCGACGAGGCACTTGCTGTTTCTGCCCGCGGTAACCCCACCGCAACACTCCTAATACTTTCGCCAAAGTCTAGGAGAGCACACCCAGCGGACCCTCGTTGTGAGCCGGGTCTAAAATAGGCTCTATTTTTTTACCCAATTTTCTCAAAACTCTTACTCAAAATCGTGAAGTCTTTTTTCCACCAATGTTTTTTTAAAAATCCTTCAACCGTATATCCTAATTTTTTATAAAATTCCGGGGCGATTTCCGTGGTCAATGCCACCTTGTGGCAGCCAAATTTTTCCAAAGCCGCTTCGGCGCGCGCCAGTAGCGCCGAACCGATTTTATTTCCCCGATACTCAGGCAGCACAAACAACCAATGAATATTACCGATACTCGCCGTATGGCTTCCGATAACCACGCCCACGCATTTGTCGCTAATTTTTGCAACGAGCAGCACTCTTCTCTTTCTCAGGCGGGCAAAAAATAATCGCAGCAGGGAATTTTTTTTCATGATGCGCTGTTTTACCGGTTCATTATAAAAAGAAAAATCCGTATGAACCGCCTGGGTAAATAGGGGCGGCAAAGAAAAAATATCTTGCAGAGAAGGCCGTAGAATTATTGCTTCAGTATCAGATTGCATATATATAATTATCAGCCGGCAGACGAAAATTAAAAGCCGGGAAAAAAATCCTGGACGATCTGTTTTTTTCGCACTCCCATTTTCTGTAAAATCTCTACAAACGCCGCCACCATGGCATGCGTACCGGAAATATAAAACATCCTTTCCTTATAATCCGGCACGGCCTTTTTAATCATTGCTTCATCCACAAATCCGGTGGCTCCTTTCCAATTTTTTGGAAACGGCTCATCGGTAATCGTGTAGACGGTTTTCATTCCTAATGTTGCTTTGGCCTCGTCAAAAATGTCTTTATAAGCAACATCATCCGGCGTATGATTACAGTAGAGTAAAACTATATCTCGCCGCTCCTTTTTATCCAACAAATATTTTACCATGCTTCTAAACGGCGTCACCCCAATCCCGCCGGCGATAAAAACCAGTTTTTTGCTTGCGTCACGAGGCAAGACAAATTCTCCGGCCAGTTGAGAAACCACGATCGTGTCTCCCTTCTTTAAAGAAATCATTGATTGCTTGAAACTGCTGGAATTGGGAGGGAACTTTACGCCAACCATAATATCCTTTTCCGTTGGAGACGAACAAATCGTTAGATAGCGCCTGATACCGCGCCTGTCTTGAGACTCGTGCCCTAAGGTCCATTCCATATACTGTCCGGCTTTAAAATTCATTTTTTTATCAGACGCAAACCAAAAATCATACACATCCTTGGCCGAAAAAATTTTTTCTCTTAACCGCAAAACTAATTTTTGTTTAGGACTGACTAAATAGGAAAAAATATTACCGGTAAGCAATGCGAATTCAGGCGTAAAGTAAAAAGATCCAACATGGACATTGGGATTAAATAAAAGACCGACCAAAGCTCCGTACATGATGCGTAAATTGCGGGTAGGCGGCGTGCCGGACGGTTCGGTAAGCATGGCAAAACCAAAAAATAACAGCGGCGAATAAAGCATAATTTTTTCTACCACAGACAGCGGATCGGCGCCTTTTAGAAAACTAAAACCGGAAATAGAAAAAAAGGCCACCACCAAAAAACTAATCACCAAATCAAATCGTTGGATCTTTCGTACTACGAGCAGTCCGCCAATTACCACAAACGGCAATAAATACACACTGCTCACCCACCAGTTGGCGGAGCGGTTAAGCGTAAGAGCGGTTAATCCCACGGCAAACGCCGCTGGGTTAAAAATATGTTTTTTAAAAATAGCAAAAATATATTTTGAAGCCATGGCCCAAAGCGCAGCCCAGACCAAAAACGGCAAAAGGCCGCTAGACCTCATGGGCGGAACTATCAGGATCAAAATAAACGCCGTGGCATAGACAGATTCAAGGTTGGTCGGCGCGCCAAACACGCGCGCGAAAATTGAGTTTACCGATAAACAGACCCCCACGATAAGCGCCGCCGAAATAAAAAATTCAAGCGGGGTATATGGAAGTAATTTAAAAAAACTTAAGATAAACGCTGCCAACCACAGGCCGGTTACATAATAGAGCACCAGCCGATACATTGTCACGCGATTAAGCAAATCATCAATATATTTCAACATACTTTTTTATACAACATACTTTTTAAAACCACCGGTCATGGTTGCCACGCCATTTACATTTATCATATACCCTTCTAGCCCTGGCGTATTTTCAATAAAATTAATCCCCTGCTGCCCCATGGCAAAGGCAGCCGTGGCAAATCGGTCAGCTTCATAAACACTGGCGCCGATCACGGTTAAACTTGTAATTTCCGTAATATTGTTTGCCATATTATGCGGATTGTAGATGTGCTGACCGCGAATATAATTGCCGGAAGTGGCCACGCCCATATTGCTGATCTGAACTACTTTTACAATTTCTTCTTGATTAAACGGATTACGTATCCCCACCCGCCAATCTTGGCCAGAATTATTTTTACCGGAAGCCTGAATATCGCCGCCAGCCTCCACGTAAAAATTTTTATACCCGGCTTTGAAAAGCATTTCCGCGGCCTTATGAATTGCCCATCCTTTTACCAGCCCTGACGGATCAAGGTTGCCGTTTCTATCTTTAATATTAAAATATCCACTTGTCTTATTTTTCGTATCTTCGGACAGTCGCAACACTTCTTTCATGTCACTAGTATAATCCGCTTCATCAATTTCATACCTATTTATTCTGCTTATTTCACTATTATCTTTATATGTGCTGAACTTTTTATCTACATAATCAAAGTAGTTAAACACTTGATTGATTGATTCTTGAGCGCCAGCCGGATCGGCGATTTCAACCGTAATAGGCATGCCCATTAAAATTCTCGTATCCCGCATGCTATTTGGCTTTAGCCAGCGCCGAGGCGAGCGATTCTTTAAATGCCCTGCTTGTTTGGGTAGCTCCGGATACAATATCCACCTCAGCGCTTTGCGCGACAATTGCTTCGATCTCAAGCATTGGCACGGCCTCGGCATTTATTTGTTTGGAGGTTGGCTGCTCGTGCGGATAATCTAAAAATTCTATATCAACAATCCTGCCGCCTTCTATGATGGCTAAAACTTCTACTCGGCCATAATACGCATCCACGCTTATTCCTTGGTATCTGCCGTCTTTATAATTTCCAAACACATTACTGAATGCGGGAAAAGTGAAAGCCGGATTCTGACCAGGCAGCTGCGGAAGCGTGGAAGATCCCCAGCCCATACGCTGATACGCTACATAAAATGCAAAGGCAGAGATTGTAAGTATGGACAGAAAAATTTTTTTCATACATGAGGGTTAAAAATCCATTCATAATTTTGCGAATGAGCAAAATCTGCCGGCGTCATCTCTTCTATTTCAAGCAGTGAACGCAAGTGGTCGCGAGCAAATGTCTTGGCCTGCATTTTGCGGGGCACAGATTCAAGAAAAGCGTGTTGAATAAACGTGCTGCACACAAATGAGTTGGGCTCAGAAACCACAATGGATCGGCGCACTTTTTTAAACGCTTCTTTTGGCAGAATAAATTTTAACATGCCTTCAAAAATATAGCCAAATAGCCGCGTATAATCATACGGGGAATCAATCTTGTTTAACATAAACAAAAGAATATTTTCTCGCATTTCATCCGTTAGCCAAGGCAGGCGTTTAACGCCAATATCAAATTTACCCCTTTCCTCGGAATATTTTCGGAGCCGATGCACTTCAATGCCTTTGTTGATAGCGCCAATGATAAAGGCTCCGCGCATACCCAAAGACAATTGGGGTGGCTGCAGCACCAAAGCCACATGATTCCAGTAACTACCTGTTCGTTTCTGAATTGCGCGGCGAATAGGAGTTTCCCCGTGCACAAGAATAATATCAGCTAATTTTAACTGGCTTTCCACAGAATGCCATTGTTGCATTTTTTCTGATAACTCCATACAAATGAAAATATACGTGGTGAAGCCAATATAATAAATTTAATGTTCGTTAAAAATCCACTGGGACTTATCAGAATTCGCTATTTCAGCCGGAGATACGATACTTTGCATTTCAAGCGGCGATAGATCCCCTTCTTTAAAAATTAATTTTAAACGCTCCTCCCAATTGGCCGCGGACTCGTAATATGCCATTTGCACTAAAGTTGAACAGCTCCATCTTTGTTGATGTAAAAACCAACGGCGAAATTTTGGCCAAATTGAGGCTAAAAAAAATTTCCAATACGGCATCGGCCAATACGGCGTATCAATAGTTGTAACCAAAAAAGAAGAGAGGCGCTTACGATGCGCATCGGTCAGCCAAGAAACACGCTTAATTCCGATATCGTATTTTTTTGGATTATTCAAATATTTATTTAAGTGGTGTATTTCCGTGCCTCGAAGAGCTGATCTTAAAAAATAATAATCAACGCTTAACCCGGGATTGATATTTTCAATAATAATGCTCTGCTGTAATTTGTCATTATCTTTAGGATACACTATAGCTGTCACATGATCCCAATAACTTTTGGTCACGCGGCGAATTAAGCTTCGCAGCAGAGAACGTTTTATATGTATCAAAATAATATCACCGGCTTTCAAAGCGGGAATTTGTCCGCGCACTTCTTCCAGAGGCGTTAATGTATCTGTGAGCGCCGATTCGCTTACATGGTTTGGCATGGAATTTATTATACTATATTTGTTATCTATTTAATAAAAGAGAATTTTTTCGTGAATATGCCCAAGCGGCTAAAATCGTAGTAATGGGTACGGCGAGCACCAAAACCGTACTGCCCACCAGTGTTCGCACAATTTCTTCGGCAATAAAAGCGCTATTTACCGCCATCCAAATTGGCTGTGATTTTTGACTGCTGTATAAAAGCAGCAGCGGCAATGATATACCGGCATACGCAAGCACGAGTGTATTTACAAGCGAAGAAATATGTTCTCTGCCGACAGACAATCCCCTTTTATAAAGCTCTTGAAACCCAAAGCTGTTATTGGCCAAAGAAATTTCTTCCACTACGGCCGTCTGCGCCGTAGTTACATCATCTAATACGCCTAAAACCCCAATAATAATTCCCCCCAGCAGCAGCCCGCGCATATCAATACTGGAATTTGCAAATTGCAGATAAAAAACTTCTTCCGTGCCATTACCGGACAACTTGGCAATACTTACAAAAAGTATATTAATAATAGCAGCCAAACCAAGCGAAATAAAACTGCTTACGAGCGCCAAACTTGTGCGTTTATTAAACCCGTGTGAAAAGTATAAAGATACAAGAAGTATGACTACTGACCCGCCAAGGCAAACCCAAAACGGATTTGCGCCTTTTGAAATTGATGGAATAATATAGTAAAAAATTATGAACACGCTAAATAGCATGCCGATAATGGAAGTAACGCCGCGCTTGCGGGCAAAATAAATCGCGGTCGCAAAAAATATAAGAACGATGGCAATTAGATTATTGAGTCTATATTTATCCGTAATATAATATACGGATTTGCCACCGGGTAATTCCGGAGTTTTAGCAATTATCACCTGCTCGCCTTCTTGCGCCATCTGACTATCGGACACCACAAACGTGGCGCCATGATCTATAATGACCCGCTTGCCTTTTTCATCACCATTTAATATTTGAAGTTCCAATTTTTGATATTTGAGCGTTTGGCTATCTTCAACTGCTTTTTCACCGGTTTCTAAAATTTTAACTACTTTGGCCCGATAATACTTATCGGATAAATCTGGGGTGGTTTGAGCTTGAGCAACGCTGCCGCCAAAACCAAAAAGAGCGGCTATAACCACTAAAAATATACTTGGAAGAATTAATTTTCCGGGAAATTTCATACTATGCTGGCACAACTATTGTACCACACCTTTTCTTTTTCAGCCCTATCTTTTTTTCATACAGGAAGCGCAGACGCCGAAAAATTCCAACGAGTGCTCGGTTATCTTGGCAAAACCGGATAGTTTTAAAAATTTTTTACTCACAAAATTAATACCGCAGCCGGACATGTCTTTGATCCTGCCGCACTGGCTGCAAACTACATGATGATGATGCCCGTGAGAGGCCAGTTCGTAATAGGCCTGTCTGTCTTTAAGGCGTACCTGCCTGATAATTCCAAGATTCACCAGTGAATCCATATTTCTATATAAAGTAACTTTATCCACTCCGATTTTTTGGAACATCTTAAAAATATCCGTCACACTAAGAGGTTTTTGGGTATGCTTGAAAATATCCAACAGTTCCACCCGTGCCGAAGTGGCCTTAAGCTGATTTTCCTGCAAAACTTCTATAGATTGTTTGGTATGTTTGTCCCATTTCATACGGAAGATAGCATAACACAAATGCAACTTACTTGCAAGTATTTAGATTATGTGTTAGGGTATCTAAGTAAAATTATTATTCATTATATAAGCTAAAGCCCATATATGTTCCCTATGAAATCAAAATATTTATTACTTACCTTGGCGCTGCTTGGAACTATGGCGGCTATCTTTACCATGAGCGCCTTGCGCCCGCCGGTAGTAACTACGCCAGGCAAACCGACGATTGTTACAACTTTCTACCCACTGGCTGATATAGCCCAAAATGTAAGCCGCAAACATATGGAAGTTATTAATATCACTCCGGCTGGCGTTGAACCTCATGACTTTGAACCAACACCGCAAGACCTGGCTAAAATTTATCGGGCAAAATTATTTATTTTAAACGGCGGAGATATAGATGCCTGGGCCGAAAAAATCATTCCGGAACTTAAGGCAAAAAATATAACAGTTATAAACATGAGCGAACATCTGGAAAAGATACAGGATACCAACGCGGAATCCGAACCTAAGCTGTACGACCCTCATTTTTGGCTAGACCCGATAAATGTTAGTACAGAAACCGATGTTATTGCCGAGACGCTGGTACAAATTGATAATGCCCGCGCTGTGGATTATAATAACAATAGGGCCGCATTTAAAAAGCAGCTACAACAACTGGATACTGATTACCGAACGGGCCTGGCAGCATGCGACTCCAAAGAAATTATTACCGCTCATAATGCGTTTGGCTATTTGACCAAGCGGTATAATTTAACGAACTTTTATATCTTGGGCCTATCTCCAGACGAAGAGCCAAGTCCGCAAAAAATAGCCGAGATCGCCAGCATGGCCAAACAAAAAAATATTAAATATATTTTCTTTGAAACAATTATAGATCAAAAGTTATCACGCACGATTGCAGATGAAATTGGCGCACAAACCCTTGTGCTTAATCCTATAGAGGGACTGACAGACGAAGAACTGCGGGCCGGTAAAAATTATATTCAGGTTATGAAAGATAACTTACAAAACTTAAAGACCGCGCTCGTATGTCCGTAAACCATATTATTGAAGTACAAAACTTGAATTTCTCATATAATAATCTGCCTGTCCTGGACAATCTTACGTTTAGCGTGGAAAAAGGAGATTATGTGGGAATTATCGGCCCCAACGGCGGCGGCAAAACCACCTTGCTTAAAATTTTGGTTGGCCTGCTTAAACCGCAATCCGGGACCATAAAAATCTTTGGCACGGATTTTCAAAAATTAAAAAACCGATCGGAAATTGGGTATGTGCCGCAACGCATAGCCCAAGAAAGCGTGGAATTTCCAGCTACCGTATACGAGATCGTGGAAAGCGGTCTAATAACCAAAAAAGGGCTGGTTGGGAATATCAGCAGCGCAGATAAGGAAAAAATAAATCAGGCCTTGAAAATGGCTAACATCATCAATTTGAAAGATCGTCTGATGAGCAGCCTTTCCGGGGGCCAAAGACAGCGCGTATATGTTACGCGAGCTCTGGTAAATGATCCAAAAATTTTAATCCTGGATGAGCCGTTTACAGGCGTAGACATTATTTCGCAAAAAGACTTCTATTCTTTCTTAAAAAATTTAAACATCCGCGAACACCTAACCATTCTGTTTGTATCACACGACATAGATACGATCACCGAAGAGATAAAAACCGTACTATGCTTAAATCGCGGTATGTTCTGTTTTGGCTCCAAGGATATCATCCATAAAGAAAATACGATTGAAGAATTATATGGAAAAAATATAACGCATATTCACCACTCTAAATAATATGTTAGAAATTTTTCAATACGATTTCATGATCCGCGCGTTTATTGCCGGGCTTATTATTGCCGTTTTGGCGCCGTCTATTGGTATTTTTTTGGTGGTAAAGCGTTATTCATTGCTTACGGACACCTTGTCGCATGTGTCGCTTGTGGGCGTGGCGCTCGGTCTGTTATCGGGAATAAATCCGGTTTTAACCGCCATTGCCGTATCCATAATTGCGGCGTTAGGCATGGAAAAATTACGCCATGCCAAAAAAATATTCGGCGAATCCGTATTAACACTGTTTTTGTCCGGCGGCTTAGCTCTATCCCTTATTATCTTTAGCGCCAGCAAAGGCTTAAACGTAAATATTTTTAGTTATCTCTTTGGCAGTATTGCCACGGTTTCAGAAAATGACCTGAAAATGATGGCCGGATTTGGATTATTTATCCTGCTTATAATCTACTTTTTATTTAAACGATTTTTTATTACCGCCTATGACGAAGAGCTGGCTCAAGCCAACGGACTGCCAATAAAACTGTTAAACATAACACTTATGATCTTGGCGGCTATTACCATATCTATCAGCATGCGCATCGTGGGCGCGTTACTAGTGGGAGCGTTGATGGTAATTCCGGTTTTGACAGCCACGCAATTTAGCAAAAGTTTCCTAAAAACTTTTCTCTACGGTATTGGTATTTCTTTACTTTCGGTGATTATCGGACTTTTTGCCTCATTTTATCTGAATTTGCCCAGCGGCGCGGCAATTGTTATCTCGGCGCTGCTGCTGTTTGTCTTAAGTTTAATAATAAATAAAAAAACTTAGAAGTGAAATAAGGTTAAGGAAAAAAACAAAAAACCGCCCTAGAGGCGGCTTTTTGTTTAGTGGGTTAGATTAAGCGCGAACTACGTTAGCAGCGCGAGGTCCTTTGTCAGATTGTTCTACATCAAAGGAAACCTTATCACCTTTTTGTAGTTCAGAAAACTGGAGACCACTCAAGGCAGAGGCGTGAAAGAAAATATCTTTTGAGCCATCGTCTGGAGTAATGAATCCAAAATTTTTGTCTACAACTAAAGTTTTAATTGTACCTGTCATATTTTTTGAAATTATGAATAAATTAATCGCGGGTAAAAACCGACTAATTTTCCACCTGGATATTTGTAAATTAATTCCTACTCGTCTTCCTTAACCTCTGCACCGTCTTCAGTTTCAAGACCGTCTTGGTTAAAAACCTCATCATCCGAATCAAGCGGTAGGATTATCTTATCTGTGTCATTTTCAGGTGAATCTAGGTCTACATGTTCATGTAAAACCAAACTTTCACTGCTTTCATCCTCGGACATTTCTTCGTGTCCTGGCCTTCTTACTTCTGACATATGTAAAAATTATGTTTGAAAAACTAGATAATAGTATACTCCTATTTCCAATAAAAGTCAATAGGAAAATTTAAGTTGTCCACTTTTTTATCCCCCATGGTTTTCTTTAGAAAAAGCGGGGGTGGAACTATATTTTCTTTGGAAAAATTACCGAAAGAATCACGGATGTGGCGAGCGCCAGGATAATAATTGCAAAAGCCACATACGAGGACAGATGGAGGTCGAATATGCCGGAAAACATTTTTAGACCGATAAAAAGCAGGATAAACGCGAGGCCTTTTTGCAAATGGTGAAACTTATGCAAGATATTTTCAATAAGGAAAAATAATGCTCGCAAACCCATAATGGCAAATATATTTGAGGTAAAGACGATGAACGGGTTTCGAGAAATAAGAAATACAGCCGGGATTGAATCTACGGCAAAAATAATATCGCTGCCTTCCACTAAGAGCATGATTAAAAATAACGAAGTAAAGACAAATTTACCGTGTTCTCTGACAAAAAACTTGCCGTTATGATGATTGGGCGAAAACGGCAACAGCTTCCTCGCCCACTTGATAATGCGGTTTTTCTCAAAATCAACGTGTTCTTCTTTTTTATCCCGCAGCAATTTAACGCCCGTATAGAGTAAAATTGCTCCGAAAATATATAAGACCCAGTGGAACTGACTGATAATTACTGACCCGGCGCCAATAAATATGGCGCGAAAAACTATCGCTCCCATAATACCCCAAAACAACACCCTGTGATGATATTGTTCTTCAAGCTTGAAATAACTAAAAATAAGCATGATAACAAATAGATTATCTACCGAAAGCATCTTTTCCGTCACGTACGCGCTAAAAAAATCCGCGGCCATTTTTCTATCCAGGAATATAAAAATCAAGAGCCCGAAACAAAAAGCAATACCGATCCAAAACAGGGATTGGTTGACGGCTGATTTTAACTCTACCTTATGAACTTTACGGTTAAAATAACCCAGATCAAGAGCCAAAAAACCCGTAATTATAACTCCAAACAGAATCCACAGACCGGTTTGAGCATCCATAATAGAAAAATTAAAGCATTAAAACTCATAATAGTATAACAGCCGGACAGAATTTAACAAGTATTACTGCCTGTTTTATCTTGACAAAAGGCTAAATTTAGCGTATAGTAAACCTCGTTCTAAAACGAGGTAAAAACGTGAGCAAGGAAATTACCACCTGCTTACATTCTCCCGCCGAAAGGAAAGCCATGAGCGGCGATGGAAAGTTTGGAGCAATCGTGATTATTCTCGTCTACATACTGATTCTAGTGGTGTTTGGCCTCATGTTCGGAGGCCTCACTCGACCAGTTGTAGTAGAACTCACTGGCACCGATGGGTTCAAGAGCTTTCTGATCTCCGCTGCCTGCTGGAGCACTCTGCTCCTTCTCTTAGAACCGCCGCCGGTCTTCAAAAACAGCCGACGTTAATAACAGAAGGAGAAACAAGCCATCCCGATCGTCACTATATTTTCAAATCTTGGAAGTTTAATGACGGGTGGCTTGTTTTTTTATTTATTAAACCAAAATTCTATAAAGACAAAAGCTAACCAGAAAAACAGAAGTCCAATCCCCTCTTTCCTAGATAGCACTTTACCGGAACGCATGAAAATAAGCAGGATAGCCGAAGCTAAAACCATAAATACACCGGTAATATAAATAATTTTTTGAGGAAAGGAAAATGGATTAAGAAGCGCCAGAATCCCAACCACAATCGTCGCATCCGCAAGCACCGTGCCAAGCACATCGCCTACAGCGAGCGAATCGTCTTTTTTTCGTACCGCCTTTAAGGCAAAAAATAATTCAGGTATAGTCGTGCCAAGACCAACCACAAGCATCCCAATCAAAATCGGATTTATATTGAATGCCTGCGCCAGCGCTAAGGCGGATATAACCGTAAAATACGAGCCAATAAGAAGAACGGCCATGCCCACAACAAGCAATATTAAACTTTTATACCAACTATGATCGCTGTTACCGGCCACGGCTGTGCTCGCGTCATTTCTAAAGACCATATAATAAAATACCGCACCGACAATAATGAGCGCCAAGCCTTCTAGCCTGGAAAAATATCCGTCTAGCCCCAATATAACCGGCAAGAGCAAAAAAAATGAGTATACTTTATTTCTATCAATAACTTTGCTTTCAATTTTTATTCTCCGACCGGCAAATAAAAGTATAACTGTAAAGACAAGCGTAAGGTCGGCAATGTTTGACCCGAATAGCACTCCCAAACCAAACGACGGCATACCCGTAAGCGCCGAATTTATGGCAATAAATGTTTCAGGCAGAATGGAAATAATTGCCACGACAATAAAACCCACGGTATATTTGGATAAATGAAAACTTTTGGCCAGCCTGGACGCATACTTGGTTGCAAACGTCGCCCCTTTAATTACCAGCGCCAGCGAACAGGCAAAAATAAAAATATTTTGCAGCATAGACAGCTAATCTTCCCATCGCTGATCGGTGGGATCAAAAATTGATTTAAGCATTTTTTCTTTATTTATAAAACCGGAAATTTTCTTGCCTCCATATATTGATGGCAGTATTCCCACGCCATTGCATCCTAAATTATATAACAAAACAGGATTTATTGGTTCCGGACCAATCCGACGAATACCGTTGGGCGTATAACCCATTAGCCCATGCCAACAAAATGAAAAATCCGATTCTTCCCTAAATTTATTGTGATTACTGTATAAAAAATCATCTATTAAAATCTTTACATCTTCCGGACAGGAATCGGCGCGATTATACTGCGCGCCATTGGGTAATACTTTTTCCGGCCCGCCGGTACACACCAAATTATACGATTTTTTACCTTCATGCTCATGCGGCCGACGAGTCAGGTAAAAATAACTTTCTCCGGTCGGATCGTTTAAGCCGTCTTTTCTTTTGGGGAAATAGCTGATGGCGGTAGGCGGATTACTGAGCGGCTCAACATATCCGGACATATAACCGATGCGTCCGGCCACGGATGCGTGGAATTTAGTATCTATTTCCGGCCCCGCATTATTGATAATCGTAAAACTTTCAAATCCGTTGGTGCATAAAATTATTTTTTCGGCCGTAACTGTATAATTCAATACGCTTAAGATTCCGTTTTTATCGTTAAGCATAACGGTACTAACCGGACTGCCTTCGTGAAAAGAAAACCTATCTTTATAATTAGCTATCAAATAACCAAGTAATTCTTCGGAAAATAAAGCGCTATTGGTACAGCCTTTCTCATATGAAAGCGCGGCAATATAATCCTGATTGTTTGTTTCCAGCAAATCCAACAGGTCTTTATGACTGACAAGCGAATATAAATTATCATATTCCTTTGGAATTTTTTTAATATCATCCCATTCCTTGGCAATCACTATTGTCTCGGCAGGCAACCCTCCCTTAACACGGTAATAATTATTTTTTAAATGATTTAGTATTTGGTTTATGCTTGAGAGTCCGGCGTAACCGGTAAAACGGTACAGCGGCGTTTGCAGCTGGGCCTGTATCATAATTTCATCTATCAGTATCCAGGCAGATTCAACTGCCCGCTGACCGCTAGCAGCCATCTCTAACCCAAATTCTTCCGCCATATTTACAAATCCTCGTTCAAAATAACTGGTAATTTGTCCGGCATTGTGGCCGGTAGCTCCGTGCGCGATTTTATCCGCCTCTAGCAGCACAACTTTTTTATTTGTATCACGTAACGTAAAAAATGCGGTTGTTACGCCCGCTATCCCCCCTCCTACAATCGCAACGTCGGTTTGCAAATCTTTGTCCAGCGGTACAACCGGCCGCGTGCGTTTAAGTTCTTTTATCCACGGAGAATGATTAGGTAGCATAGAAATATAATTAATCTTAACAAAAAACATCCCATTTTACCAGGATGTTTTTTAAAAAAATTATTTTTTCTTTTTTGTTGCCAATTTTTTTACCGCCGACTTTGCTTTTTTAGCTTCTGCCTTTGGTTTTTCCTCTGCTTCCGCTTTTATTTCAACGGCTCTGGAAGTTAAGGCGTCAAGAATTTTATCCAGTTTAGAATTTAATAGTTCAAGCTGCTGTTTAAATTGCTGATTATTATCGCTGCCGCCGCCAAACGCCGGTTTTTTATCAAAACTAGGCCGGCTGCCAAAGCTTGGTTTGCCAAAATTATTTCCGGACGGCCTCATCGGACCGTCGTGTTTTTTGTCTTTAAAACAATTGCTGCAAAAAACTTCCCTGTCTCCTGTTGGTCTAAACGGTACTTGGCATGGCTTGCCGCACTGGCTGCAGATAGCATCGTGCATTTGAGGCTTGCCGAAACCGCCGCCGCCAAATTTACGGTCGCCGAATTTTCTATCGCCAAAACTTTTGCCCCCAAAATCTCTCTTTCCAAATCTGTTGCCGCCTCTGTCTCCGCCGGATCTATTATCTCGGTTAAAATTACCCATATATACTGCATTAAAAAATTAAGCTGTAGAATCCAAGTCTACCACGGCTTACAATAAAAAACAACACGCGTGTACCGGGTAGTTTTTAAATTCCTAAATACATGATACTATTTCATCACTATGCGCGTACCCTATAGAAAACCAGGTAAATATAGCCAGATGAAATCCGATCCTATGCTTACGTCCGAAAAAGCAAAGGAGCTGCAAGATAAATTAGAAAGGTTAAAAAACTTCAGCCGACCAAGGGCTGCCGAAGAAGTAAAAAGACTAGCCGAACTGGGGGATTTTTCGGAAAACATGGAATACCAGCTAGCTAAAGGGCGTCTTCGCGGTATTAATGAGGGTATTTTACGATTAGAAAATCAATTAAAACATGCCGTACTCATACCTTCGCAAAAACAGACGGATACGGTTGGTATAGGCCATACCGTAACCATAACAAACGGCAAAACCGAAAAAGCATACTTAATTCTTGGCTCTTCTGAAACCAATCCGCAACAAGGAATCATTTCTCACAACTCCCCTCTGGGCGCGGCTTTATTAGGACACAAAATTGGCGATTCAGTAAAAATCTCTAACAACGAAACTGTATATAAAATAATTAAAATAGAATAAAATCAGCTATACTGGCATCTTGACAAAACAAAAAAATTATACCATAATGACACGTCGCAAAGACGTTTGTATTTTTATAAACAAATATACAGGTTGTGTATGGAAAAAAACTACTTTACTTAAAAAGTGTTTCTTCCCCGACATAACAACAACTTTGAGCAGCGCACTAAGGGGCGTTCGCAAGAACGGGTGCTGACTCTGGAGAAAAGCAGATGCAGAAGAAACTCCACAACGAACCCTTCCTGCGTGACAACAACGCCGGCGATTTCGACGGTGGCCACGGTCTCGACGACCTGCTCAACATGACTGCGGGTCGCGGTTACGACCGCTCGTCCGAGCAGCAGATCGAGACCGCCAAGCCCGCGGTCGCCACCTCGCCACCCGAGGCCACGAGCCCCGAGCACGCGGGCGCGAGCGACCAGCCGCAGGGCTAGCCAAGCCCGACCAACTCTTCTGTACGGAGAAGAGCGATGTGTAAGCCCGCCAGCTGCCCGTACGCAGCTGGTACATTTCAATGAAGATCATAGAAATAATGGTACCCATTGAAATAAAAACCACCCCAATACAATTGGAGTGGTTTTTTAATTTAAAACCTCTTGCTATTATTTTTAACCTTCGGTAAACTTATACTTAGTTCTTTCAAAAAATTCCATATACGAAATGAGTGAGAGAAATAGACAGGAAAGTATTTTTGATCGCTTGTGAGCTAAAAATATTTATACTGGCTATTTCCGAACGAATGAGTATATATGGGCAACGCCCATATATATGTTGAAGTGGGGTTAAATTCCCTCGCTGTGCCGCAACAGTAAAGTCCCAATTTGGGAATAAGCCTGGTCTGCATCTATGGAATAATTTCAGGTTACAAGACACTCCCGAGCAGGGGTAATAAAGCTTATAGATACCTTAGGTATGATTATTTTTAACCATCTCTAAAGTATCTATCAGTTGACACCCGCCTGCCAGCGGGTGTTTGTGTTTTTCCACCTCAACCATGAGAGAGGCCGCAATGAATCGAAGAAATCTTCTCAAGTGCCTGGGTACCGGAGCTATTGCCGCTTGCATCCCCGGATGCATGGGCACCGAATATGTGGAGGTAGAAGCCAAACGGGATTCTACAATTAGCAACGCTCTCTGGGAAGCAGGCCACAGAGTGACCATGGCTCCACGGGATTTGACGGTGAACGGTCAAAGAACCCGGAAAAGCTGGGTTTCGTCCGTGGATGGAACTACCGAAAACCAAGCGACTCGAGAATTCTGGTTTTTTGTTGTAGACGACAAAGAAATCGGCGGGCCTGTTGATGAAGTCCTGGTGGAAAAAGGCCAGGTCATCCGCGGTTACTTTGTCTTTCCGTAGAAATAACCCCGCCAACCTGAAAATCGCCGCGCCTGTTCTATTAATAACTAGAACAGGCGCGCAAAAGTTTTATTTATTCCAAATATACTTAGCCAGTCTCCAACCGTATTTGGCTGCCACCAAAATTATAAGCGCATAGATAACATACGGAATCAAGACAAAAAGCAGTGCAATCAAATTGATAGACGCGTTTTGCAAAGCTTCGTTAATTGTAAAGAAGAAATCTTGAACAGCGGCAATCCAGGAATCCTTTATTGTCTTTTCGTCCAAATATTTATTCTCATATACCCGGATATTAAAATATGTGTATTTGAGCCTGTCCATTTGGTCGGCCTTGGCTCTGGCCAGATAATCCAATTGCTGATTTATATTAATTTTCTCTTGCGTAAGACGTTCAATCACCTGGATCTTGCTATCAATAATTTTGGCAAGGCTCGCAGCGTCTTGCGTTCTTACGGCCAAAGCAGTTATTTCATCATACGCTTTAATGGCATTTCGGAGTGTTTCGTCTATAGAAGCCCGTTTCTTTTCCAAAATCTCTATTTGATTTGTAAAATCATCTAATTGAGTTTTTATGGTACGCGTATTTTCGGATAAATCCTTTGGTTTAAGGTCTTTAATTATCGCCAGAATTTCCGCAGCATGCGCGTGCTCAACCTTGAAGGTAAAGATACAAGTCTTGTCTGATTCTTGAGATAATTCAAAAATTACGTATTTTAAGGATTTCAAATCAGTAATGCTGGCGCAGACTTCTTGTTTTTTTCTGGTTTCTATATACGCATCATAATCCGTCACCTCAAAGTCTTCGGCATTATTTCCGACAGTTCCCGGGCTTGGCGGCTCTGGCGGTAATATATTTCTGATAGACAGACCTGCTGGCGCGCCTTTGTAATAGGCCATATCAACAGCCTCTTCGCCGCTATAACCCATGCCCGTGCTATATGTTGGAGGCACGGATTGCGATTTTTCTGCCATACCGCCACGCAGCAGCGGACGCACCGAAGAATTAACAAGGCTCGCCACAAAAACCAATGCCGAAATACCGAACAAAGATAAAACTCCTATTTTAAAAATATTCAACGGTTTTTTAAAATCAAAATCCTTAAAAAATTGCATATACATAATTAAAGAATGAATTAAATTTTATTAGCCCTCTTATGGATAATACTAAGAAGGCGCAAAATGTTACATATCCAAATTTATTATATCATAATAATCATTTTCGGGTTGACGACACCTGCGCCATCGGGTAATCTTGATTTCATATGAAGTATTACCAAACTACAAAACAGGTCATTAAACATACCGCGCAGCGCGTGCAGGATATTGAAGCTATGACGCCTGATGAATATAAATACGGCGGTAAAAATTTAATTATTTTTTATTCAATATTTGATACGCGTTTTGGCAAGTGTCTGACGGCTGCAACAAACAAAGGTGTTTGCAATATTTTATTTTTTGATCAAACCAAAGACGCGCTCGCTGATCTAAAATCACGCTGGCCAAATGCCAAACTTGTTAAACAACATCAACCGTCGCACGACATTATCAACAAATATTTTTTAAATATTCGCTCCAAATCAAAAATAAAATTTCATGTGCGAGGCACTAATTTTCAAATCAAAGTTTGGGAGGCATTGCTTTCCATTCCACCGGGCAAAACGACTACCTATGCCAACATTGCCAGGCAAATCGGAAAACCAAAAGCCGTGCGCGCGGTCGGTACGGCTGTGGGAAATAATCCGGCAAGCTATATTATTCCCTGCCACCGGGTCCTGAAATCAACCGGTGAAATTGGCCAGTACCATTGGGGCGTAGAGAAAAAACAAATGATGCTTGCCTGTGAAGAGATAAAACATGCCACCAAACCGTAACTATTTCTTTTCGGCGGTACCGGCCATTTGCTCTAAGAGATTATCAATCTTAAATGTTATGCGCTCATTTTCGCATTCAGTTTTTTGCGCATGTTGAAAATTTACCTACAGTTAGATAAATTTTTTTAGTTATCCACTTGGTATCCACTCTTTTGTTGACATCATTTTTTTATGGGTCTACAGTTAATATAGCGTTCTTTCATAAAAAAATTTAGATTGTTTAAGGTTCACCACAGAAGAAAATTACAATCACTGATGCTAATTTTCTTCTGTGTTTGAACTGACACATCGCGCGCAGTGCCATGATTACATGGAGGGTCGATCGCTGCCACGACACCCTGGTGAAAATACAGAGTACTTAATTCCTAATCACAAAGTATATGTACAACACACCAAATTCACAGCAGAATAATAATCGTCCTAATGACGACGACAAAAAAGCTGGCGGTAATCGTGAGCAGCAAAATCAAAATAATCAAGGCGGGGACGCAAACAAAAATCAAAACAAGAATGATGACGACATGGATGATGAAGATGAAAAGGGCGATAGCGACTAATTAATGATTCCCCATTTATACTGCGGGTATGCGCGTTGTCTGGCCACAACTATTACCTGTTAACTTCCCGTTACCGCTCAAACGGTAATCCAACATAAAATTTAAATACCCACGCAAAATCACAACCTTAAAAAAGCTGGCCAGAGCTCTTCTTTGGCCGGCTTTTTTATTTAATTCTTAATTTATACCCATATGTTAAACGTTATGAGAAAAGCTACAGCTGGAAGCGTCATGGGAGTTGCGTTATTCGCCTTTTTAAAAACTAAAAAGGGGCAGCAGGTTACCAAAGAATTAAAACATAATCTTGATGATTTATACCAAGGGGTTGAACAAAAACTACGAGACCTCGGAGATGCTACGGAGGAAAAATACAAAGAAGTCGTGGAGTTATTCGTAAAGGAATACAGTCAGAAAAAAATGCTGGCTGTCGAAGTGTCCGCGGACTTGACTCATGAGCTGCAGAAAAGATGGCTTACGTTTCAGTTGTATTATTTATACAACCAAATTAAAAATTCTCTACGCCATACTATTGACGTTTCGCGAACCAAATTTAATACCACTGTAGATGAAACTGTTTTGGAATATGGAAGAAACAAACATATATCCAGGGAAGAAGTAGCTCTCCTCATGGACGAGATAAAAAAGAAATGGAAAGATTTTAAAGAAGATCTCGCGCCTTAGAAAGCACGCCTTAATCAATTCTATAACTTATTTATTCTTAACTTTATCCATATGGGCATCTTACTTTGGATTATTTTTGGCGGCTTAGCCGGCTGGATCGCGTCTATGATTATGGGCACCAACGCTTCTCAGGGGGCATTTCTAAATATTATCATTGGAATTATTGGCGCAGTTATTGGCGGCGCTATCATGAATTTGTTCGGTGAATATCCGGTAACCGGATTTAACTTATACAGTTTCCTCGTAGCTTTATTCGGATCGGTAGTCTTAATCTGGATTATCAAAACTGTCCGCGCTTAAAAATACTTGCCTGCGGGCTCGCTAGGAATTAAAAAAACCTCATACGATTGTATAAGGTTTTTTAAACGGGGAGTTCTTCAGAGCGCTTCTAGGGCCAAATTATTTTTGGCGCAAGAAGCGCATAACTCTGAAGAACGGTTGTTCAACGAGCGCGCCTACTGCTTGCTGGCCACCTGTTTCTAGGCGGACAAACACGCCTCGCTCACCAGGAAGTCCGCAGCTGCCTCGCCCACCAGGAAGCTGTGGATCGGGGCGAAGCGGGCCTCGCCGAGGTTGCCCTTCTGCCACTTGCGGGCCAAGAGTTCCTCCATGGTTCGGAGTTGGGCTGAGGAGCCATCCTTGCGGATGACCTTGTTGTCGGTGTTGTTCACGTGGAAGACGTTGGTCTTCTGGGGATTGTTGTCCTCCAAAAACACCAGGACGATGAGCCGTCCGCCCACGTTCTGCCACAGCACCTTCGCCGGCTCGCGCGACACGGTCTTGGTAGCCGGCGGCGAGATCGGCGTGATACCGGAGACGTCGGTGATGATCGGGATCATCTGACGCTTGATCGGGTTCGGCCGGGCGACAATGGACGCCCGCAGACGGAGGAGCCGACGGGCCCAGCGCGGGATGCCGGGCATCCAGTGACAGCCATCCTTGTCCAGGATCTGGTCCGCGTCGTCCGAACCCGTAAGATTGTGAACCTCACGAGTGAACGGGTTGACGCGGTACAACGCATCGCCGAACCGGATGTAGGCACCCGCGTACGGCGCAACGAGATTCTGGCCCGAACGGCGGGCCGGGACGGAGAACTTCTTGGTCTGATCGATCGGTTGTGACGTTTCCATTGAAGCACCTCTACGGTGATGGAACAAAGGCGGCAATCCCAGATAAGGACGCCAGGTGTAATATGGGATTTCTCCCTGTTTTAAGCATCCAAAATTTAGACACTGAAAACAGAGAAAAACCCCGCGCGTTCTTTGAATTGTAAAGAAATAGTTACTTAAAAAGTAACAAATAAATATAGCACAAAAAACCACTTTTGTCAACCCTGTTACAAAATCGGCATCCTTTGAAAAACAAAATGCTTTTCAAAGGACAACGGGGTAATGGTTGAGACTTCTCCTTTCCGTAAGAAATCATTACCCTTTTTATTTTTTCCTCCTCAGATGCTCCTCAAAACTATTTTCAACCAAACGCCAGAACATTTGCAGGAACTTTAACTTTAAATCCTGCAAAATGACGCCCAGATCATCAGGGATCGATCGTGGCTGAATCGCTGGCCTCGTTCGTTTTCGCCTTCTTTTTTGCTTCTTACGCTTGACCGAACGCTTCTCTAGCACTTCATTGATTTTGACCACTGTCCAATCTTGGACTTGTTCGATAGCGCCGCTTGCTGCAAGTGTCTCTAGCACTGCAATAGCGAGATCTTTGCTCAAGGCATACACGTCTTCCAGAATCAGTTGCGGCGCGTGTACAATGGCCGAGCCAGTAACGTCGAAGCTTCTCTCTCGGAGCGTGCGGTAGTAGTCTACACTCGTGTGGTGAACACTGAGTGACCTACGTACCATTTGATTGCTGCGCGATCTGTTGCCGCCACGCCTGCTTTCCTGAACCGTATGATCAATCTTAACCATTGGCCAAACGATATCCCATGGAGGCTGCCCTCCAATGAAACCAGCTTCACACATCTTTTCCAAGAATTGTTCGGCTGTCTTTCGATCTTGTCCACATCGGTTCTGCAACAAGGTGATCGGCACCTTGATATACTGTCTATCGCCCGGTCTCTCTACCAAATGTTCGCACAGGAGTCTAAACAGCAAGTGCAACACTATGTGGTCGGTGTCCATCTTAACCTCAACGGTCTTAGGTTTCGGCTGCTGTTTGTCAGAAACCAGATAAGGCGAGAGGCTTGGCGATCGGATTACACCCGCAGCACCTTCTTGTGTATTTACCAGGATGTCACCCGGTATAACACCTGAGTTGATCTGGCCATAAAGATACGATGCGGTCAGCGGCTGCAGGCCATTGAAGGTCTGAAAGTTAGCATCAAGCATCAGGCTGACCTTATTCTGACGAGGACGCAGGATACGACCAAGCGTTTGCTCATATCGCACTTGCGAAATCGTAAGACGAAGATTCAGACAAACCTCTGCCTCACCGTCCCAACCTTCACGGAGGACACCCACTGAAGTTAAGAGTCGTACACCTTTGGTCTTATGAGCACTAATTGCAGCCCGACGATCCTTGCCGCTGGTTTTGCCGACCACACATGCTGATGACACTCCCAAAAGGTTGATGGCAGCGGCAAGTTCTTCTGCTTCTCTAACACCCGGACACACTGCAAACACCTGCCGCTTAGCTAGATCGTATTTGCCACTTGCGTACAAGTCACAGACCATTCGAGTTATGGCCATCCAGTTGCCGCCAAGAAAATTGGTGATAGCAGCCATGTGATAGTCCAGGCCGCAATCCCCTTCCTGGATGACAATATTTCCAAGAGACAAGTTAGTCTCAAACGAATCCCAAGCTAGCGGAGCAAGCCAGCCATTTTGGATTCCCCAGATCAGCGTGCGCCGATCAATAAGGGTACCGAAATATTGGCTTGCCATCCGATGAGGCAGACCATAAAGCTCGCGTTGGTTTTCTAGACCAAACGGAACCGAGGACTGCGAGCACACAGGAGTGAGGTAGTTGGCAGTGGCCGAGAAGCCGATGATGACAGCTTCGGAAAAATGAGCCAGAGCCGCATCAGTATTACTGAGATAGCCCCAGTGGCACTCATCAAATACCACAACATCGGGCTGGTACCGGAGCGCAAGTTCGGCTGCATAGGCGCACAGACTCTCATCTGTGGTAACTACAACGCTGACACCTTCATACCCTCGGCGACCAATCAGTTGACCTTCGTCATTGCGAATATCTTCCACCGAAGCAATGTAGCCCACCGGACCACCGCTGTACTGCGCAACGCGATGAATTGTTTGTTCCACGAGCACCTTGCTCGGCTCAACAATCAAGATACGCAGTCCATGGCAGACAGCGGCCAGAGACGCAAATAGCACTGTTTTACCCAAACCGGTCGCGTGTTCCACATAACCACGCTTGGTTCCGGAACTGTCCTTCAGCCAATCAACCATGTTTGACATGGCCTGATACTGATAGGGCCGAAACGGTTGCGGCAGTTTTGCACTGATCTCAAGGAGGGCAAGAATGCGCTCCGCGAGAATACGACGAATATCCTGATGCGAACGCATAACCCCTCCATGTTTGGTGTTTTTGGCAAACGCAAACATTGCGAAAACCATTTCAATATTAGCAAAAACGAATACTTTGTCAAAGGCAAGGGCTCCATGGAAATACGAAATTTGAGAGTCTATGAGATTTACTTAACCTTCAACAATTAGGCAATAGTATCGAAAAATTACTTAACAAAACTTCTTATCCGAATACGAGTACTTTATCGCTCTCCTCAACCATTTTTAGCAAGTCCGTCATAGTGGAGACTGGGCAAACCGCGGACTCCTTTTTGCCTCGAATTTCCAAACATGTGCCGCAAGCGTACAGATTTCCCTTCAATTCCTTGTATGCGGCGACTTTCTTGGAAATATCAAAGTGTTCCGTGTCGGCAATGGTATCAAGTTCTGCTCCCTCGCTCATCAAAAATATAGTTACGCCATGATTGGCTTTAAGCGAAGTAATACCAAAACGGAACGTATTCCAAATATGTTCCGGATTGTTGGATTGTAAAATAATGCCGATTTTCATAGACTGATTAGCGGTTAGCTAATCCACCCAGGCGGACGCTACCACAAACTAAAGATTGATTTCTAAGCTCCCGGGGTCGGATTCGAACCGACGACCAATTGGTTACACTTATCCAATGCTTTTGCAAAGGGGTGGACTATATCATTCTCCACTTTTAAATAGGAGATGAGGCATTTCGGCCACAACTTGTGGCCTACTCCCTTTCAGGATAGTCTCTGAACCTTTCCCCCGACGTTAGGTCGGAGGACTTGGCTGCGGATTACCATATCCTTTCGGACTTAGGCTTCCCGTCAATTAACCTCATTTTTCAATCAACGTTACCGTTGAAAGCTGCGTGAGACCGCTATGCACTTCGCGATGACAATTTGCGCAAATCATTACACACTTATCAAGCTCAGCCTTTATTTTTGACCAGGCTCTGGTGATTCCATCCGCAGAAATGCCAAAATCTTTTTTTGACGGATCTAAGTGATGAAAATCTAGTGCTTGCGCGCACTTGCTATAATCGCAAAGCTGGCATTTGCCGCCTTTATACTCAATAGCCATCTGGCGCATTTTCTTACGCCTTTTATCAACAGCCTGCTTGAGATATTCGGCACGATCTCTATATTTTCTTTTATCTGCCATAGATGCAGATTAGTGACACAGCCAACTGCGCTACCGCTGCGCTACCCGGGAATATTTAATTTACACATATTATATAGAAACGGGGTCTAGCTGTCAATCAGTCAGACTTGAATTCTCTAGTACTCTTTTTTGCCCAATATAGCGTCCAAATCCTTTTTAATGGAATTGTAATTAAATTCACCATCATCCCCATTGGCAATTTTAAACCCGCCGTCGTTGTCCATTATCACAAAATTAGACTTTACTTCATTTCCTTCTATCATAAATACTTCTCTTAACCCATCCAGCTTTTCTGTCACCGCCTCTTTACCCAGCCTATTCAACAGGCGCGTTAATTTACGGGCCGCTTCTTCCAAGTCTTTGGCAATACTGGCGCCGGCTTCCGCTCGTTTTATAGCTTTTAAATGAGCCTCTACACGGCCATGCTGATCGCTTTCATTGGAGACATGTTTTTCCGTCTCAGAAACTACAGTTTTAATCACGCGCGTATTGGTAGCTTTTTTCAAAGCAAACAACAGCTTGTTTAATTTTTCTTCTTTTTGCTTTTCATCAACCTCTCCTTTCATTAAATCTTTTATGTCTATAGCCAAAGTCAATTCGTCTCCGCCAACTTCTCCTACTACAAGGCCATCCCCTAAACCAAATTCTTCTTTATACACTCGCACAACTTCTTTTCGGAATTCTCTCAATTTTTTTGTGGTCTCATCTCCGGCAACCAAAGAAACTTCATTAAATTTTTCTAACTTTTTATCAGATGGTGCGTTTTCAACATCTTGCAAAGCGCTTTCATATTCCAAAAGCAAATCTACACCCAAATCCAAAACATCCATACTGACATAAACAGCATCTTCCATGGCCGCAGCTCTTTTATGAAATTCACTTTTAGAAGTATATTCCGGTGCTTTTTCATCGGAACGCAAAATATCGGCGGCTTTTTGCCTGTCTTCATCCGATAATTCTTGATTTTTAATTTTCTCTGCCAACTCATGGAATCGTTCTATGTTTTCACCGACAGTTTTCGTTTCTGCATAAATAAACGGCTTAACAGCATCCAAAATATTTAATCTTTTTATATATAACACTACCTTCTCCAACAAACTCTTATCCACTATTTTGAATTTACCTTTGCGAACATCTCTTAATAAATCTCTATCGAGAGTATATCTGTTGGTCGCACCCTCAACTGGCACAGGTAGAAAAATAGTAAACTCATTCCCGTCTAAGTCGGTAATTTTATTACCACTTTTTATAATTTCATCCCTTAAATTTTTTATATTTTCCACTTCTTGCAAATTCTTGTTCTCACTATACTCTGCCCCGTAAATTTCACCTCGCTTTTCTCTAGCTACGCGGCTAGTTTGCAAAGAATGATTCAGGGCCAAAAGCTGATCTTTGGCTTCGTTTCCTTCCACAACCGCCAAACCATAGTTCATTCTAAAACCGCCTTTAGTCGGCTTTCCGTTCAGGGTGCCTAATAACTCCTGTTTAAACTGATCCCATTTATTTATATTGTCTTCATATTTTTTAATTAACTCATCGTTGGATTTCTTTGCGTTTTTATCTATAAATTGATGCTCGGCCCTTTTTATAATAAATGGTTCTAAAGACTCTCTTTCTTTTTCTATCAACTTGTCAATTATCACTTCGATAAATTTAGTTATTTCTCTATCTACTTCCGTCATTACTTTTTCCAATTGTTTATTATATACCGCAGGATCTTTAGAGGTTTGTATGACCTCTATGTTGTAATCGGATCGCGCTAAAGACGCGTTCGGATCAACTTCTTTAATCTTTTGCTCAAGCACTATGCGCTTCTGTTCAATTATTCTATTAGTAATTTGAGGGCCAAAAATTTTATCATTTAAATTCTTGATGGAAAGAAAATCGGCGCCCGGCACTAAAAAACTAATTACTGTATCCCCTTTCTTTAAATTATTAAAAAAACTGCCCCACATTCTTCGTTCTAATACACCGGCCAAAGCCGGCGCGTTAAACTCTTCACCCTTTGCCATTTTTTCAACTTCATCCGCAAAATAAATATCTCTTTGCGCGCGATCAACAATTTCGGCATCAATCTTTTCCTTACTGCCTTCTAAAATTCCCCTGACTTCTTGCTGATACACACCCAACTCTCTCTTTGCTTCCGCGTCATTTTGTATATAATCGCCCAAAATGTTGCTGTCTTCTTTTAATACTTGCAAGACTCTTTCCGTCCGTGCGGCGTTTTGATCGGCTTCAGGATTATTACTGCTTTCCGTATCCAGATTTACTTTTTCCAACTCTTTATCGTCTTTACCCATATAATTTATAATGATCTTATTTTATTCAAAATAATTTCCATTTTTTTATGATCCTCATCCTCAAATTTTTGTTTATATACTTCTATTATCGCCCGATCGGCTTTGTGTTTTGCTTCCATAATCATATCATAGAAGTTTGGATCCGCGGCTATTTTTTTCTTCACAAAATTTGTCTGCCAATCTTGCACTTCTAATAGAATTCTTTTTAATTCATACAGCCTAGCCTCTTCCAGCTGCGGCATTTTTTGCAGGATTTCTTTTTTAAATTCTGGTTCAAAAAAAACAATTTTTCCCAGCAGCTCAGTAATTTCTTTTTGTATTTCCTCCATATTATTCTTTACATAAGCTGATAATTTTTGGCCGGCTCTTTTACCCCGTTAAAGACCACATCTGTAATATTGGAAACACCGAACTGTCGGCCATCCAAAAACCCGGCCATGGCCGCCTCGGCCAGCCAGCCGCTATCCACCCAATCAAACAGCCATTCGTGAGCGTACTTAGGATTGTTCTGGGCAATACCGGCGTTGATGGTCTTAAGCCACGTGCGGTTAAATATTTCCTGCGCGCCTACAGACGGAGCCATAATCAGCGGCAGGCCTAAGCCCGCATAGAAAACCAACTCACTGGGCTTGGTCCAAAGCACGTCGGTGGTGCGAAGCAGCTCGTTAAATTGCTGGAAATAATCCTCTTTTTCCAAAGCAAACAAAATATTGATATTTTTGCCAAGTAATTTTGCAAGTCCGCATTCGGAAATTTGTTCTTGAAAATATAAATATACGTCATTGCGGGTGCCGGCGATCAAATTTAAATGCAAATCGCCTTTCAACAGTCTTTTTTTAAGACTAAATAAAATATCTTTGGCGATTTTCTTTTGCGCGCCGGCTCCACCCACGGCAAAGGTCAGCGTAAGCGGATGGTGCGGATGTTTTATGTCTTCACCGGCAGTTTTTAAAAATTTCGCTACCGTATCCGCATATTTCTGTCTGTATCTTTTTTGCGGATCCAAATTGTGAATTCTAGACAATAAATCTGATTTTAAAACATGCAAATTATCATCTCCTAAATTTTCTTCAGGAAGTGGAAAACCGGTGAGAAAAATATTTTTTCTAGGAACTCCATATAATTTTAATCGGTCTACAACTCGCCGACAAGGAGCCAAATATTTTATCCGGCTTTTTTGAGGATTCATCGCCACCCAAGCCCGGCTGATATCCGCGTCACATAATACCAAATAGATTTCATTTTTAAACTTATGTTCTTCAGCCATAAAAGCCACAGAAAAAAACGTGGTGATGAGCGGAATGTCTTTAGTATTTAAAAAATTTATAAAATCCTTGCCCCAGTCTTTTTTTATTAGACTATACATGGCTTTCAACTGCGTGCTGGGAGCAGACAAATCACGGCGCGGATAAAACTCTCTAATGGCCTGCAACTTATCGTATAAATTAAAAAGTTTCCCTCCGATTAAGGGAATATTAATAAGTCGGGAGATAAACCCATAAAATACTTCTGATTCATGCCAAATATTATAATCCTTTTTGGGGATGCCCTGATAATTATTGGCAATGATAACTTTGCCGGTGGGGGATAAATGCCGCAAGGGATAGGCGGCGCGCTGATGGCCATACCCCATATCCACGGCCACGACCCAAGCCTGTTTTTCTGACATAATTAATTACTCGTTGAATCTTTTGTTACGGGCAAAGATAAAGCCCATAGTTTTATCAAATTTGGAAGGAAAAATCTGTACGCCAAAACCGTTGGCTCTTAATTTTTCTTCAATTTCTTTGGATTTTTCTCTACTTATATGATACTCCAAAATTATATTATTTACTACCGACAAATCGGCTTCCGACATGCCATCAAACACCTCATACTCGCCACCCTCAATATCCATTTTTAACAAAGAAATTTTTTTAATCTTGTATTTTTTACAAAAATCCAAAAAAGAAAAGGCTTGAACTTCTAATACTTTATCAAAATCTTCCGATTCAGCCAGTTTATGGTTATGGCTATCCGCAGATAACAATAAACTTCTTAAACTGCTTGATACGGAGAGGGCTGCCTCTACCACTTCCACTCCGGCAATCTTATTTTTCTTTATATGCTCCCTTAACAATTTAATATTATTCGGCTCAGGTTCAATCGCAAAAATATTGACCTTTTTATTCTTACTTCGGCAATACATGCTAAAAAATCCGGCGTGAGCGCCCGCGTCTACGATTGGATATTTGGCATGTTCTATTACTTCTTCGGCACGGCGGTACTCATGGAGTTTAAATATTTCGTTAAACACGCTCTCATCCGCTTCGTCACGTAAGTGAACCTGCCAATTATTTCCGTTTAATTTTAGATCTGCTGTCCTTGGCATATTTATCTATTATTTTAACGAAAAAAAGAAGAAAAAACAACTTATTCTTTATATTGAATATTGACAAAAGTATGGCTTTGTGGTATAAGTAGCTTAAGTCCCCAGAGGTCAGAGATGCAGGAAAGTGTTGATTCAACAATAGGCCGGTGTAGAACTAGAATCGACATTTAAAGCCAACCAAGCTCCCTCAGGCTTGGATGCGGTAGAAAATTTGTTTGGCGACCACTCACCCCCGAGATGGCCCGAATGACTTTTCTACTCCTTGCAAGGCCCGTCTCTGGCTTCTGGGTGACGGCTATTCTTAACACTTCCTCAAGAAGTTGTTTTTTGTTTTTGCAAACTTTACAATGATACAGGCATTTGATACCATGATTGCGAACTCGGAAACGGAGATTAGGCAGTTCAGCAGGTATCGCCCAAATGGAGCCCGCGGGCTTCGAGATGAGCGAAAGCAAATCTAAGACAATTTGGATGATGCCGACCGGACTCAGCGGCCGCAGCGCAGCGCGTTACGCGTACAGACAACCCTCCCCCCTCCTCTGCAAAGTCTGTATGGCAACTACCCCCAAACGCAACCTGCCGTAGCCTGCGCATCTCCGTTTCCGAGGGCTCTATTTTTACCACATATATTATGGTGGTTTTTTTTATTGACCCGCACCGCTCTTTGCGATACGATGAATATAATATGAAAAAAATAATCCTTATTATCGGCACTCTGATCGCGCTATCGCTCATCGTTTACATGGGAATATTTTATTATCAAAATTTACGCGGCGCATGGATAGCTTTACAACCTCCGGAAAAAATTAACCCAACCTCAACTGAAACAAATACAAACACTCCCCCCACATCTTCTTCCCAAACATCTACTCCGGCTGTAAACAATACAGGCATTCCTTTAAAATTACCGGCTGGTTTTTCTATAAACACCTTGGCAAAAGTACCTGGAGCCAGAGTTTTAGCTGTAGATAGCCTGGGAAATCTATGGGTCAGCCAAACTAAACAAGGACAAGTTATGCTTATAGAAATAAAGGGTGGAAAAGCTGTTAAGCAAACCGCGGTCTTTAAAGGCTTGCGCAAACCGCACGGACTGGCCTTTAACCCTGACGATCCGTTTGAGCTTTACATTGCCGAAGAACATCGCATATCAAAAGTTCGCGTATATTCGGAAGATACCCTACATAAAATAATTGACTTGCCAACCAGAGGCACACACTTCACTCGCACCATCGGTTTTGGCCCGGATAAAAGATTATACGTTTCCATCGGATCTTCTTGTGATACTTGCCATGAAAAAGATACTCGTCGCGCGGCAATTTATTCCATGGAAAAAGATGGAAATGATTTTAAGCAGTATGCCAAAGGCTTGCGCAATGCCGTATTTTTTACCTGGCAAAACGGCAAGATATGGGCAACCGAAATGGGACGAGATTTCCTCGGAGACGATCTGCCGCCGGACGAAATTAATATTGTGGAAAACGAAAAAAATTATGGCTGGCCGATTTGTTACGGACAAAATATCCACGATACTAAATTTGATAAGAATACGTACATTCGCAACCCGTGCATGGAACCATTTGAAACTCCCAGTCTGTACGACTTGCCGGCTCACTCCGCTCCCCTGGGGCTGGCTTTTATTCCAAATTCCGGCTGGCCGGATAACCTAAAAGGCAATTTACTGGTTGCACTTCACGGTTCCTGGAACCGAACCAAGCCAACAGGATATAAAATTGTAAAATTAACTGTTGATTACAGCGGTGATAAACCAAAAATAACCGGCATGGAAGATTTTATTTCTGGCTGGCTGGGACAAAAAAATAAAACCTACGGCAGACCCGTAGATATTCTCACCCTGCCAAATGGCACGATGTATATTTCCGATGACAAATCGGGCATCGTCTATATCGTAACCGTAAATTAGTTCCGAGACCTGGATTCGAACCAGGATAAACAGCTTCAAAGGCTGCTGTCCTACCATTAGACGATCTCGGAGTCTTATAATTTCTAGCAAGCCCGCAGGCGCAAGCTTGCTTGCATCTAGGGCGAGTGACGGAATTTCAAGCGCTGCCACGGCGCTTATACTTTGAGCTGTTTGCGCATAGCCAAAAGGCTGGACAGCACTGTAAGAAGAAGAACTGCCAGAGCTTGCGCTCCAAACAGCATCAGCATATTAGAATAGAAGTAATTTGTCAAGGAGAATCCATTAGGCAAAATCACCGCTAAATACGGATCTATCCAACGTAAAGCCAGGTATACAAGTCCAATCGTGCAGGAAACGCTAATAATGGTAAAAATCACCGATTCAACCAAATATGGCCCGCGAATAAACCAATTGCTGGCTCCCACAAGTCTCTTGATACCAATTTCAACCTTTTGAGTAGCAATAGCCACGCGAATAGTATTAAAGATAATCAGGAAAGAAATCAAGGCAAATAAAATGGTTAGGCCAAAACCAACTCGTTCAATACGGTTAGTGATATTTTGTAATCGCGTAATGGCTTCTTCGTGATTATCAAAACTCTTGGCTTCAATAATACTTTCGTATTCCGGCACGTTTAAAGCATCTATGATTTTTTTATAATCCTTCGGTTCTTTAGTTTTTATAATCATGGTCGGGCCAAACGGATTGGCGCCAAGTTCATCCAACGCTTCCAAGGCTTCTTTTTGATTTTTATGTTTCTCACGAAAATCGGCAAGCACCTGTTCCTTTGTCTGCACTCGCACATCCGTTACTTCGGGAAACAGCATGACATAATTTTTAATTTCAGTCACGTTTTTTTCCGTGGCTTCCGGCACAAAATATATACTGACATCAATTTGTTTTTTTACCGCTTCCACGGCTTGTTTGGTCAGTACATCTAAAGACCACAGCGTGTTTACGGAAAGCAGCATCAAAATCAAAATAAAAACCGTCATGAAAGACAGGCTGATATTTCGCCACAAATCCTGGAGCGCAAACTTTAAAACTCTAAAAAAAGATAGCATAATTATAATTTCAAGCTTTGCTTATAATTTGTATTTACCGTCATGTTCGTCGCTGATTATCTCTCCGCCATGCATGGTAACAACGCGTCGGCGCAAATGATTTACCACTTCGCGATTGTGGGTAACCAAAATAATCGTCGTGCCAAACTCATTTATTTTTTTTAAAATAGAAATAATTTCTTCGGTATTGATGGAATCCAAGTTTCCGGTCGGCTCATCGGCAATCATAATTTTTGGGCGGTGCACGAGCGATCTGGCAATAGCCGTGCGCTGCTGTTCGCCACCGGATAATTGCGGCGGATAGCTGCTGGCTTTATGAGATAAATTTACAATTTCTAGCACTTGGGGCACCACCTGGTGGATACGATCTCTTTTTTCTCCGGCCACTTCCAAAGCAAAAGCCACATTTTCGTATACGGTTCTCTTTGGCAATAATTTATAATCCTGAAAAACTACGCCAATTTGGCGGCGCAAATACGGAATATCGCTGGAACTAATCTTGGTAATATCCGTATCGCCGATTTCTATCGTGCCTTTATTGGGTCTTTCTTCGGCAATCAGCATTTTTACAAGCGTTGTTTTGCCCGTACCGCTCTGGCCGACAATGGACACAAAATCCCCCGCACCTATATGCAAGTTTAGGTTTCGTACGGCCGGGGTGCCGGTAGAATAAATTTTAGTAACTCCGCTTAGTTTTATCATACGGTAAAGAGAAATTTCTACAGTTATTCAGTATAAAAGTGATTATACCACAAACGAGTGTGTGTAGTTTACCATACTTGGATAAAACGCCCAAGAAAGAATGGGGACAAACTAAATGTTACAAAGCATCTTAAGCGCTGACAGATCACTGTCTGTAGGCTTATCATTAATTCCATTATTAAAGCTATACATTATAGCCTTCGTATCTTCCACATGTTCCAAACCTAGCGCATGGCCAAGTTCATGCGCTAGCACTCGGATTAATTTGGCCCGATTATCAAACTGATAAATATCTATAGCTTGACCGCTTTGATCACTGCGATATGTACCCTCTTCAAATTCTACTCCCAACTCTCCCCCAATTTGGTTATATTTATCTACGTTAATATTGAGCGAAGTTGCCAACCGGTTAAGCACCGTGACAAGCGCGTTTATATTATTTATCTTAGCATTCAAATTATCTTGCATTTTATTAATCTCATCAATTTTAGCGTTTAAAGCTAGCCTGTCTTCTTCCAATTTATCGTAGGCTTCTTTGCGCGCGCCGCCTCGGCTGTTCCAATATTCCACATCTGCTTCATATTTGCGTTTCATAACTTCAAATTCCGCAACTGTGTTAGCAAGCACCGCCTTGTCTTTAAGATAGCTTGCTTTCATGGCATCGTATTTCGCCTTCACAGCTTCATACGAATCTTTATCATCTTTTACGCTCAAACCTAATTCCTGGAGTTTTACAGTCGCTTCCTGACGATTGTCGTAAATAAGGTTTATTTTTAAAGATCCGTTTTCTTTATATGTAAACAGATCTTTAGCAATGGGCTGTTCCCAAACAGCCTCGGCCGCACTTATAGCGCTTAGGAAATCCTCTTTAGAAACATCAAACTCATCATCAAATGAGCCTAGGCTATAGGCAATCGGCTGGCGGCAAGAAAAATATTCCGTTTGAATTTGAGTTAATGAATATCGTATTGGCGCGCGGAAAAAATAAACAAAACCACCGATTACAATTATGGCTAAAATAGTATTAAGAAGAAACCTGAGAGCTTTATGCATATTTATACAATATCATATACCAAAATTGGAAAAAATTACAGACAGACCAATATTGACTTTATCTGATTTTTTGGTACACTATCGCTACTAAAAAATATATAATGAGGAGAGATGGCCGAGTGGTTTAAGGCAGCAGTTTACTAAACTGCCGGGCCCGCAAGGGCCTCTAGAGTTCGAATCTCTATCTCTCCGCCAGCGTAATGAAATGAAGCGAATAAGATACAAATGTGACCAAACTGCTTTGGTCGCATAGAGATTCGAACGCCGGAGCGATGTTGTGTGACGCAGGCGGGCGAACACAACCGCGAGGCGGTGGCTAGACAAAATTTTCGGAAGAAAATTTTAGTCGAAGCCGCATCTCTATCTCTATGTAAAGGAAATGTTTTATAAAACTATATGACACCTGAAAAATTGCCGCACGGATACCAAGACGGATTACATGGCCACGATTTTGAAACCACTACTATAGGAAAAAAACTCTACAATGTTGAAATTTTAGAACATTTTGCCGAACAACTTCCTACGCAAGAAGTGCCACTTAACGAACTGACTGATGCAGTTTCTCAAGGAAACTATTATTGGACTGATAAAAATAATAATTTGTTAGGCCCGTATAATCTTCTTCAAGACTGGGAAGCCGCACAAAAAAACGAGGCATATGCTGAACATGTAGCAACAATACAACATGCTGATTTATCAAATCCAATCTGGAAAACTGCAGATGGACAAGTGTTTAATGGCATGCATCGTCTTACTCGGGCTTTTCTTGATAAAGCTCCAACGATAAGGGTAAAGATTTTTGATTCATTCCCAGATGAAGCGGTTGTTGACTAAATCCTTATTTTAAGCGAAAATATATAATCTTTGGTATTTAAACGACAACACCTGGAGAGGTGTCAGAGTGGCCGATCGTGCAGCTTTGCTAAAGCTGTGTGCCGCAAGGCACCGAGGGTTCGAATCCCTCCCTCTCCGCCAGTGGTTTTGAAAAGTGGCAGCAAAAATTCCCTTATTTTACGCTACATTCCAAAACCGAAAAATGATAAAATGTAAGAACCCTAAAGGGATTCGAACTTATATGCGAGATTTAAAATTCGAAGTTGCAAAGGAAGTTTTGGATCTGGGCGTGAAGATCATCACGGCCAGAATTGTTGATGTTCAAAATATCGACCTAAATTCAGATTTTGAAGTATATAAAAACGAGGAACTAGAAAAAATCAAGGGGAACTGGGAAGGTAAAAAGTATAAAGATGATCCTGTACTTGAAGGTTTTAGGGATTTGCATACAAAAGTTGGCAGGAGTAATCGTGACTATGTCGCTTCTCCCGAAGGCTTGAGGTGGTCATTTCTTGAACGAGGTCGCTTTCCTCATATCAATACTCTGGTGGATATCTATAATCTAATCTCACTGAAGACTGGTCTGGCGCTTGGTGCTCATGACATCGACAAAGTACAAGGCAATATCACTCTCAGGCTTACAAAAGGTGATGAAGTTTTTATTCCTCTTGGTAAAACCGAGCCAACAACAATATTTCCAGGTGAGTACGGATATGTTGATGATGAGAACAATGTAATTTGTCGGTTGGAAGTATTACAGGTTGAGCCAACCAAAGTATCTACTAATAGCAAAGATATTTTCGTCATTATTGAGGGTAATGTAAAAACATCGCCTAAATATGTAGAAAATGCTGCAAAAGAAGTTTGTGAGTTAATAACGAAATTCTGTGGTGGAACCTATTCATTTTTATGACAAAGTCTAAACGCACAAAAAAGAATCCTGGTATCTCACTAGAACGACTAGCGGAGCTTCGTCGGGCTACTCTCGTAGCTTCTGCAGGGGCATCTACCCGTCTTGAAGGTTCGAAGCTCTCCGACAAGAGAGTGGAGGAGGTGGCTAATATTGTTTTTGGGCAAAAGTAGGAATCTCGAATGAATCCGGCCTTTCTTGGTATATTTGCCTCAATTTTCGTATAATTTTATCAACCTTGCTATAACTAAGCCGTTTTATCGGTTCAAAGTTCCGGCAATCGTCCCCGCAACGCAACGCAGTGTAGCGAATAAGATAATAAAGGGATAAGAAGTTTATGCCCCGAAACGAAGTGAAGGGGTAAATCCCTCCCTCTCCGCCAGCGAATAGTAATTAAGAACAACAAAAATTAAAACAGGCTAGTAATATAGCCTGTTTTAATTTTTCTCCATTTTAAAAGAATTATTGATGGTATTGACGAGTAATTGGATAATCTTATCAATATAATTTCTGGTTTCCGGAGATTGGGCCGGGTCGCACACAGCCGGACGGGAATTTAATTCAATCAATTTAAAACCGTTTTTGGAATTGAAAAAGTCGGAAGCAAAGATGCTGGGCCTGTACTGTGCTAATTCCTTATTTACTCTTTCAACTAATTGTAATAATTCCGCAGGTAATTGGGAAAGTGGCACTGCCTTTTCCGCGCCTCCTTGGGAAACATTGGCTAAAAACGATCCAACGGGAGGAGTTCGCACAAACGAATATACTGGCTCGCCGTTAATAGTTACTACGCGTATATCATGCAAGCCTTCAACAATCCCGGGAATACCCCCCGAACTATCAACGAATTCTTGCATTAAAATATCGCGCCAATTTTCATAAAGCGATTCGGTAATTTCTTTTATCGGGCGAATATATACTCCGTGCCCGCCGTAGAGAAAATTCTTCTTTACGACAATCTTGTCTTCAGGATTAAAATTCCATTCTTTAATGGTATCTCGGTATTCTTGGTATGAATTAATAGCTTTAGTTTTGGGAGAAATATCGGCAAATACTTGGTTTACTTTTATCTTATCTCCACAAAATCGTTCCAGATCCGGATGATTTATGATCGGACAATCATAGGTCGCGGGGATGGTGGCTTGGCTGCCGCGATGAAAAATTAAATCTACGGTAATTTGCTCATTTATTTCTATCAATTGTTTCCCATCTACTTTCCAACCATGGGTAAAAACACCCTTACCCAAATACGAATCTTTGGCTCTGGTAACATATACATCTATCCCCTGTTTTTCCACGTTTCTAATTATTTCTTTATAAATCTGCCAATATGGATACCGCAAATCAAACGGATCGCCCATTGGTTTGGGATTGGAAAAATAAATAGCGAGTTTTTTCATAGGGTTAAGCAGGCAAATAATTTTAGGACAGCTCTTTTACAAGGAGCTGCACAATCTTATCAATATAATTTTTGGTTTCCGAAGAAAGTGAAGGGATACAGACAGCTGGGCGAGAATTAAGTTCTACCAGCTTAAATCCATTTTTAGAATTAACAAAGTCCGAAGCAAACATGCTTGGCCTATAATGAGACAGCTTTTTATTTACTTCTTCAACCAATTTCAACAAATTGTTCGGAAGCTTGCTTAAACTTAACGGTATCTCGGTGCCACCCTGGGAAACATTGGCTAAAAATGATCCGGCTGGGGGTACGCGTACAAACGTATATACCGGTTCGCCATTTATAGTAACTACGCGAATATCGTGCAAACCTTCAATTATTTCCGGAATTCCAATGGAATTGTCTACAAATTCTTGAACAAGAATATCTTTCCAGTCATCATATAATGATTCGGCAATCTCTTTTATAGGACGAATATAAATGCCGCGGCCGCCGGACAAAAAATTCTTTTTTAAAACAATCTTTTCTTCCGGACCAAAACCCCATTCCTTAATTGCACCCAAATATTCCTGGTATGAATTAATGGCTTTAGTTTTGGGCGAAAGCTCGGGAAAAAATTTTGCGGTCTCAACCTTGTCTACGCATAATCTATCCAAATCCGGATGATTTATGATCGGACAATCGTAAATTGCGGGGATGGTATTTTTGTCATCACGGTTGAAAATTAAATCTACGGTAATCGGCTCAGCTACCGGCGCCATCCTATCGTCTATAACTCGCCAGCCATGTGAAAATACGCCCTTGCCGAGATATGAATTACCGCGAACAACATACACACTATGCCCTTGCGCTTCTATATCTTTAATGATGCCTTGATAAATTTCCCAATAGGGATACTTGGAATTAAACGGGTAGCCCATCGGTTCGGGATCGGAAAAATATATAGCAAGTTTTTTCATACGTTTTACTTGTTTAAAACATAAAAAGAATCAGTAATAACAGTAATCCTACAGAATAATTTTGTCAATGTATTTATTGTCTCGGCTGCTTTCCTATGATATAGTAAGTTTCTAAAATCAATACTATATAATATGAAGAAAAAAATAGTATCACTATACTCTATTCTTTATTTTCTACTGGCAACTGCAATCCCGTCTTCTATACATGCCCAAACCGTGGCAACTTCCCCCGCTCCCCAGCCTCTGCAACCAACTAAACAACTTGAAGCTATAATTACTTCCGATGACCTGGTACGGATAAATAAAAAAGTTATCTTTGACGCTTCTGATTCAACTCTATTATCTTCTACCACCCCTGCGGAATATGTTTGGGATTTTGGCAGCGGCCCCAAGGTAACGGGCAAAGAAATCGTGCAGCAATTCTCAACCGTAGGAAAAAAAACTATCACGCTTACCATTCGCCAAGCTACCTCAACCGCCAGCATAAGCAAAGACATCTTTGTTTTTAACAATAGCGCCTTGCTTATTATTGATCAAAAAAACCAAGAAGGAATTAAAAATTTACAAACCCAAGCCGCCGAAAACGGCGTAGCTTTGCAGCTTTTGCCTATAGCCGAAAAGGAAGGCGCGCTTCTTACCGAAGATGCTCTGGTACAGAAAATAAAAGAAAACACAGACTATATCAAAGATTCAAATGTGTTGATTTTTTACACCCAATCACCGCTTGGCATGCAGGCGTTTAATCTGTACTGGAAAGATTTAAAACCGGAAGATAAAACCATCATTAAAAATAAATTTTTTGCCGTTATCTCTGACAGCGACCTAAACACTATTTCCAACCTAGCTTATCAAACGTTTAATTTGGTGGAGCCAAGTTATATTCTCCTCACTCGCAAAGAAGCGATTAATCCTATTTTTATCACCAAAGAAACAGACCAGATAACCGGTACTCTCCAAAGTCGGAGTATTGAATATAGGATTATAGATCAGCGCGGTGATAAATCATCAGTCTTTCTTCTTTCTCACTTTGTGACTGATTTGGTTTCCAAAGGCGTCTCTTCCAATATTGTATATATCATTCTTATCGTGCCATTTCTGGCTTTCATTGCTTCGTTTGCCAGACAAGTCATCGGTATTAGCGCATTTGGCGTCTATACCCCGGTCATCATTGCCATTTCATTCTTTATCCTCGGTTTAGGGCTTGGCATTCTTACCTTTATTTTCGCGGTGGTAATCGGCTATATTGCCAAATTTATTTTGAACAAATTTGAATTATTGTACCTGCCAAAAATGGCTCTCCATTTAGCTTTAATCAGTCTCTCATTTTTATTTGTAATTTGGCTGGCCTTGCAATATGGCACCTCCGTGCCGCTTTCTATGGCCATATTCCCAATGCTTGTGATGTCAACCGTTTCGGAAAAATTTATGGCCGCGCAAAACGAAGAGGGTGTTCGCAATGCGATTGTAGCCGTAGCTGGCACGCTTCTTATTGTTATTGCTTCCTACTATTTTATTACTTGGGCTTACTTTAATAACGTATTACTATCATGGCCCGAACTGGTGCTTGTACCGGTTATAGCCACACTTCTCTTGGGCAAATTCACCGGCTTACGCATAGCCGAATATTTCCGATTTAGAAGCCTGCTTACCGAACATCAAGAATAGGTATGGCGCTATCCCATCAGTACAAATTATCTTTTTTTGAACGATTATCCGGCGTGCTCGGCATTAACGCGCGCAATCTTTTGTATATCAGCAGATTTAATTCCAAAGCCAATAAAAGTTTTGCTGATGATAAAATGTTTACCAAAAATTATTTGCAGTCACGAGGGCTGGGCGCGGCCAAAGTATATACCGTAATTAAAAATTATAACGAACTCAAACATTTTAATCCCAAAAGCCTGCCGGACAATTTTGTCATCAAACCAAACCATGGGTATGGCGGCGAAGGCATTGTGGTATTTGTAGAAAAAAAAAGCGGAAATTTTATAGATATTAGCGGCCAGGAACATAGCTGGCAAGATATTAGCCGGCATATCTCTTCTATCTTAGACGGAGAATATGCCATATCAGGCTTATACGATCAGGCAATTATTGAAGAACGGCTTATAGCTCATGATTTTTTTAAACCATACGTTAAGCAAGGTTTGCCCGATATCCGAATCATTGTATTTAATTATATTCCAGTCCTAGCCATGCTGCGCCTGCCTACGGAACAATCACAGGGCAAAGCAAATTTACATTTGGGGGCAGTTGGCATAGGTATTGATATTGCGACTGGAAACGCCGCCTATGCAGTTCACAAAGGAAAATTTATTCGCACCTTGCCTAACGGAGAAAAATTATCTGATTTAGAAATTCCTGAATGGGACAAAATTCTTTTGGCTGCCGCTAACGCGCAAAAAGTCAGTCAGATTGGATTTTTAGCCGCGGATTTGGCGCTTACCACAAACGGTATAAAAATATTGGAGCTTAATGCTCGAGCCGGCCTCTCTATTCAAATTGCCAGCCAAATTCCGTTGCGCGCGCGATTAAAAAAAGTGGCGGATCTGAAAGTTCCAAGCCCTGAAAAGGGTGTTGAGCTATGCAAAGCGCTTTTCAGCTCTAATGTGCCGGCAGAAACAAAAGAAAGCGCTCCCAACCGTACGGCAATCGGATTATTTGAACATATAGAATTATTAAATACCAAGTACGACCACATCCTCGCAAAAATTGATCCGCATTATGACGGCGTTCTGCTTGACCGCAGTCTGAGCGACATTGAAACCGAAGATTCTTTTATTGATATTAAATTAAAAGGCAAACGGCTCACCATTCCCGCCACCTTTGGCAGTTTGGAAAATCAAACATATAAAGCGGTTATTGGCGGCAAGTTTCTTGAACATTTTACAATTCATAGCGCGCTTAACAAACATCTGCCCTATCAAAGTCCAAAAATTGATAGTGAACGAACGGAAAAAATTCTAAAAAATATTGATAAAAAATTATACGAAATAGATAAAAAAATTACCATCGCCGGATTGCTGCGGCCATTAAACCACGATGAAGAAAAACAAGCGTTTCTAGAAAATCCCGTTCGCTCGCCTCAATTTTTATACCGCGCGCATTCTTTGCCTATTGTTCAAATTAAAAAAGACCTAAAAGCACTGCCTGAGGCGCTTAACCATCCGTTATATAATCTATATAAAAAGAAAATAATTGAAATAGAGACAAAATTAGATTTATTGGAATCATTGGATACTCCAAAATTGCAGCAGGCTTCGGAAAAGTTATATGGCCCAGCCAGTCGCGTACTATATGATCAAGCCGTCCGCTATATTCACGAACACCCGATTCAACCCGATGACAGCGCCAAACTAAGTTTCAAACAAATTGTAAAACGGCTCACGCTATTTTTGGAAGAACACAAACTAACCAATTGGCATATAAAAATAGCCGCGGGCCGTGTAAATGATATTTCAATAAGTCTGGACGGCACAATATTTCTACGGGAAGGCGTGATATTTACCGAAAACCGACTTAAAGCAGTGATTGCGCACGAAATTGAAACACATATTTATAGGGCTGAAAACAGCCGTTTGCAAAAATATAAACTGTTTGAAGTCGGCACTGCCGGATACATTGCTACTGAAGAAGGGCTGGCTGTATACAATCAACACGCTTTGGGCGTACCGCTTGGAGAAAAAGCAATTTGGGCGCCCCTGCGGTCTATCGGCGCGTATTTGGCGCAAGAAATGTCATTTGTAGATTTATTTCATTATGTAAAAAGTAATTACGCGTTGGGAGACGAGTCGGCCTGGCGCACCTGCGTAAAAGTTAAGCGCGGCCTGGCAGATACAAGCAAAAAAATAGCGTTTACCCGCGACACGATTTATTTTAGAGGTTTGCAAGCTGTGGAAGAATACTTAAAGGACAATGCTGTGGAAAAAATAAAGTACTTGTATATTGGCAAGATTGGCATTGATGATTTGAGCCATATTGGAGCGCTGAGCCAGTATAAGATTAGGCATGTGATAAAAACGCCATAATTATGAAATTTAATAAAGTTCATCATACTGCTATTATCTGCTCTGATTACCAAAAATCAAAATCTTTTTATACGGATATATTAGGCGGCAGCATCATTAAAGAAACATACCGAGCCGAACGTAATTCGTATAAACTGGATATTAGTATTGCCGGATCACAAATTGAACTTTTTTCATTCCCCAATCCCCCAACTAGAATTTCCAACCCTGAAGCTTGCGGATTGCGGCATTTGGCTTTTGAAGTAGAGTCTATTGAAAAGACGGTTAAGGATTTGAGTGATAGAGGTGTTGAAGCCGAAGAAGTGCGGGTGGATGAGATTACAAATAAAAAATTTACGTTCTTTAGAGATCCTGATGGGTTGCCGATTGAAATTTATGAAAAATAAAAACTAGAATATTGTTTTGAGCAGTGATATAATACATTTATGTAGCATTGATTATCTCACCTATAGCTTTATATTTTATTCGTTCGGGACTAAATTAAGTACATTTAATTTAGTTCTCTCACTCATTTCGTATATGAAAAAAGCAGTGGTTCTCATTTTGGCTATAGCCCTAGTTGGCGGCGTTGCATATATGTGGAAAGCAAAAAAAGTTTCCGCTCCAACACAAGAAAATGCAAAAGTTGAATCGGTTAAAGAATTCACCATGACCGCATATTATGATCCGGCTCTCAAAAAACCAATTTTCTCTCTTCCAGAAATGAATATAAAAAAAGGAGACAAAGTAAAAGTTAAAATCACCAACACTTTGGGCGTGCACGACTTTGTCATTGATGAATTTACCGTTGCCAAAGAATTACCGCTTAATCAAGAAACGGTCGTTGAATTTACCGCCGACAAAGCCGGAGAATTTGTTTACTACTGCTCCAAACCCGGCCACAGAGCTGGTGGTCAATGGGGTACTTTGAAAGTTACCGAATAACCCCTTTACACTTCTAAAAAGTCCCATTTGTAGCCAAAAACTCGGATGGGATTTTTGTTTTTGTTATCATTGACGCCTGGCCTTTTTAGCGGTACTATAAGGTCTGCATTACTTATACAAATATGCCTAATCTAACGATAAAAAACCTCCATGCCACGGTTGGCAACACCAAAATTTTAAATGGTGTTTCTTTAAGCGTATCTTCGGGTGAAATTCACATTATTATGGGCCAGAATGGGTCGGGAAAAAGCACTCTACTATCCGTCCTGATGGGTAGCCCTAAATATACCGTCACTATGGGTTCAGCCAAGCTGGATAAAAAAAACCTTCTTGATCTTTCCCCATCCGAACGCGCCCAGGCCGGATTGTTTTTAGCTTTCCAACATCCGCAAGTCGTAGCCGGAGTAGCTTTGGGAAATTTTTTGCGCCTCGCAAAAAACACGATTCATTCCGCTCAAAAAAATAAAAAACCAGCTATGGCTCCGGCTCAATTTGCCGGCCTGATGCGGGAAGAAATGAATAAGCTAAATATTGACCCCGCGTTTATGTCTCGCTCCATAAACGACGGTTTTTCCGGCGGAGAAAAAAAGAAATCCGAAGTGCTGCAAATGGCAATCCTGGAACCGGCTTTTGCTTTCTTAGATGAAATAGATTCGGGTTTAGATGTTGATGCTTTAAAAATTGTAAGCAAACAAATTAGTACGATTCATAAAAAACAAAAAATGGGTCTTGTAATCGTCAGTCACAATCCTCGCATTTTAGATTTTATCAAACCCGACAAAATTCATATTATGTCCAAAGGCAAAATTGTCGCGCAAGGCGGCACGGAAATTTTGAAAAAGATAGAAAAAAATGGGTTTGAATCTTTTATAAAGAAGAAATAAAATTACTTTACCGCATTGTCATCCCGAGCGAGTCTCGCGACGACGAGGGATCTTTGTCTGTTGTCATTCCCGCCACAGCGGGAATCCAGTATCCAGTTTTAATTATCTGGATTCCCGCTGTGGCGGGAATGACAATTGAGCGGACAGAGATTCCTCACCCCACAAGGGAGATTCGGAATGACAATAAACAATTATCTATGGCAATCCCCACAAAAACAAAAAAAATAATAAATAAAGCCGGCAGCAGATCTGCGGCTGATTTTCGCACCAATACTAAAAATATTTTTACGGCTCGCAAAGGATTGAATCAAGAAATTATTCGTGAACTCTCACGTCAAAAATCCGAACCCGAATGGATGTTGGAATTTCGTTTAAAAGCATACGAAATTTTTTTGGAAAAACATATGCCAACCTGGGGGGCTGATCTGTCCAAGATCGACTTTGATAATATCCATTATTACGTTCGTCCTCAAGATAAAACCAAACGCAATTGGGAAGATGTGCCGGCAGAAATTAAAAATACCTTTGACAAACTGGGCATACCGGAAGCTGAACGTAAATTCTTGGCTGGCACCGGCGCGCAATTTGAATCGGAGATGATTTATCATTCCCTGGCTGAAAACCTAGCCAAACAGGGAGTAATTTTTGAATCCACCGATGACGCGCTCAAAAACCATCCGGAACTATTTAAAAAACATTTTGGCACCGTTGTGCCTACGCATGATAATAAATTTTCAGCTTTAAATTCGGCCGTGTGGTCGGGTGGAAGTTTTATTTACGTACCAAAAGGCGTCCATGTGGAACTCCCCCTTCAAGCATATTTTCGCATCAACATGAAAAACATGGGTCAATTTGAAAGAACACTCATTATTGCCGACGAAGGCAGCTCGGTACATTATGTGGAAGGCTGTACCGCCCCAACCTACTCCAGCGATTCCCTGCATTCAGCGGTGGTAGAAATTATAGTGAAAAAAGACGCGCGCGTGCAATATACCACGGTTCAAAATTGGTCCAGCAACGTATATAACCTGGTTACCAAACGAGCATCTGTCTATGAAAACGGCCATATGTTTTGGTTGGATTGTAATTTAGGCTCAAAAGCAACTATGAAATATCCCAGTGTTATCTTGCGTGAACGAGGCGCTAAAGGAGAAATTCAGTCTCTGGCCTTTGCGGGTAAGGGCCAACACCAAGACGCGGGCGGCAAAGCAATTCATTTGGCTCCGGATACCAGTTCTACAATTATTTCCAAATCTATCAGTAAAAATGGCGGTCGTACTACCTACCGCGGTTTGGTAAAAGTAATAAAGGGCGCGCAAAACGTAAAAACTCGCGTGGTTTGTGATGCGCTCATGCTTGATCCGGCTTCTCGCTCAGATACCTATCCAACCATGGATATTAAAGAAAAAGACGTAACCATTGCCCATGAAGCGACTGTAGCCAGCATTGGCGAAGACGAGTTATTTTATCTCATGAGCCGCGGACTTTCGGAGGAACAAGCGGCCACGCTTATTGTAAATGGATTTGCCAGCCCAATTGTAAAGCAACTTCCTATGGAATACGCGGTTGAACTTAACAGGCTGCTTACTTTGGAAATGACCGGTTCAGTTGGTTAATATGCAACTAAAAACTTTTACAAAATTTCCCAAATCTTTAACTGTCGGCGGCAAGCAGGCTTTGTATTTTTTTAATACAATTCCACACGGACAGATTACTTTGAAAAAAAATGCGGATTTAACCTTGATTTGTCTAGCCACCGAAGGCTGGCCTGATCTGCACAATTTTATTATTAACGCCAAAGAACGCGGAGCAAAATGCGAATGTATTTTTTTCATCTTAGGAAAAAATAACAATTCATTTTCAGCAAAGATAGAAGCTCGCCATAGCGCTCCTCATACTAAAATTAGAATCATGGTCCGAGCCGGCCTCACAGATCGGGCAAGCTGCCACATTGAAGGAGACTGCCGGATTGAAAAAAACGCACGGGGTGCCAGTACATATTTTTCTCACCACACTCTACTGCTATCTGATGAGGCAAAGGCAAAAACCTCGCCCAATTTGGAAATAAAAACAGATGACGTTAAAGCTGGGCATAGCGCCAGCGTGGGGAAAATAGACGAAGACGCAATATTTTATCTTTGCTCTCGCGGCCTATCCGAAGCACATGCCAGATCCCTCTTAGTGCAAGGATTTTTTGAAGCGGAACTGGCAAATATACCGGACACAACGATTCAGGATGCTATTCGTACCGCGGTTAATAATTTTCTTGGTTAAAGGTATGCAACAAATTAAAAAAGACTTCCCTATCTTCAAACGCACAATCAACGGCAAACCTCTTGTCTATCTTGATAATGCTTCCACCACCCAAAAACCGATTGTAATGCTCAAGGTTTTAGAAAATTTTTATTTTACTTCCAACGCCAATATTCATCGCGGCATTTATACCTTATCAGAAGAAGCTACGGATAAATATGAAGCGGTGAGAAAAAAAGCTGCCAAATTTATTGGCGCGCGTACGGAAGAAGAAATAATTTTTACCAAAAATACCACCGAAGCTATAAACTGCGTGCGAGTGTCCTGGGGCGAAAAGAATATTAAAAAGGGAGATGAAATAGTTGTAAGCAGCCTGGAACATCACGCAAACCTAGTACCCTGGCAAGAACTCGCAAAAAGTAAACAGGCGGCGCTCAAAATAATACCTCTGACAAATGATTACACCCTGGATGCGGAAGCGTATAAAAAATTACTTTCGCCAAAAACCAAACTGGTTTGTCTTACCGTAGAATCAAATGTTACCGGTACCATTGTGCCAGTTAAACAAATGACGGCTTTGGCGCATGCCGTAGGCGCTAAAGTAATGATAGATGGGGCGCAAAGCGTAGGACATATACCCACCGATGTCCATAACTTAAATTGCGATTTTTTTGCTTTTTCCGCCCACAAAATGCTTGGGCCGACAGGTGTTGGCGTACTATATGTAAAACAATCTCTTATGGAAGAGATGGCGCCGTTTATGTATGGCGGCGAAATGGTAGAATCCGTCAAAGCAACATCTGCCACCTATCGCAGCGGCCCTTGGAAATTTGAAGCCGGCACACCAAATATTGCGGGTGTTATTGCCTTTGGCGCGGCTATAGATTATCTCAGCAACATTGGATTTAAAAAAATTATGGCCCACGAACAAGAACTGCTTGCCTATGCCAAAAAAATGCTGGCAAAGTATCCGCAGGTAAAAATCTTTTCACCTTCTCAAAAACACGCGGGCGGCATAATTTCTTTTGCAATTAGCGGAGTGCACCCGCATGACATTGCCACGATATTTAACAACGAAGGCATAGCCATTCGATCTGGTTTGCATTGTGCTGAACCGCTCATGAATTATCTGGGAGTATACGGCACCGCGCGCATGAGTTTTTATATATATAATACAAAAAAAGATATTGATACGGCTGAAAAAGCTTTGAAAAAAGTATTAAAAACATTTAAATTATAGTCATACCCACAGGCTGTCATTCTGAGCAGAGCGAAGAATCTCTGTCATTCCCGCCAAAGCGGGAATCCAGTCGACGATTGTCTGGATTCCCATTGCAATGGGAATGACAATTGAACTGACGGATATCCTTCACTTCATTCAGAGCCTGCCCTGAGCCTGTCGAAGGGATGACAACTACTCCTCACTCACTACCCTCTACTACCTAGTTTATGGACATATACACAGAAACAATTTTGGATCACTATCAGCATCCGCACCATACGGGCGCGCTTAACGATGCAACAGTGAGTGCTACCGAACACAACCCGCTCTGCGGGGATGTGATAAAACTTGATTTAAAAATAAAAAATAATGTTGTAGAAAAAATTGGATTTGTAGGCAATGGCTGCGCTATCAGCCAAGCATCTATATCATTACTTTGCGATGCGGTTGAAGGTAAAAAAATTTCGTCCCTAAAAAAATTAAAGCCAAAAGATATTTATGATTTATTAGGGGTAACTATAAGCCCTGGCAGAATAAAATGCGCGCTACTTGGATTAAGTGCTCTACAAAAGGCGTTAAAATTAACAAAAAATTAAAAATCAGATAATAAAAAAATAATTTTTAAATAAATATGAAAAAAACTTTAATTATTTTCGGTTATGTTGCCGTTATCGTAGCCGCTTACTTTTTCGGATCTCTGTCGGTAAAAAAGGTGCCCTCCTCCGAACCCACTCAAACGGAGAACGCCACGACCAGAGCCGTTACTGATACCGCCAAGCTTTACGGAAAGATTGTAAAACTCGACAGCAAAAATGCAGAGTTGCGCTTGGTCGAGTGGGTTCAAGGCTCTGATAATCAAGAGCAGACCGCATTTGAAACCGGGCGCTGTACGCTTGAACGCATCGAGAAGGATGAATGTCTGCCCAATCCGTTTTTCATCCGCGAAACGCAAAAAACACTGACCTTGCCAATGACGCCCGATATAAAGATTCAAGTTCTCTCCCCCGGTCCATCCGGCGAAATCAAACAAGATGAGCAACTCAATACGGTTCATCGCGAAATCAACCTTGCCGATCTTGCAAAAATGCTCGAAAACCACGATTTCGCCGAGCAGATTCCTTTCATCTTTACAACAAAAGACGGTAGCATCATCAAGATTGAGGAACAGTACATTCCGTAATTAATGTAGTTTTCTTGACTTTTTGGCGTATTTGCAGTTTGATTAAGATAAACCATCTTTTTCTCCAGAGGCTTCATAGCAATTGAAACAATATTGGTAAGTTATATGTTGAACAAAAAAACTTTTCCCATTCCGCCGGAAAAACGAACCCAGGAATATTGGAAAATACTCAATACTATTTTTGATCCCGAAATGGGTATGGGAATCGTAGAATTGGGGTTGATCTATAACGTAGAAATAAAAAACGGCCAAGCGCTTGTTACTATGACTTTTACCAGCATGGGGTGTCCGTATGGCGCTAGTCTTATTGAACAGATAAAAGAAGAGATGAAAAAATTACCCAAAGTAAAAAAGGTTGTGGTAGATTTGGTATGGGAGCCAATATGGACACTAGACAGAATGGATCCTGACGCTCGCGCCCTACTGCCTTTTTAAGGCCTCAGCCTTTAGCCAGCGCTAAACAATAAACAGTCTTTACTCCTTTATTTTTCAGCGCCTTGGCACACTCGCTCATTGTGGCTCCAGTCGTAAATACATCATCTACCAATAAAACTCTCTCCGGAACTGCTTGCCCCACAGCGTCAAAAGCAAAGGCATCTTTTAAATTAACCAACCGCTTTTCGGCCGATAGCGCCGCTTGCTGCTGCGTAAAAATAACGCGGCGCAAATCCTTATTTACTTGCAAATGTAATTTTTCAGCAAAAATTTCTGCCAAAATTTCAGACTGATTAAACCCTCTTTCCCGCTGGCGCCGCGCATGCAGCGGCACCGGCATAATCATAAAATTTTTATCATCAAACTCTATATTAATATCATTAACAATTTTTCTAAATACTTCCGTAAGTTCTGTTATATAATTATACTTGAACAGTTTAATCAATTCTGAAACTATATTTTCGCCATAATCAAACAAGGCCATCACCCTATCAATATGGGCCACGGTCTTACCTTCCGAAGAAGAAGTGTTTTTTATCTTGATAATTTTACCAGCGCAACCATCGCACAACCACAGATCTTCTGCTTTGCAACCGACACAAAATTTGGGAAAGAGGCAGTCTTTTACCCAGCCTTTAATTAGTTCCAAGCGAGCGCGTTTGCCAACCATACATTACCTTGTTTAACCATCTCCACAGTTGCATTTTGATAGCGATTGGAAACCGTGCCATCTTTATTTTCTTCCCTCATGAGCCGCAGCTGCACCGTAGCTTTGCTCGCAGACCAGTCGGTAATACTAGCGCTAACTACCTTGGTAGTAACCCCCAAAAAACCTTGACTGGTACTTTTTACGTTCATGCCAGCGCTGATTTTTGTCCATAACGACTTTGTAACCAAAGACTCTGATTCTTTAATATTTTGAAATTCATTATCCGTAGAATACGATCCGTATCGCTCTACAAAAATTTTAGCGAGCTGTTCTACGTTGTTTTTTTCCACCTCTAGCGAGGTTGGTGTTCGGGCCGTTAGTCCGGTTGGCAGCTGGCCATCTACCACGACCTGACTGCCCGACTGAGTATTGTTACTTGTGCTGGTGGTAGTGGTAGTTGTCGGATTTGCATTTTCGGTTTTTTTATTTTTGTTTCTTACGATTAAGAATATGCTTATCGCTAAAACCAAAAATATTACAACACTGATAATAATGAAAATACGAGCGCGAAGTGACATACGTTTTGTGTTAAATTCTAATTTCTAAATTCTATATTCTTATTGTCCGGTTTGTTTTTCAAATTCTTTTTTAGACCTTTCTATTTCTAAGAGCTGCTCCGGGTTGGTGGTTACGAGTTGATCTTCGGTATACGATGCTACCACCTTTATAGCCGCATGCTTATTACCGGCGAAAAATATTCCCTCCCCTACTCCACTCTCTAAGAGCAAATATTTTTCGCCTTCGGTAAGGATAAAAACTTTTTGCACCAAATCAATGGCCGCCGGTGACTGACGGAGCAAGAGCTGCAAAGCGGAGTTTGTAACTATAGCCTGACCGTACTGTGATTTTAAAAAGTCATTTACATCCTGGGTAATGGTTGTAACCCCCAAATAATACTTGCGGGCGCGTTTAACCAGGGCAAAAATAAACCGTGCGCTATCTTCGTGCTGCATCAGCCACCACGCCTCATCAATTACCAAAATTCTCTTCTTTCGTTCCGAACGTACAACATTCCAAATATAGTTAACGATCGCGTATATAGCCATCGGACGAAGCTCGTCTTCTAAATCACGCACGCTAAATACCACGAGTTGATTTTTCATGTCCACATTGGTTGGGGCGTTGAAGAGCCCGCTAAACGTACCTTCAGTATATTTTTTAAGTCTTAATACCAAATCTCCGGAGCCTTCCATGCCTTCCAAAATTTCTTGCAAATCTTGCACTATCGGCGCCTGTACAACACTGAGGTCTGCTTCGGGCGTAATATCTTTTTTAGCGTATGTTTCAATAAGCGCCCTGTCTATAATAGAATCCTGCTCCGTGGTGAGATTGCCAAGCATGATACGAAGCAAACCTTTTACGGTTATCACCGCGCCGCGAATAATATCTTCGGTGGAAAAATCTTCTCCGCCGGTTGGTCTGGGCAAATCAAACGGATTTACTTTGGCTTCGGAAGAAAGAGAAATGTTTATATAGGTTCCGCCCACGGCATCGGCCAAATGTTTGTATTCCATTTCCGGGTCAATTACGATAACATCAACCCCCATCATCATACTGCGTAAAATTTCCAATTTGATCGCGTAACTTTTACCGGCACCGGAGGTCGCAAACACAGCCATGTTGGCATTCTGTAAAGAAAATCTATCAAACAAAATAAGACTGTTATTGTGGCGATTGACGCCGTACAAAATACCATCATCGGAAGTAAGTTCGGCGGAAGTAAATGGAAAAGACGCGGCAATCGGCGAAGAGTTTAAGTTAAATGAAATCATCAGTTCGTCATTGGCCAGCGGCAAGGTGGAATTAAAACCCTGCTCAGCCTGATATAAAACTTTACGGCTGGTAATAAGTTTGGAGCCAAAAATATTTTCCACGTCTTCCGAAGTTTGATCAAGCTCTTCTTTGCTTTTGGCGTAAAGGGTTACGTAAAATGAGAATTGAAAAAAGTGTTCAATACCTTGAGTTAGATCATCACGCAACTGTTCAATATCACGCAAAGCCGTTTCACGCACCGGGTCGCGCGGCGCGCCTTTTTCCGAATCCGCGTTAAGCTGCGCTTCCAAGGCGCCGACTTTATTTTTTAACTGTTTTAAAATAATAGCGGATTTCACGGGATAGAAAAACATTCCCACATCCATCGTGATGGATAAATTTAATACCGGCGAACTCCAACCGATGGAAATATACCTCGGGTACGTTACAACAAAAATCGTCCGGCAAAATATATCGCCCAACTTTACAAAATTTGATTCAACATTAAAAGCCGAAGGCGCAAGCAAATCCTTAATGGAAACCGTGCCTTCACGATATACCCTTTCTTCTTCCAGGGTTATAAGTTCCTCACCGGATTTTTTACTGATATCTTCTTCCTTGCTAGTCAAAGGCCCTTTCTGTTTGGAAAATGATCCGGTAGCAAATTTTGGTTTAAAAGCCATACAATATTAAATCCTAAATTCTAAGTACTAAATCCTATTCTACTCGCAGCTCACCCACTGGCGGCAAATGCTCGCTAAACGCGATATCGGGATTATAGGTGGAATAGAATAGTTCTATTAATGATTGCGTGTCCAGCCTGACCACTTCTAAATTCATGCTGGTTAATCCTGATTCTATTTGGCGCACCCTCATATCAAGATCGTGTTTGCGCAGCTGAAACCGTTCATCTTTTAATTTTATAGTCACTGCCGGATTTACGACTTCTTTCATTCTAGACCAAAAACCTTTTTTTCTGTTGGAAAGCGGATCGTACGAAACAACTACAAAGAATTGTTTGCTCATAATATTTCCCAGGCTTACGAGTTCGGATACGAATGATCTGTAATCGGCTATCTGTACGCGCAATAATTCATTAGTTTGTTCACGTTCTTTTTTTAACAATTTTTCCAAATATGGTTTAATGTATAGCTGCCGAGATTGCACCACAATCTGCAGCGGAAAATCAATGCCATTTAGAAAAGAAACATACGAAGAAATAATCGCGTTTTGCTCATCTTCGTTCTTTAAAGCAAAATTTATACTGGACACCATAAGCACCGCCCGCAATGTTCCATCTTTCATGATTACGGTATCAAACTTCACCTCCGCGAACGGGAGATGGCTTTGAGCGCTGGGAACTTTAATTTTCTTTTTCTTTGGCTTTTCTTTCATACTTTTTATTTTACGTTTTTGTTGTCATTCCCGCCGCAAGCGGGAATCTAGTATCCGGTCGAATTGCCTGGATTCCCGCTCCCGGGCGGGAATGACAGTGTGCTACTCCGGCTTATATGGGCCTAAAGGCCGCATATAGTGTCGTTCGCTCGATAATACATTATACATAATGTATTATTCTCGCTCGCTTCCACTATAGTACCCACCCGTATTAACAATTAATGACAGATCGCGAATACGGCTATATGACATTTTTGGCACTTCTTTTACAGCTTCTACAACCTCTATTTTCCCCGATTTAATTGATTCCGTCAGTTCGGCCTTGGTAAAATCTTTGTACCAAATCCTACGACTGGGGCGGCGAACGGTTTGAACTAGATTTAGTAAAAAATAATGAAACGGCTGGCCGTTTATTTTTACAAACGCGATAACCAGTGAGGATCCGCCAATAACTGCAGCCAAAAAAATAAATAGGACCGTATCCGCCAATTTGAAAGTGATAAATAAAATCAAGGCCGTGACAAGCAAAATAATAAACTGCCTGGTCGTAATTGGGCCAAAAATCTTATCTTCTACTTCTATAAATTGTGGCACTACGAATTGATCCATACGTTTATTGTCAGGATGACAGCTATAATGTTTTTTCCATTTCAATAATTGCCATCACCTCATTTAATTTTATACCATTTTTTGCCGCAAGTACATTCGCCAGTGATTTTCTTTCCGCCAGCGACTGGCTTACCGCCGACATATATTCCAAATATAGCGGCGAGTTATGATATGCCGCGACCGCATCCAAATACCACACGAATGATTCTTCTTGCAAATTGGACATTTTTTGATACAGTCGTTTGGCCGCTTCTTCCGGATTGCTGGATAATCTTCTAAATTCAGTGATAGTTATTGATTTAAACTCTTCCACCGGCCCCATTTCCATATCCGGAACAGAAATATCTTGCACTACTTGTCTGACTGCGGGCTTATTGCTAATTTTAAACATCGGCTCGTCAGCCATGTTTTCCTTTATTATCCTTGAAACAATGGTATCGGTTGCGAATTTGTTGAGCGGTGCCGGCGGAGTGGAATTTTTCACAGAAAAGCTGCTTTTTACGGGTATCACCATTGGTAATTCAGGCGGTTCAACCATAAGCGCCATGCCGCCGGATTTGCCTTTCAAAATTGGCGTCTGCGCATTATCACTTGCAGCTTTTGCGGCATCAGCTCCCAATACTTCTCGACACAATTTAATAATTTTTTCTACCTGTCCTTCGGATAATCCCAAGCCGCTATTTTTTACCGGACGCAAAAGAATATCTCGTATCTCATCTTCGCTTTTTATATCTTTTAACCTGGCCAGAATCAGACTTTTCAATCTGCCTTGCAAATCCGGAGCCACGCCAAAACCAATTTTCCTTATTACTTCTTCCACTTGATTTTCACGTTTAGCGCTCACCATAGGCGCATCAGTTTTTACCGGCATCTTTTCCTCCAACGGAGATTTGGCATCTTCACGAGTTAATTTTTTATGAGCGTGAGTTGCGTGATGCGCGGGTGTATGTTTTTTAATTTCTACCGGATGTTTGAGTACCGTATGAGCAACATGAGCACGATGAGCATGAGGCGTTTCGGCTTTTGGTTTTTCAATTTCTGATTCCGGCTTAATTTGCGGCAGCTCAACTTTTTCTTCCATTTCTTTTTTTACCTCTTTTACTTCTGCTACCGGAGCAGGAGCAAGCGCAGCCACAGGGCTTGGCGCAGGTTTTGCCTGCATTTTTTTAAATTCACTAAGCGGAACTTTTGTAAAAGTTCCATCAGGTTTTTTAATTTGTATCATTGGTTCGGCCATACTATTTTTTATATATTCCACTTAAAACCGCCCGACTGCTCATCAAAATACAACATGTCTGCAATCGCCGAATCGTTATATTTTTCCGATAATTCAGCCAGTTTTTGCATGACGCCGTCGATATCGACAAAATTGCCCTTTTCGTCTTTTTTAAATTCTTGTTCTATCTGGGATTTTATTTGCTGGGGGGTCGGTATTTTGGAAACCTCTTTCGCGGGAAATTGTACCAGCGGTTGGACATTTTTTGCCTGATTTGTGATTTCTTCTTTTATTAGACCTTCTTTTTCTTCGTTATTTTCTTCAGTTTGTTTTTTTTCTTTAGATTTAAAATTATTTTCTTGGTATTTTTCTGGATCTGAAAACATTTCTACCAAAAACCAAATTTTTTCTTGGTCAATCTCCTGGAATAATTCGACTATCGCTAAAAAATTATCTACTCCAACATCCTTGTCCACCAAAATATAGGACTCGAACTCTTTAGGAAACATTATTTGTTTTAATTTTGTAAGAAATTCGGCTTCTTCCATGGAAGAAGCGCGGCGCTGCTGGAGTAAATAATATTCTGATACAATTTCCTTAACAAGGATACTTTTACCTTGCCATTTTCCCAAAACTGCTTCTGAATTAATAAACGCAGGTTTAACTTTAAGATAAAAACTTTGCATTTCTGCCTCTTCGTAAAGATGAAAGGTTAGATACCACATCAGACTGTCAAGAATGTTATAGCTATTTACTATAGCCATTGGCACCTGTTTTGAAAAAGCGTCTACCACCCCATCTTTAGAAAGGGAATTAAAATTCTTCCATGTTAACTCTACGTACCACCTCCAATAAGTCCACCTAAGAGCCTCTTTTTCTTCTGTGGATGCAAAGGAAAAATAATTTTTTAATTCTTGCCGCAATTTAGTTGCCGCACCTATATCCGAAGACAGGCGTTGAAATTCCAATTCTTTCACCTTAATCTCTTCGTCGGTTAAATTTTTTTGATCAAAAAACATATTTTTTTAAGGCCATTGTCCTGCTGGTAATCCCAGATTTGTTAACAGCCCTTCAGACCTCTGTAAAAACCTAGCCTGAGCCTGAGGGTCTTTTAATACTGCCTTAATCTTATTTAATAAATTTGTATATTCAGCAACATTTGCCGGATTATTTCTGTCAATAATAGCTGAATTTAAAGAATCAAAAAACCCATTCTGCATCTGTGATATAAATAAGTCATTTTTACCATTAAAAACTTCCGCCAACTGTTCCGCTCTCTGACTATCAAACCCTACAATTTTATTGTCTACATTTATTTTTCCATATCCATTAGCAGTTATCCATTTTCTATGATCTACCTCTGCTATTTTTGTAGGATAAAAACCATCTCCAACTTTTACCCGTCCAGCATTAACAGTATTTGTGGCTTGATCATATTGTCCAAAAAATCTTTCTAGTTGTCCCGAGGCATTTCTTCTATCCCCAACCAAACCAAAGAGTGAGCCAGCGCCCTTTAAGCCCGCTGTTTTATTGGCATTACTATACAATGTCATAGCCCCTTGAGCTTTTTCTATACCGCCAAATGCTCTATAGACATCCTCAGCTGCCGCTGCCTCGTCTCCGACTGCTACTACTTTGCCTAAAATTTTACTTAGCTCCGCTCTAATACGATTAGCATCATCAATAACTTCGTTCCAACCGATTGCTTTTAACGCTCCACTATCAGCCAATTCTGCCGCTTCTTTACCTTCTGATTTAAGAGATGTCTGCAAAGCCATTGTTCGCTTAACTGTTTTATTTTTTATTTCCTTTAAACGAGTTGCTTCTTCTGCATTTCCCCCAACATAAGCCGCCGCAATATCTTGTTCTAATTGCTGTATTTTTACCGGCAAGGCTTGCAAGGCAAAGGTCTTATCTTCCCAACTCATTGCCGACACGCGGTCACCTTCTCTTTTAGCGGCCTTTGACTGCATTTCTGCCAGCACCTGATTGGCTCTTAAATCATCTCCCATTTGTCTAAATGATTCGGCGCGCTGTTCTACTTCCGCCTCTTCTTTAGAAATATCAAAATCTTCTTTTATATTGGCGGTTTGCGCTTTGGTAAAATTAATAACTGCCTGCTGCGAGGCGCCTTTTCCTTCCAATAATTTCTTTATCTCTTTTAATTCTTCCAGTTCTTTTTCAGCTTGTAATCCTTCTTCGATCTGCTTTGATTTAGCCTTGGCTGTATGCGCCTCTTCTTCTCTTAGATGGCCCTTGACACTCCCGCGTTCAGCGTGTCTAGCTTCAGCCGCTCTAAGCTTTTCATCTTCCGCCATCGCATGTGTAATTTCCTCTGCCTGTACTGCCGATTTATCCGCGTTTTTCAAACGAGTATAATCCCAATACCGCCTTTCACCATATTTATTTTTTACGTCTTCTACTGACTTTCCTGCCGCTAGATCTGCTTCTATTTTTTTATCTATTTTGCTTCTTTTTTCTGCTACGTCTGCCAATTTTCTTTTTTTAATTCTACCTCCTGTTTCTTTGGCTCTTTCTAGATCTTGTTCGGCCTCGGTTTTTTCTTTACCGATAGGAGTTTTACTGGTACTAACAATATGCTCCATTTGTTCTTTGGCATATTTTGCCCTCGCTTCTTTATCGTTGGTATATTCTTTATCAAACTCGCTGGTTGTCCACAGGGCCAAACCAATACGGGCCCACGCTCTTGTACCACCGCCATAAGCTTTTTTTAACTCTGTCAGCCCTTCTCTTGGCCCTTCTTCTGCTTCACCAACATCAAAACCTGCCTTTTTGAGTTTCTTACCAAGCTCATCGGCTTTATGATAATCTTCACTCTGCAAAGCCGCATCGCGAGCAGCTACTAAATCCTGGACTTCTTGTGATTGCTTACCTATATCTTGAGTTTCTTTGCCATAAGCCTTGTCTATCCTTTCTCCAGCCGCTATTAGTCTAGATTCTGTGGAAGGCAGCCCAAGCCAGCCTTTTTTAGTAGTCTTATAAGAAGCCCAGGCTTTAATAGACCTGCCCCTTCTCTGCCAAAATTCACCGCCAAGCGGCATTTTCATTAAACCATACTTAGCTGCTGGCTTTAACACATTACTCGCAGTCCATCTGGCAGCCTGTAAACCGGAGGCATACATCGCTACTTTCTTTCCCAAATCTCCGGCCTTGCCCATCAAACCTCCGCCAACCACACCAAGCTGTTGGGCCATTTTCGCGCCGGCAAGCAGCATCGCAATTGCAATCGCAAAATTGGCCATCTTTGCCCAACTCATGATTTGAGTAATACCGGTTTGCTCTTCTTCCGGCGAGGCGGCAGTTTGACTTTGCGGCAAAGCATTATGTTTTTTAATTTCATCAAAAGCCGTGCCCGCGCCGACGGTTACAAATGACAACCAAAGAAAAAAAGCGATAATGGGGCCAGCTACGACATGACCTCCAAACTGCTCCCACCACTGACTGGCGTATTTTTCTGTCTGCGGCAAAACATTTAACACAAAGGCAAACGGAGATAAAACGATGAGCACCCAAAGCATGGCCATGCGCGCCAAGAGTAAAACCAAAAAAGTTAGCATGGTAACAAGCATCATGGTAGCAAACACAATCGCGGCTACAGCTGCCAAAAAAATTTCAAAGGTAGAACCAACCTTGGTTGTTTGCCCTTCTGCCAATTTAAATATCTGATCCACCTGAAACATGTTTACCAAATTGCCGCTGGCCGTGGCGGCAATCCCGTTTACAAATGTTACCATCACCACTTGGGCAATATCTATAATTAGTCCGCAGATAAGGCGGCTAAAATTTACGATAACTGCAGCCATGAGAAGCTTGACCAATAATTTTTTATATTCATATTGTTCTAAGCCCAAAATCGTGCCGAATGATATAATGAGCAAAACCACCACAAAAAACATATTGGTAATGTCGCGCACCATTACCCAGCCAACAATAACCGCCGGAGAATCTATAAAGCCATTGTAGCCGGCTACTTCTATAATAAATTTTAGAGAGAAAAAAGTTAGCTTAATAAAAAGACCGGCAAGCGCAAAAAGAAGATCAGAAAATAATTCCAGAAGCCACTCACCCGCCCCAGCCAAACTCTGCGCGTAAGATACGGGAGTAAATATAAACCAAACAGCTATAATTAAACTTGAAATAATTACAAAACTGACTAACCCAAGCTTCTGACGAGGACGCAAAAAATTCCAGCTTCTACTGAAAATTAAAAGTAAACTATTTTTAAGTCTCGCAAGCATTCTGTATCAATTATGGTAAAGTAATTGTATCATATTTTGGCTCAGTCAACAATTAAAAACATGGTCAAAAAAATCACTTGTGGATAAAAATAATTTACTTTTTCGAACCCTGAAGACCTGTGCATAAGTCCCTATGTAACAATAGCGGCAATCGGGTGTATAATGATTTAAGAAATAAGAAACGAATGATTTTTCCGGTAGGCGCATACATAGCAAGTGCCTATTCTTTGTTTGATAAAAATTGGTATTATCTAACGAAGAATGGTAATGTGCCATATAGTATATATAGGGTTGACCCCGCTAAGCGGGGTTGACAAAATCCCCAAAATATGCTATAATTTGTCGTTATCGCAAGATAACCCGCTCTTTACAAAAGTGCTAAGTTTAGAGGAAACTCCAAATTTAGCCAATAAATTGATGGTGGAAAATAGTAAGTAAAGCGAAATTACCGAGGTCGCTAATTGCTCCGTAAAAACGAGGCAGTTAATGACCTAGGTAACTCACCGCTTTACCAACGTCGCTTAAGGCGACACAATTCTCACTGAGTCGCCTATAAGCGACAGAGGAGCGTATCATGCACCCGGAAAGCAAACTGACCCTGTTCTGGTTCAACGTCATCACGTCGATTCTGTTCCTGGCAGTCGGCATCGGCGCCACGGCCTGCGGCAGCCCGCCCGACGATGGCGACGACGATGTCATGGTGGACGCCGGCAACATGGTGCAGACCGATGGCTCGATGCCAACCGAGATCTGCGCGCAGGCCATCCAGCTGTCTGGCATTACGATCTCGGTCAGCGCACCGGTTCAGTTCGACTGCCGAGTGGCCGACATGCCGCCCAACCAGACGGATAGCTGCCAGCTCGACTGCAACCTGCTGAACGGTTCAGACGGCGGCTTCGTGTTCAATCTTCCTCTGCAGGAAGGCCAGGGCACGCTGAACATCGACTTGACCAACGGCACTATCGTCCACATCAGGCTCAATACGGAGCAGTTGCGCGGCAACTTCTCACCACCATCAAACTAGTTGACCGCCTCTCGCTCGCCAACGGCAAGCGCAGGCGGTCAACCATCAGCTTAACAGAAGAAAAATTTCGTCTTTTAAGTAGAATAAAAAATCACTGAACTAGTCAGTGATTTTTTATTTCCGCTATTTAAAATGAGTTGATTAATCAGCAGGTGCAACAATTACTCTGGCAGAAGAAGGTGTATATGCAGATGGCAAAGTTTCACATTCCTTTATTCCTGTGCCTACATTTGCATCGTAACAACCTGTTCCACCTGGACTTCCCGCATCCCCACAAACCCCATTGCACCATCCCCAATTATCCTTGAGCTGAACTTTTGGCTGGAAGACACAACAACCGCCATACAAACTCTGGGCTTGCGCGTTTGGACAACTATTTGTCCAATTACTGCTTTCGCGAGAACACTGATAGACATGATCAAATCGGAAATAGGCAGAGTCGCAAGTCTTGCCGACTATTTGTCCAAAGTTTGGCGCTTGGCTTTCGGCAAAACAATTATCTATGTTTGTACAATCACTATTTGATGTACATGATTTACCGGTATCGGTAGAACCGACCAAACATTTGCCTCCTGTTCCACAAGTTCCATTTACCGTACCGCGCTGATTACGGAAATAACCGTCTAGAGAAACAACATTGCCGTCTCCCCAATCCAATTTAATTTTTCTGATTGGCATTTGATCTTTGTTGGCGAAGCCAAAGAATTTGGCATTAACAACACCAACATTGCTATTAAACACAAGATCACCGCTGGCTCTATCGTTTATACTTATACCGGCAACATTACCTTCCAAACATTTTCCTCCGGGTCTGCAGGCTCCCAAGGTATGCACTTGCGGCGTATTTACGGCTGAAGTTAAAGTTTCAGTAAAGTTATATGGAAGACTTGTATTTGCTTGATACGACCAGGCTGAATTGGCAGTACTAAAGCCCCAATTCCAAACATTATCAATTTTGGCAAAAATTTGTGCCAGGCTATCCCGTCCTTGCGCCGAGGTTCTTTGGCTGGCCGTGCCAGACAAACCTTCCTGCGCGGTTGGGTTAGTTTGCAAACAAGTGCCTGCGCAAGAATATGGAGCGCCGGCTATGGCTGGCGGCGGATCAAATGTGTCAGCATTATAGTGGGTAAATATATTAATCAGTTTATCCGACACAAGTGAACTTGGCATAGCCAAACTACCATACGGAGAACTGATAAGTGAATTACGATAATTTAATGTTGGGATTGCAAATGTACTTTGACGCCACAACCTGTCTGTCCAACCAACGGATGTATACGAATTTGTTTCGGTTTGAGCAATGTTGGCGCAAGGTTCGCGCAAACCAACATAGAAGTTGAAGTTTCTACCTTCTTCATGTCGGGAATCACCGGTTAAACAAACTAAATTTATTCTATTTAAACGACCATTCGGATCAAATACGACTTTTACAGAACAGCCGTCGTCACTATTGTCGGCACCACCGACTATACAATCACGTTGATAACGATCCCTGCAATTAGGACCGGTATTGTTTGTCCAACAATTTTGCGGTACATCTATCGGACCGGCACAATCCGATCTTAGCAGATCAGCATACTGCCCCATTACCTCAGAACTTGGGCCAATAAATTGATAGTCGTCGTTCCCGTCACCTTGACCATCATCATGACGCATATACCATGCGTTCCTATCACGCCCATCAGACCAAACATACTGTCCGGGTGATAAACTGATGGCTTCACCAAATAATCGTTGAGCTCCTTGGATAGGTTGGCCATCCGGTTCTTCAAGCACATTCCATAAAGCTCCTTGATATTTAGTAATAAGACCATTTCTAATATAGAAGGATTGTGAAGTATTTGGGAACCAACTACCGCCACCGCCTACGGGAGATACTAATATATAATCAATTTCATCCCGATAAATTGGCTTGGCTGGGTCAGCAACCACAACTCTCTTAGCTCTATCTGGATCAGCTGGATCATCACTAGAACCCGGTTTAGAAATATTTCCACCACCCAAAAATCTGTTATATGTAAGCGCGCCGCTACCATTTACAGCTGGATTGCTATTGGTTTCCTGATAACCTTTTGCTTCCAAGCAGTAATATTTACCGTTTGTTTCGGTCGCCTGGAACCCTGCCTCCACATGCTGATTGTTTATATCAAACGCGCCAGTAATATTATCTTTCGGGAACCAAGTTAAACAAGCAAAACTATTTTGTTCGGCATTGAGCGGTCTGGAATAATCATATTCAATACAATAGCCTTGCCAGCCGATAAGGCGGGATTGTTTCTTTAATTTTTGACAGCTGCCACCGGTACAATCACTATCTGAATCACAAGCCCGGTCGGCACTATCTCCGCCAACACAAATTCCACTTACCACGCCTTGTATATTTTGATTATTGGTATCCAAGATACCCTCATTGTTCGGATTTTTGAAATTCCAATATTTGGTGACTGCGTCTCCATACGTAACTTTGGTGTAATTACATTCACAGCTGTTATATTTACCCGGATCGGTGCTAAATCCAGATGTTTCGTTACAGGTATTTACCGAATTAAATGCCAGCGAATCACTGATAGCTTGGCTATTTGGGAATGGCGAAGTTTCTTCCGGATAAGCGCGACAACTTGGCGCTATGGATTGACGAGGAACACCAACAACCGGACTGTCTAAATCCTGGACACAAACTGGATTTACCGAACCCAAACAAACACCGGCATTATTGCGACCGCATGGCAACCCAACACTGGTTAATCCGCAAGATGGACTATTAGGGTCGGTGGCAGATCTGCAGTTAGGACCTCCGCCGCAAGCGAGCGTCTTGGCCAAACGCCAATCGGCCGCCGTAGCGTTGCCCACATTTACTTCTGACAATTCTTCAATCGGGAACGTATTTAAAATACTGTAACCGCTAAAGTCCTGACCTTTCCAAGTGGTATTGCGATTGCGGTACGCGTCATCAGTTAAAATCTGATTGCTGAGTTCGTGATTATTATCAAGCCAATTGGAGCAATTGATGAAGTCAGCGTTGCTGTATGAATCCGAAGATTTATTACAGCGGCCGATGGCGTCACAAACTTCTTTGTAGCTGCCCGATTGCGTGTCGAAGACACGATGCGAAGAGCGGCATTGGAGCCATTCTCCACATTCTCTATCTCTACTAACTTTCAAAATAACATTGGCATCATTTGTCACTGTGCCTGTTCCAGCCACTGGCGCCACCAAATTATTATTTTGGCCCGCGCTGACAGCATAGGAAGCGGCCGTGTTCCATAATTTGTTTGGTGAATCAGTTCTATCAAGCAGAATACAGCCGTTTTTTTCACTGATCTGTCCATTACATTCGGTTTGCTGTGTCTTTAATCTATCATCATTGATAAGATAGTAGGTCTTATTATTTTCATTGCGATCTATAAATTCCGTACAGCCATTTTGGGTAGCCGGACATTCACCGACAAAATTATTATATGAACTGCTTACGCCATAAGACCACAGGCCATAGTTATTTCCGGATTGCAAATAATTTGGATAGCATGGCTGTTCATCTTTTTGATTACAGGTAACTCCGGACGCGCAATCGCTGTCTTTGGTGCAGAATGGATCGCTGGCGTTTCCGGCGCCACACTTGCCTACGCCTTTCCAGAACCAACCGTTATATCTAACACCGTTTTTAGTTACGTTATCTCTGTAAGCGCAAACTTTTTGACCTAAATACTGCGGATCTTTAAAGTACAGCGCCCCATCGCTTGAAGAGTATGCGTTACAACCGACCGCTTCCTGCTGACAAAGCGTGGTATTAAAGCTGCTTGGATCTTTTTTAACTGTTACCTCGGTATACGTTGGGCCGGTTGGAGTCTGTACTAGTTTTCCGGCTTTCGTACAGCCTAAATCAACCGGACTACAGGTCGCTTCACGGCTAGCTACTAAATATAGAGGCGTGGTAGTTGGCGAATCTGGCTGCACGTATATAGTTGAAGTAACTATCGCGCCTCCGCCGGCAACTATAGAGCTTAAATTTGCGCCGGTTACATGTACATAACAACCTTTTTGACCAAGCGCAACCTGGCATCTATATTCCGTGCCAACAATATTTCGGCTGGTACTTTGACCTTCCGGCCCGGATAGCCAAACATTATACGCTCGTGGGCCGACTTCATCCGGCGTATTGCGCGTATCATATACTGCCGTACAACCGATTGCTTTTTCACGACACAGCGAAGTAAAACCGGTTAAATAAATTGGCCTGTTATCCGGGGTCTGATACTGCGAACAACCCAAGGCTTCGCCCGGTAAATTATCGTTTAGATTGCTATCACAAACCGGATCAACACTAAGGGAATTTTTAACAAGATAGATAAAATCGGTAACTTCTTTGAGGTGAACATTATCCAGGAACAACCGGCCGTTAACTGCAAATTGCAATTTGGTACTGGAAACATTTCCGGTTAATTCTACTGGACCGAGGTGATAATTTTGCCAAGCATCGCCGACACTGATTGTGCCTAAATTAGAAACTTGATTATTTTCTAAAGTAACTGTAACTGTTTCTCCCACCGCTCCTTTGGCCCAGAACGTAAGATCATAACTTTCACCTGGAGTTAATACTATATCCTTGTATACTGCGCCTGTGCCATTATATGACAAGGAATGTTCTCCGGACCGGGTTGATTCAAGTGATTGCGCGATATCCGAAGATGGTCCCCAGCCGGCTAAAGCATCGGACGCGACCGATTGTTCAAAATTATTGGTAAAAATATTACGGACATTGTTGCCGGTGTTTCCTTTATAAGCACGGCAGGTATTTGCCGCCGCGGCGCATGGTTTGCTGGTACCGGCCGTATTAGGCGTATTTCCGGGCAGGCCATAATAGAAACACTCGCCGTCTCTGTATTCTCCGTTTTGGAAACATACCTGACAACTTCCGGCAGCTGCATCCCATTTTCCTCTTTGCGCCAAACAATTGACTTCATTTAACGCAACATCGTGTAGTTCGGTATCATTTAATCTAAATGGCGTACAGTTACTGGCAACCGCGATAGTCTTTGACAATAATTTGTAATATACAGCCCCTTGATCATCATTAAATTGGCGGCAATCCGGACTGGCTAAACCTTGTTGATAGAGGTTTTGACTGCAAGTAGCCGCATACGTAGCCAAATCATCGGCAGTGCGATAAAAATATTTAGGACTGCCATCCGTATCTTTTTCTAAAATAAAACTCTTCAGTTGGAAACCGCCCACAGCCGATCCTTCGTATGTATAGAATGTCTTTTGTTTAGTGGTGTCGGGCAAAATACAAGGTCGCAAATAAGAATAGTGCTCAACTTTTTCCAAACCGCCTTCGGTTGTGCCGAGGTTTGTAAAGCTGGCACAGCCCTCATCTGCGGCGCTACAGGAATTGCCGGATGAAGGAATAACGTAAGAAACAGGTTGACCGTTGGAATAATTGCTTGGCATTTCCCTGTATGCGGCATACCCTACGCACCTGGCATCACACTGATCATTCCAAACTATCTGACCTTCGTTTACCGACGCTGGCGTAAACTTACCCGGAATAGCATCGCCAGTGTAACTGCTTGGCGCGTACCAATTACAGTTTACTTCACTCTCAATACAAGCCTGAGAATAATTGTTACAGGCTGGTTTATTTGGGAGCCTGTTTAAATCGCTGGCGGTTCGCGGCCAATCTATAACTGCGGTAGTTTGATCGGTATCATAACACTGCGAGTAATATGGCGCTTTTTTGAGATATAATTTTTCTGAACTGTTGGCCACCTGGAAAGAAGAGCATCCGTCTGAATTAGATGAACAGTTGGTGGAAACTTTATTATTAAAGTAAACGGAAGAATTTTCTCCTAAAGAGCCCAGATCATTTTCCGCGTATCCAATCCAATTGCCGGCAGTATTTTGCTTTAAACTATACTCGGCGCAACCTACGGTATCTTGATTACAAAAACCGGTATCCAAGGTTCTGTACAGATAGCTTACGGTCTTGCCGGTACTATCCTGGAATGTACGGCAGGTGCGATTTTGCGAATCACATTTAGCCGCGTCTATTTTCCAAACATTTTTTTCTCGGGTGCAATATCCTTGCGTGGCGCAATTTCCATCCTTATCATAGGCCACACAGGTACTCATATTTACACACTCCTGAATACGATTTGGCGTACCGGAAAAATACGGACTGGTTCCATAAGCCAGGAAATTACACTTTGACGGCGGCGCTTTCAAGACCCAATTTGGATCAATCAATCTACAGAACGGTTTATTGACCGGATCGTTTTCAACTCCCACCACATTACCATTTACATCTCTAATAAAATTACAATCGTTAAATCCGTCTACAACCTGTTTGAGCGTCCATGGCTGATCCGGGTTGCTGTTTAAGGCTGCGATTTCAAAACCAAGCGGCAAAATTCGCGCTTTACGCAGTTTGGCGATATTGGCATAACAATATGCTCGCTGGTGACAGCTTGGGTCTACATTATCGGCTACCCTATCCGGAGAAACTAACCTCCACTCACTATGAAGCCAATTTTTTTCTAAAGCTTCAGCGATCGTAACGGTGCGGCCAGAATTTGCCTCTTGAGCGGCCTGGGCCAAACCGGCATCCGCCACACAATTATCCGGACCGGGACTGGTAGGACAATTGGTAAAATTTACTAAAACATTATACTGATCAACCGCGATATTTGGCGGCGTTAAGAGATCGTTAAACAAAGCCTGCGCGGCCTGCCTGCCGCCGCGAGAAACCTGTCCCTGTAAATCACTTAACGTATCTTGCAAATCTTTACATTCGGTACCCACGCCAGCCACACAACCAATACCAAACGGCAGCATGCCTTTATTCTGCCAATTTTTTAACATTTGTGAAGCTAAGGTGTTAAAAAATATCGAACCGGCGCTGGCAATCGTGCCGACCGCGCCCGTGCCAAGAGTAGATAAAAATCCAGCCTGAGCTGACTCGGTTTGTTTGTTAGGATTCTGCGCTTGGGCTTCTTCGGAAATATTTTTGCCCGGAGTAAGAATATCTCCGGAAATAAGCGTGGTTTTAGGCAAATAGCCATCCCCTTCTTGTCTTTGCAGCGTCTCGGCTTCAATTTTCTTTGCCACATATTGATTGATCTTATCTGTAGCGCCGCGCAAGATACCAATATCTGTTTGTTCTACGGAAAAAGCCACGTTAAATTTACGAGCTATACTATCGGAGCTGCCAAACTGGCTTTGCCAATTATCCACGCTTAAGACGTCGTTTTGAAATGTTGACCAGGTACAAGTTGGCTCGCGCACTCCCGGTCCGGTATTTAAATCCGGCTTTAAATCCATGAATTTATGCGTAAGCCCGATACGCATAGCCAAATCTATTTTTGGGTCCGGAATCTTACATAAATTAAAACCAAAGTCTTCGCCCAAAGCTTCAATGGCCACACCCGCGGCGCTATCACCCACGTCTTTTAAATAATCACCGAAGTTTTTTCCATACGCAAAAGATGCCTGCCCCTTTCCTCCGGAAGCCAGCCAAACTGCCGAATCATACGCGACTCGGCGTAAAAAATAAGAAAAAGTTTGAATGCTGATACTTACGGCCGCGTCTTTTATAAAACTTTTATATACACTCCAAACATAGCCCGGATCCCAGGTAATTTCTACGGGAAAGGCTTGAGCCGGACGAGCATAAAACAAAGATCCGCCGATTGTGATAAAGGTAAATACTGCTAACAAGAATTTTATTCCGAATTTTTGAAACTTTGTCATATTACGCCAAACTGGCAACTAACATACTAAAATTGAGTACTCGTAGAACTTAAAATTTCTTTGATCATCTTCATTAATTCCTCGTCGGATGTTTGATCTAAAATCTTTTTATCAAAGCCCGCGGCCAGCAGCATCTTGCGAGTCTCGGCCGGACTACTTAAGATTTTTTCTAATTCTTCAGCCGAAGGCGGCGGCCCCAATGTTGAACTGGCCGACGCGATTGGTGTGGTGTTGGGGAGCGTATCGCCGCTTAGCGCTGCTTCGGAACAAACTTGGCCTTCCGGACAAATTGGGTTTGATCCTTTTTCTATTTCGGTTTTATCATTTATACCGTCGGAGTCGGTATCAGCTAAATACGGACTGGTGATATATACGTACAATTCATCAAAATCATTAAGGCCGTCTTTATCTGTGTCGCGATACATTAATGCTTCGTTTGTTTCTATATCATCTTTGACTACATACGGAACTTTATTATTGAGCGCAAACGGCGCATACATGGTGTTGCGTATCTGTAAAAATCCGAGACCAATCGCAAATACAGCAAAAATAGAGAGCAAAATTATGCCCGTCTTTTGTTCCTTAGAGAGCCGTCTCTCATCTTGCTCCTCTGGCATACGAACAATCGGTTAAAGTAACTGTAGTATAACACAAACAAAGTAAAAAAATAATGGGGATAAGTGATTCGCCCACGGCGAATCATCCTGAGCGGCGCGAAGGATCCCTATCCGTTTTGTTGTCATTCCCATAACAACGGGAATCCAGACAATTGTTGATTTGGCTGGATTCCCGCTTTGGCGGGAATGACAACGAAAGTAATTCTTCATTTGGTTCAGGGCGACAATTTGGCGACTATCTGTTGCCACTGCTCCACACTCAACTCCTGCGCCCGCACCTTTTCATCTATGCCTAGTTCTTGAAAAATAGCGCGTAAATTGTTTTTGTCAGCTATTGCGCTCAAATTTTTTATAAGCATTTTGCGGCGGCTAACAAACCCGGCTTTTACTATTTTGAAAAAGGATACTGGGTCAACACACTTGTCATCCTGAGCTTTAGCGAAGGATCTCTGTCCGTTCGTCGATTGAGACAGAGATTCTTCACTCCGTTCAGAATGACAGTTTAGATTCTTTATCTTAATCCTTATCACCGCCGAATCTACCGCCGGAGCCGGCCAAAAATCCGACCTTGGCACAAGCGTAACAATTTCCGGTTCGCCGTAATATTGAACCGACACAGCCAACACCGACATTTCCCCCGCCGGCGCGCAAATTCTTTCGGCCACTTCTTTTTGCACCATCAAAACTAATATGTCTGGATTATTTTCCATCTCCAAAAATTTTCTAATTACATGCGAGGTAATCTGATACGGCAGATTTGCTACTACTTTGTACTCCCCCGCTTTTAATCCATCGCCTTTAAATTCGTATAATATATTTCCCCAAACTACTTCTATATTTTTATGCTGGTCAACTTGTTCTTGCCAATAAGGTTCTAATTTTTTTTCAATTTCAAAAGACAATACCTTTTTTGCATATTCGGCCAAAGCAAATGTAAGCACGCCAAAACCCGGGCCAACTTCTATAACCATGTCGTCTTTTTTTATTTCAGCCGCTTCCACCATTTTTTCCACCACTTCCGGATTTATCAAAAAATTCTGTCCATATTTTTTGGAAGGGACAAGGCCATATTGTTTGCAGAGATGTTTTAGATAATCTTCGTTAAACAGTTTTTGATTCATATACTTTTTCTTCTTTAATTCGGAAATAAAAAATGGCAGACAACCCAAATATTAAAGCGACTACATATGGATAAATAATATTTATACTAACAAGCAAGCCGATGATGGGCAAAAATGGAATCTCAAATACATACCTAATAAAATTAGCTAAAGATAAGGCCGTGGCTCTATTATAAGAATTAAACTGCTTATTGAACATATGAGAAAAGAAGGGGTCTCTTAAGGCGCTGGTGATAAGCACGATGGTATATAAACCAAAAAGAATATATTTTTCTGGAGCAAAAAACCAGCTCATAAGAAATATGGCCAAAGAAATTGAAAATAGAATATTTAAAATATTAATTTTAAAGGTATCTTCCTTATTTGGCCATAAAAAATGGCCGAAATAATTACCGGCAAAAACTACCGCGTGATAGGCGCTCCAAACAATACCGAAAATAATAATTGACACACCCAGATTATCAATAAATAAAACTGCGGAATAACGCCAGCAGGTCATGGCCATAATAGCCACAATCCACTTATTAAAAATCGCGAATAATAAACGCTTATCTTTAGATAAAATTTTATACGCATCCTTTATCAGACCGGCTTCTTGTTTTTCTACATCCATAAAATGATTCGGTTCAACCAGCGTAAAAGCAAAAACTATTGCCACAAGCGTTGCTATAATATCTACCATAATCACCAGAGAAAACTGCCATTGCGCTAAATCTTTGGCAATAAGAGCTCCTAAAAAAGCGGAGGCAATTTTAAAAATACGCTCAGAGGAAAAATAATGGCTTAATTTTTGCAAAGAAGAACCTTGGTTGCCTAACTCTTTATTAGTATCATAAACAAAAGCTTCATCGGTGCCGCTCATACATGATTCTGCCAAAGCGTAAAATATCGTGCCCACGGCAAAAAGTAAAAATGAGTCGGCAATCAAATAAAACACCCAGTGCAATAAACCAAAAAAAGTAGCTATAATTACAGTGCGTTTTCGGCCAAATTTATCAGCTAAATAACTGGATGGTATTTCGCTTAAAACCACTGCCGCCGAATATACAACACCTAAATAAAAAATATCCGGAACCGTTAAACTGCGGTAAACGTAAAACAAAGAAATGATAACGTTTATCATCTTTACATTAAGAAGGGCGTTGATGAAAAAAATTTTAAATAGGTTCTTTTCTAGTTTAGTCTTTCTGTCATCAGGCATAACTTTTTATTATTCCTTTTCCAAACCCGCATCCGTATACCTGTTGGCGGCATTCCACAAGACCCAGCCCTCAGCCCCCGCGTCATCGGACGCTTTTATTTGCGCGCGGATTTTGGTTCCATCATAAACCGCCCCTAAATTAAATGCCTGTATCCAGGCCCTGAGTTTAGCTTTTTTACCCTCGGCTTGTGTAGCTCCGGCTTTCATGGCATTATATACCACTTCGTACGGATAGTCTGCCGGATTTTTGTAGCCGCGATAGCCTTTCGGGTAATGTGACGGATACACCATCGGCATCACATAATCAAAATATAAAATCGCATCAGCGAGGCGCTGGCCAATTCGCATGTCATCCTGGCCCTTTTTTTCGGTAGTAAGTCCAAACAAATCAGCGGAAATGTAAACTGATTCACCTTGCATTTGCTGCGAAACATATTTAAAAAAGTTTTCAACAACTTCATACCGTTTATTATTGGCGTTGGTATAAACAATATCGGCCATTGGGCCATCGGTCGGGAAACGAATATAATCAAAATTTATTTCATCAAAGCCCAAACGCGCCGTTTCTTTGGCCACAGATACCACATAGGCCCAAACTTCTCTATTAGTCGGATCTACCCAAGCTAGATGATTTTTATCCCGCCACAACCCGCCTTTTTTTGATTTTATGGCCCATTCGGGTTTGCGTTCAGCCAAAATTGGATCCTGAAAAACGCTGATGCGGGCTATTTTATAAATATGATTATCATCTAATGTTGCTAATAATTTTGAAGGGTCTTTTATTCTAACATCCTGCAACTTCAAGTCATCAACCAAGGCAACTTTTGAATCATACAGCACCTTGCCGCTATAATCTTTTACGTCAATTACCACCGCGTTGAGTTCGGTTTTATTTATCAAATCAATGATTGAACCCAACTTTTTATCGCTGCCGGCCGAGTAGGCCGTAAGATATACCCCCTTTACTTTGATCGGCTCTTTTTTATCTCTTGGTTGATAACCGGAAATAAGATCTGCCTGAAATAAGGTCATTACACTCATGGATTCGGTTTCGGCCACCGAGACCATATACTGGATCAAAAATATAATAGAAAAAATTACGGCACCCATGCCGATTACCATCCAAGCTACCCAGCCTTTAATTTTTATGGAAAACATGTTTAGATGTTTATTTCTACTTGGCCTTGTCTTATGATATTAATTGTATCACTACTTGCATCAACCAGGGTTGTGGGAGGACGGTGCTCCAACTCTCCGTAATCCAAAATAATATCCGGCTGGTATTCTTTTTCTGCAAACATAATTTTGGCAGCGCGGCCGCTATACACTTCCCCGGCACCAGAGATATTGGCCGAAGTTGCCACGAGCGGTTTACCCAAACTTTCACTTAAAAACTTTACTAAATCATGTTTGCTGACACGCACGGCCACAGTATTATTTTTTGAGACTACACCACTAGCCAACACCTCCCCACCCTCCTTTTTAGGAGGGATTGTCGATTCCCCTCTATAAAGAGGGGCCGGGGGTGCGTTATATTTTCCAATAATTGTTAAAGCGCCTGGCCAATACGCCTTGGCTAATTTTTCTATAGTATTATTCCATACCAAATATTTTTTTGCCATCTCTACGCTTGGCACTACAATAAGAAGCGGCTTATCATCTGCCCTGTCTTTAATGCTAAAAATTTTATCTACTGCTTCTTGATTAGTTGCGTCACATCCCAAACCATAAGAAGTCTCTGTGGGAAACACAATAGTCTTACCTTCAAATAAGGAAACAGCTATTTTGGCTAAATCACATTCTTTTAAAACTTCCATACTAGCTTTTTATCCACTTTAAATACGCTTCGCTAAGCGGCAGTAGCTCACCTTCTAAAACTGATTCCGGATCGGCAGATTCGTATTCGGATCTATTATCTTTTACCAAATGATATGGGTGCAACACATACGAACGAATTTGGTTGCCCCATTCGGCGGATTTGTATTCTCCGCGCATTTCCTGGCGTTCTTTGGCTTTCTTTTCTTCTTCTAAAATATTTAATTTTGATTGTAAAATTTTCATGGCCATATCTTTGTTTTGCTGCTGCGACCGTTCGTTTTGGCAAGAAACAGAAATGCCGGTAGGAATATGCACAATCCGCACCGCCGAATAAGTAGTGTTTACACTTTGTCCGCCCTTGCCCCCGGACATAAATGTATCAATCCTCAAATCTTTTGGATCAATTTCAATTTTTACTTTATCATCCAGCTCTGGCAAAACTTCTATAAGCGCAAAAGAGGTATGGCGCATTTTTTCGGCATCAAATGGAGAAATGCGCACTAGTCTATGCACGCCGTGTTCGGATTTTAAATAACCATACGCATACCGTCCTTTTATTTCTAACATGACCGATTTATAACCGGCTTCGGCACCGCGAGATTCGTCTAAAATTCTGGTTTTCCAACCCATCTTATCCGCAAAACGCATAATCATGCGCAACAACATTTCGGCCCAATCTTGCGCTTCAGTACCACCCGCGCCGGCGTGAATACTAATAATTGCGTTACTTTTATCATACGGCCCCGAAAGCAAAACCAAAAATTCATAATCATCAAATTCTTTTTGCAATTTTTTGGTTTGATCTTCTATTTCACTAGCCAAGGATTCGTCTTGCGATTGCGATAATTCTAGCAGGTCATTTATTCTTTTTTCCAAATCTTCAAACTTATCTATTTCTTTTTTTATATCCTGATAATCCTGGCTAACCGCTTGCGCATTTTCTTGGTTGTTCCAAAAATCAGGCGCGTTCATTTCTTCCGCCAACTGTTCCATCTTTTTTTGCAGACTTTCTATGTTAAGAAGTTTTTTGGTGGATTGTATTTTAGATTGTAATTGTTTTAAATCATCTATGGACATAGTATTAGCACAAAACCCCCTCCTCTGTCCTCCCCCTTATAGGGGGAGGACTTACAACAAACTTACTCCAGCCGCTTACCTGTTCGCTCCCTCCCTTATAAGTAAAGAGGTGTGTGAAGAGAATAGTTATTATTCTTTGTTTCGTTCGTTCCCTACCCTACAAGGGGAGGGATAAAGGGTGGGGTTTAGTATTTTGATAATTTATCACAAATCTCTTTAATACGAGCAATAAATTTTTCCGGATCTCCATAAATCTCTTCGTTCGTAAGTCTAATTACTGTATAACCCTTACCTTCAAAAAATTGTTGTTTCCGCAAATCTTTAATTTTAGTCTGAGAACTATCGTGTGTCCACCCATCCAATTCAATAATTAATTTAAGCTCGTGGCAGTAAAAATCAGCCACAAAATTTCCAATGCTAAACTGCCTACGAAATTTATAACCTAATTGATTTTTGCGAATATACTTCCATAAAATTTTTTCTGCGGACGTGCCTTCTGCGCGCAGGAAACGCCTCACATCCTTTAGTGTCGGTTCGTTTTGATATGTTCTCTTTATGGTCATAATAATATCCGAAACCCCCTCCTATATCCTCCCCCTTATAGGGTGAGAAGCCAAAAATGGAAACTCAAAATATCCTGCCCGCTCCAACGGTTATAAGCAATGTAGCCATGCCGGAAATAATTACGCCGGCTAAAATAGAAAACCATGATTTGCCAAAAGGCAAAGCAAAAACAAAAGCGGCCAAAGCGCCGGTCCACGCTCCGGTCATAGGCAGTGGGATGCCCACAAAAATCATCAGTCCGATTAATCCGTATTTTTGATAATCCCCCGCAAATTTATGCTGGGCTCTATCCAGATATTTAACCCAGGCCGAGGCAAACCATCCGGATCTTTTGTGAATCCATAAATGAAAATATTTAGCGAAAGACAAAATTATAGTTACCGGAACCATATTCCCCATTACTCCCCAAAAAAACGCCTCCCAAATCGGGAGTTTGTATCCCAAAATTGCCACCGGTAAAGCCAGGCGAATTTCGCCAACAGGTGTCATACCAATAAGAAAAGTGGCGAGTTCTGGGGGAAATGAGGAAAAAAATGAAATTATATAGCTGCTCATAATTTATAAATGATTTAAATAGTTAAATTAATTCTACTCTGTATTCTAACATTTTACAAACAAAAAACGCCCCTTTCGGAGCGCTTTTGTTTTTCTGTCATCCCGAACTTGTTTCGGGATCTCCTTGCTAATAACGGGATGCCGAAACAAGTTCGGCATGACAAAATAGTTTTGTTTAATACATGCCTGGCATTCCGCCACCCATTCCTCCCATACCCCCACCCATTGGCGGCATTGGTTCATCTTTTTTTGGAATTTCGGTAATCACTGCTTCGGTAGTTAGGAACATTCCCGCAATAGACACGGCGTTTTGGAGTGCAGTCCTGGTTACTTTGGCCGGATCAATTACACCGGCTTTTACCATATCTTCATAAGCGCCGGTAGCGGCATTGTAACCCATATTACCGGAACTCTTTTTTACTTCTTCAGCTACTACAGCGCCATCTACACCGGCGTTTAAAGCAATCTGGCGCAAAGGCTCTTCCAAAGCGCGGCGCAAAATATTTACCGCGACCGCTTCTTCATTTTCTAATTTTACATTTTCTAAAGATTTAATCGCGCGAATCAAAGCCACGCCTCCGCCCGGCACAATACCTTCTTCTACGGCCGCTTTGGTGGCGCCCACCGCATCTTCAATTCTATGTTTTACTTCTTTCATTTCTGTCTCGGTAGCCGCGCCAACTCTTATTACGGCCACGCCTCCGGCCAATTTGGCCAAACGTTCTTGTAATTTCTCACGATCAAATTCACTATCGGTTTTCTCTATCGCCTTTCTAATTACAGACACTCGCTCTTCAACATCTTTGGCCAAACCTTTGCCGCCCACAATCGTAGTATTATCTTTGGTAGCCACAACTTTTCTGGCCGAACCCAAATCTTCTAAACCTGCATTTTCTAATTTTAATCCTACTTCTTCGGTAATTACTTTGGCACCAGTTAGGATTGCAATATCTTGCAACATTTCTTTGCGGCGATCGCCAAAGCCTGGAGCTTTGATTGCCAACACATTGAATGTGCCGCGTAATTTATTTAGTACAAATGTAGTCAAAGCTTCACCCTCTACTTCTTCGGCAATAATTACGAGTTCTTTTTTACCGCTCTGCGCTACCTTTTCAAGCACTGGTAAAACATCGTGGATAGAAGTAACTTTTTTATCGGTAATTAAAATATACGGATCATTGTATTCAGCTTCCATGCGTTCGGAATTTGTTACCATATAACCGGAAACATATCCTTTATCAAACCTCATGCCTTTTACGGTTTCAATGGTCATGCCAAAAGATTGCGATTCTTCAACGGTAATCACACCGTCTTTACCGACTTCTTTCATGGCTTCGGCAATCTTGGTGCCGATTTCTTTGTCGTTAGCAGAGATAGAAGCAACATCGGCAATTTCTGCTTGCTCTACCGGTCTGGCAATACTTTCCTTTAATTCTTTTACAACCAAATTCATGCATTTATCCAAACCGCGTTTAAGCGCAACCGGATTAGCACCGGCAGTTACGTTTTTCATTCCTTCTTTTATAATAGCTTGAGCAAGCACAGTGGCCGTGGTCGTACCATCACCCACATCTTCATTCGTTTTGCTGGCCACTTCTTTTACCAACTCTACACCGGAGTTTTCAAATTTATCTTCCAGTTCTACTTCTTTGGCCACGGTCACGCCGTCTTTGGTAATAGTCGGAGCGCCAAAACCGCGATCCAAAACTACATTGCGTCCTTTTGGACCCAAGGTTACTTTTACAACATTAGCCAAAGCATTCACACCGCGAAGCAGTGCTTGTCTGGCTTCTTCACTGTAAATAATTTGTTTTGCCATATATGAAATTTGAATTACGAATTATGAATTAAGATACAAGGCGAGTTGATATTGATTTTTGCGGCAGCCATCGCACTCGCCGCAGCGAGCATCCCCTTTAGGGGTAGTTTGGCTGCAAGAAAATTAATATCAATGAGACTCTTATTTATTGAATTACTGCTAAAATATCATCCTGTGAAACAATTTTATATTCTTCCTTATTTAATTCTACTTTTTCTCCACCCCAATTTTTTAATAGTACTTTGTCGCCAACTTTTACTTCCATATTGCTTCGCTGTCCGTTTTCAAGCAATTTGCCCGGGCCAACGGCCACTACTTCGGCTTCGGCTTTTTTCTCGTCTTTATCCGGCAAAACCAAACCGAAAGAAGTAACTTCATCGGCTTTGATTTGCTTAACTAAAACGTTGTCTCCTAATGGCTTGATTTGCATATACTAAAATAATTAAATTATTTAGAAGTATTAGCACTCAAAATAATAGAGTGATAAGAGTGAACTCATTTTACTAGAAGAAAAACCGGGTGTCAAGAGTTTCTTTTTAGACCTAGACCCCAGATTACCCACCACAACATTATGCCCGTAAACAAGCTGGCAAGCCAATGATCAAACAGGCCAGAAACAAGCAGGGCAGTTAGAACCGGAAGATAAATAATATTATTTTTTATAATCATTTTAGCAAAATTTGCTATTAAGAACGCAAGCAGCACGGCCGCAACTACGCCCATTTCTACTACGCCAAGCAGATAAATATTGTGGATTGGCTGATATTGCCAGGAAGCTAAATTTGAATATTTTTTATATAACGCATACGTATATGCACCCGGGCCAACACCTAAGACTGAATTTACTTTAATAAACGCCAGTGACCCGCTATACTGCTCCTGCCTTTCAGCAACGGATTTTATTTCTAAGCGATTTTGCAGATTAAACCGAGCGTTAAATACCGGATAAAAAATAGCTACCCAAAATACAACTACTGCTAAAACAAAAACTATTTGTTTGGCAAATTCTTTCAAATTTGTCATTCCCGCCGCAAGCGGGAATCTAGTATCCGATCCGATTGCCTGGATTCCCGCTTGCGGCGGGAATGACGGTTTGCGCTTATAAATTAAAATTATAAATAAACATAACACCCCGGCTACAGCCGCGAGCCACGCTCCTCGGGAAAAAGAGACTAGTAAACCTGACAAAACAAATAGCTGGCCAATACTGATTAAAATTTTATAACGCGGGGATTCTGTTTTTAAATACAATATAAGACCTAAGACAAACAAAACTGCCAGATAAATTCCGAGTGAATTTGGCGAACCAAAACTTCCATACGCGCGCAACCATCTTTGGTCGGCAAACTCTATCACGCTTGGACCTAAATTATATGCCTCCTGCCCGGCCATCCCCAACCATTTGCTCGCAAAAACACTTTGGTTTAAAAATTGATACATTGCCAACATGCCCTGCCCTACTGCGCCCAGCCAAATAGCATACAAATATTTGTCGTTCCAATTGGAACGAAGCGTAATAGAGGAATCTTTTTGATTTGGTATAAGGGATCCCTCCACTGCGGTCGGGATGACAGCGAACGATTGTCCACTTCGCACCAGCACTGTCATTAGAGCCATACCTTCTAAGATGTGAAAAACATAACCATAAGACACGCCAATATTTTCACTAAAAACTACCGAAAAACCAAGTACCGCCAAAAACAGCAAAAACACAGGTGCTAAAATATTTTTTCTCCTTATGAGTCCCGCCCAAACTTCTTTGTTTAGAAAATTATTAACAAAAAATAGAATTAAAATAATCCACAACAATATCTCGGTCGCATAAATACTGCCGGTGCCATACTCCCAATACCCGCCATTCAACTGGCCATAATGCCAAATGTACCTGGTCTGCCAAGGCAACAAAAACAAAAACGCAATCAGGATCAAATCCTGTGCTTTTTTTAAAATTAGGATGCGATTTTGTGTTGCCATAATTCTCTATATTGCAGCCTAGTGTCCTTCTCATGAAACTTCAAAATAGAATCGGAAATTACCACGCCTTTATCTTCGCCTCTGTCTATTTTATTGCCGGAAAACTTCATTTTGGATAATTGTATTTTCTTGGCTTCACCATTTACCAAATCCCCATAAGCACCTGTCCACATTTTTTCCCAGATACTTTTCCAAATTTTCCCGAGGCGGGAATCGGAAACTTTAAAAATATAAGATGCACTGCTGCTAATATTTATATTCGGTAAATACTTTTTTGTCCAGCTATTTGCCTCTAAAAATTTGGCGAAGTAATTATCCGGGTCATATAGCGGCAACATTTGGTTTATCCAAAAAGCAAAGTGAATATCATCGTCAGCCACTCTAAATTTAGACAAATCCAAATTATCTTCGGTCACATAAAAACTAAGGCAGATTTTATCTTTAACGCGATCTTTAACACGTCTTAACCTAAACAAACTCAATAAAAATGTAACAAACAATCTGGTAACCCAGATTCTATTTTTGGCCGTAATTATAAAAAAATCTATATCACTATCTTCTTTGGCTTGTTCGGATCCGACCGTATTACAGACAAACACGGCTTTGAGAAACGGAACCGATCTAATTATTCCGGCCGCCCGACGAGCGATCTTAAGTTTTTTTTCGGAAATAAGCAGCCGGCGCTGCCTCGTTTCTATAAGTTCGGATCTGCCCGGCAAAAAATAAAAACCCTGTCTGGTTTCAAATCCAGAATTATTTATCTGTAAAAATTCTAAAAAATCCGCATAACTAACCCTGGGCGGTTGCCAAAGAAAAACAAAAAGTTCCTCTTTGGTAAGAGGAAAATCAGCTATATCAAAATAAGTTAGGGTATTTTTTATGGAACGCTGCAGCGTTTCAACTTGAATCATAAAGTTACTCCCCTAAAGCCATATTGGGCGGCATTTCAAGCAAACTACCCCTTTCCACGCTATCATATACAACTATTTTGTCTTCTGTAATTTCTTTTACCAAACTTTTCTCAATCAGAAAATATTTTACGCTTAAAAAATTCGCTTTAACAAAATATTTCATTATGACATGCCCTTCGGCATCCAATTCTAAATCAAAAACCGTACCGAGTTTCGTTCCAGACTCGGTATAAACCGGCAGATGCAATAATGTACGCAGATTAATAATCATACAATATGTGCCGATGGGTTTTAATTAAATTAACACCGAGTTTATTTAACGATTTGCCCTTCAATGACGCTGCCCTTGCTTTTGAAATTCTTAGAAATCCATAGCTGCTGCAACACCATAAGCAGTGTGCTGAAGAACCAATACAGGGTAAGTCCGCCGGGCAAATTAAAACCAATTACCACGGTCATCACTGGCATAAAATAAAGCATCTGCTTGTTCATCATAGACATCATCGCCTCGTCTTTTGAACCTTCACCGGCTTGAAGAGGGGGATTTTTTGTACTCAAAGTTTTAGCTTGGAAATACTGCGCCAAACCGGCTAAAATAGCCAAAACATAGTTTGGTTTGGCCATATTAAGGACGCCAAGAGAAATTTGATTTATGGTACCCGGATTACTGATAAACGAATACAGAGAATCTGCTAAATTTTTTGAATTCAACCCATCCTGCAATACCATATACAAGGCAATCAAAATCGGCAACTGAATTAACATTGGCAAACAAGAAGCCAGCGGGTTTACTTTGTTATTTTTATACATCTCCATGATAGCCACCGTTTGCTTTTGTTTATCATCGGCGTATTGTTGTTTTATAGCCGCTAACTTTGGTTGCAAATCCTGTAAGGCGCGCTGGGATTTTATGGAAGCGCTCGTAAGCGGATACACGGCCAGTCGCACTAAAATCGTAATTGCCAAAATTACCAAACCAACATCGTGTCCGGGCAAAATGTTATACAAAAAAACAAAGAGATTGAATATTGGTTGGTATAGAATGGTGTTAAACAAAGCTAACATAAAAATTTCTAATGACTAAATAATTGTCATTCTGAAACAAGTTCAGGATGACATGGGTTACTCCACGGCTTTTTCTTCTTCTTTGACTTCTTCAACGGCGGCTTCTTCTGATGCTTCCGGTTCAACTTTATCGCTTGAAACTTCTTGTTTTCCACCTTCTTCTACCACATCTATTCTCCAACCGGTCAAATTGGCAGCCAAACGAACATTTTGCCCATTGCGGCCAATAGCCAAAGAGAATTGATCCGTAACCACGGATACTTCGGCAATTTTTTCAGCCTCATTTAATTTTACTCCCAAGATTTTTGCCGGAGCCAAAGCATGGGCAATATACTCTTTCGCATCCTCGCTATATTGGATGATATCAATTTTTTCTCCGCCCAGTTCTTCAATAATTGTATTTATGCGGCTGCCTTTCTGTCCGATACAAGAGCCGATCGGATCAATTGATTTATCAGTCGTAAATACAGATACTTTGGAACGGAAACCGGACTCACGGGCAACGCCTTTTATTTCTATGACACCGTCGTTAATTTCCGGAATTTCTTGTTTGAAAATTTCACGCACCATACCGACATCGCTGCGAGACAATAACACTTCCAAACCGCGCGGTGTCATTTCTACGGACAATAACAAAAACTTCATACGCGCGCCCGGGCGATAGTGGTCGCGAGGATTTTGCTGATCTGCGAGCAACACGCCGGTTACTTTTCCAAAATCAACCAAAACTTTGCGGGCTTCGGCTCTTTGGATCGTACCCATGATCAATTGACCTTCCTGGCCTTTGAAATCATTAAACATGATACCGCGTTCGGCTTCGCGAATTTTTTGGATAATAACTTGTTTGGCGGTTTGCGCGGCCATACGACCAAATTCGTGTTGAATTTCAAGTGGAATTTCCAAAACATCCCCTACTTTTGCTTTTTTATCTATTTCTTTAGCGGCGGAAATCATCAGCTCGGTCTTTGGGTTGAAACGAGGCAAGTCTTCAGTTTCTTCATCGGTCAATTCACGTTTTTCCTCTTTGGCTTTTTCACGTCGTTTGGTTAATTCTTCTTGGGCGGCAAGCAAGGTTTCTTCGGGGATATCCTCCACAACAGTTTTAACGTCCCAAGCTTTCATATCCGAAGTCTCCGGATCAAACTTTACCTTGATATTTTGCTGTTTATTGCCAAAATCCTTGCGATACGCGGCCGCAAGGGCAAACTCAATTGCCTCTAATACGGATTCATAAGAAAGGTTTTTTTCCTCACATAATACTTGCATGGCCTTAGTGATATCTGACATATGTATTTTCTTAAATTAAGGTAGTTAGTTAATAGTTTAGCACAAAAATTGCTAACAAAAAAGAGCGTTTCTTTATGAAAGCTCTTTAATAATGATATGTTATCATCTATACCGACTTATGTCAACCCCGTTAAATTCTGCTGCGCAGACCGGCCTTGCCGGATTTAACCGGGTCAATATTTTATAATATCGCCCAAAGTATCCGTTCGCAGTATTTCCGCGCCACTCCTTTCCGCTTTTCTCAATACTCGCAATGATGGATGGCCATATTTATTATTTTTGCCGCTGGAAATAACCGCCTTCTCGGGACTGACTAGCCGCAAAAAATCTTCCCCTGAGGAGCTATCGCTGCCATGATGCCCAACTTTAAGAACCTTGGATTCCAAAGCTGGACAGACAGACGTGGAACTTGAAGTGGGAGAACAATATTTTTTCATCAAAGCATTTTCCAAAGGTATTTCCATATCACCTGTAAACAAAAAGCTTTTTTCCTGATTTTTTAATCTAAAAACTATGGAATAATTATTATTATCATCACTGGCCACATCCAAATCCAAGGAACTGTCGGGTGATAAAAATTCCAAAGTTGAACTGGCGATTATCAAAACTTCGGGACTGTTTATAATTTTTATATTCGCCCCTTCATTTTTTACCGCCTCGTCCCAAGTTCTCCAATACGCATCATATTCTTTTTTATGGCCATTTATAATAATTTCTTTTACTTTATAATTTTTTAAAACATCCACACAACCGCCGTAGTGATCCAGGTCTGGATGTGTGGCTAAAAGAAAATCTATGTTGCGATCATAAAAAGGCAGCGCGCGCCCAAGTTTGGCCAGAATTTTTTTATCCGCGCCGCAATCCACCAGCATTTTTTGGCCATTGCCAAATTGAATTAGAGCGGCATCTCCCTGGCCAATATCAAAAAACGTAACTTGAAATTTATGCTGAGTATTTTGTTTGTACAAAAAATACAAAACCAGACCCAATGAAGTAATCAAAACTATACTGGCGGCCAATAGGATTTTTTTGCTCTTGAGCATTGATTTAAAATTTTAGTTATGTTAAATTCTTTTTAGGAGGAAACATGACGAACCGTTCCAAAGCTAAGACAAAAGCCAAACCCAAGACAAAGGCTCCGAAGCCAAGGACCAAACCACGTCCCAAGACTACCCAGGGTGGCGGCCAACGACGTAGTAGCTACAACGATGACTACGCTCGGTTCGTGGCGTGGGCGTATAGCGACTGACTACATCTTACCATAAACAGTAAATTCAAGGCCGCAGCAAACAACATCACATCCTTCGGCCTTCCCATGTCTATAAAATTTGTAGACATAGGAAGAAGGATGTGTTTTTGTTTTTACTTGCGGCGAATCTTTCTGGTTAATATTAGTTACCGCCAAAATCACACCGGCTGCCAAAAGAATTTTTTTACTCTTATCCATTGATTTATATTTAAAATTATGTTAAATTCCTGATAAGGAGCACCCATAGATGTCCCACCCAGAACAAATCTGGATATGCGCGAAATGCGGCTGCGTCACCAAGGAGTCATCGCTACTAAAAAATAAAACGGCCTTGGGAATGATCGTAAGATGTCCGGGATGTAATTCGCAGGATATTTCTCAAAGTCCGAACCTGCAATGCCCCGAATGTGAAAAGGCTTACTGCAGCGAATCTCAAAGCGAAGAAGGTGAATGGCACAATGAGGGCGAAGACTGTCCTCGCTGTAAACAGATGCCTTGGTTGCAAAAGAGATCGGTAGATTACGATGCCAAGGCCAAATGTCCGCCTCTTATTCTCAGAACCCATCCCGTCATTACTTTTCCTAAGTAGCGTGCAGGCCGCCGGACAAACACACATCCTTCGGCCTTCCCATTTTTATAAAATTTTGTAAACATGGGAAGGAGGATGTGTTTTTATTTTACTTTCTCGCCACCACAACTTGATTTATCCAAAGCTCTTTTTCCTTTACAAAAATATTTTCTGCAATGCTAAAAGCCAACGATTTTAATATTTCTATTATTTTTTCCGGACGATGATAAAAAGATTCAATTATAATATTACCTTGTTTTGTTTTTACTTGCGGCGGATCCTTCTGATTAATGTTGGTCACCGCCAAAATCCCTCCGTCTTTTAAGATTCTATACGCTTCATCAAAAAATCTGGTTGGGTTTTTGAGATGCACAATTAAAAATGCGGCCGTCACAATATCAAATGTATTATCTTCAAAAGGCAGGCTTTCCGCATCACCTACAATAATTTCAATTTTACTATTTTTTTTCTTTATTAAATCTAACATGTTGGACGAGACATCTAAAGCGGTGACTTTTGCCCCCCTATTTGCCAAGGGCAAGGATAGGCGGCCCGTACCAGCCCCAACATCCAAAATCTTCTTGTCAGCCAGAGCGCCAAGCAAAGGAATAAGCTCACCTTGTTCAAAACTATTTAAATAATTTTCATTTTCATCATACACAGCAGCGGCCAAATTATAGCCTATTTCTGAAGATAAAACTTTGGCTTTTTTAGCCATACAAAAATAAATAAGATTAAGTAAATAATAATCATAACTGGCAAGGAAATTCGCATATCAAATGCGCTCCAGCTTTTATTCCCAAACCAATTTACTACCATTATAACATACCGTATACCAACTTCTGTTAACCAAGCAATAAGTTGCCCGATGGGGAAAATTATAAAGCTAGAAATTAGCGCCAAAAATCCAAACAACATAAGCCAAGGTATGACCCATAAAATTAGGATATTCACAAGCGGCGCTACGAGCGACACCCGGCCAAATTGATACATAATAAGCGGCAGAGTGGCGATAATCGCGGCCATGGTGGTGCTAAATACTTCTAGAACAATTAAAACAGCTGAATTTTTAAGAATAAATTTACCATCAATAAAATTTTGTATAATTGGCGATATATACACCAGACCTATCGTGGCTAGAAATGATAGTTGAAACCCGGCATCCCACAAAAGTATATACGGATTAAAAATAAGCATAATCACACACGCATATACCAACACCCGTCCTATAGCTGACAGCCTGCCGACCCGACCCGCAACCAAAACTACCAGCGCCATAACTCCCGCGCGCACCACCGAAGCGCTGGCACCGGTAAAAAATACAAACGCTAAAATTAAAAATGCCAAAAGCCAAAATGATTGCCGGCGAAAAAATCCTACATAAATTAAAATAGCATTTAAAGCCACGATAATAATACTTACGTTATACCCGGATACCGCAATAATATGACTGATGCCTGTACGACTAAAATTATCGGCTATATCTGCGGGCAAGCCGCTGCGGCTGCCATAGAGTATTCCGGCCATTAGACTGCCGTCTGGTTCGGGCCATAACCGAGAAATATTGATTTGTATTTTTTTCTTAAAACCCAGCATAGTTTTAATAAACCAGTTTCCGCTACTGCCTTTTAATATTTTTATTTTTGGATTGCTGCAGATAGACCGCACATCTTGTTTAGCCAAATATTTTTGGTAATTAAATCTACTATCTTCAAAATTTGCCGGCTCTTGCAACAAACATTCTACTTCCAAATTATCGCCGTAATTATATTCCGGATAAATCAGAGTTTTGATCGCAATATTACCTGTTACCGGAATAAAATTTCTACCCTCTTTTAATTTTTCAACACGCACGATATATCGCACGTCACTTACACCTCTATCCGGTTCTTTGATAATAAATCCTTGAACAATCTTTTTCTCGCCATTATAAAATTCTACTCTGGAATTATTTTTTTCCGGAATGGTAATTAAAAATCTAACGGCTCCTAAAATAAAAAATAACAGACATAACCATAAAAATCTATGCGACTTTTTATACCAGAAAATAATAGTAAAAAATAAAATAACAAAGACAAAAATATACAGATAAAATAAAAGATTTGCGCTTTCTAAGAAAGAAAAACTGCCCGCGCCGGCTATAAAACAAAAACAAAACGCGAGAAACGTTTTGCTTTTTGATTTAGCGAAATCATGCCGCGCAATCGTCCATTGAAGCGCGGCGCGTTTTATTACGTCTATGTCCAACAAAGACATAGTCCGGCTATTTCATTCCCAAACTAGCCTTTACTTTTTCAATGACTTGAGTGATGTTCCAATCGGTTTTTACCAAATAATCATAGGTGCCATTTTTAAGCGCTTCGTCAACTTTTTCGGCATCGCTTAAATTGGTTAAAATTATAACTTTCGCGTTTTTGCCCCACGGATGCTTGCGCAAATCTTTTAACATGGACATGCCGTCTTTTTTTGGCATCAATAAATCCAATAAAATTAAATCCGGCTGCTCATCTATGGCTTTTTTCAAGCCCTCTTCGCCATCTACAGCTTCAAAGACTGTAAATTGCTTTTTACTAAATTGGGATGCCAAAGCGTACAACAGCGCTAACTCGTCCTCAACTATAAGAATTTTCTTCATACTTAGAGATACAAAATTACTCCTTGCTAGCTAATAGCATATCACGATTTAACGGCAAAGAAAAGTAGAAGGTAGTGCCGACCCTCTCTTCTGATTCAAACCAAATTTTCCCGCCGTGCCTTTCCACAATGGCTTTGGCTATGTACAGTCCCAAACCTGTCCCCGTAGTATTAACGGCCGTCGTATTATCGGCGCGAAAAAATTTTTCAAAAACGCGCGACTGTTGATTTTTTGGTATGCCAAGCCCATGGTCTTTGACATAAAAAATGGCCATATCGCCTTCCTGCTTATAGCCAACTATTATTTTAAATTTATCCAAGGAATAATTAACCGCATTATCAATAAGATTTTGAAAAACCTGGCGTATCTTAATCTCATCAATATCTAATTTGAGCTCTTTAGGGAATCCGCTATCTAAATTTATCTCTCCTTTATTCTGGCGGCTCCTTAAAGAAACGGATATCATTTCAACAACATCTTTCACAACAGGAACAAGATCAACTATTTTTAAAATAACGCTGAATTTTTTTCCTGACTCAATATGCGAAACATCCAACAAATCGTTAACCAGCTTTATCATCCGCTCATTACTGGCATAAACCTGCCGCAAATACCCATCCTCTTGGTGTTCTCTTTTTGTTTTCAACAAAATTTCAACATACCATTTTATAGCCGTAAGCGGCGTGCGCAGCTGGTGAGACGCGAGTGATATGAATTCAGCTCTCATTTTATCTAATTCTCTTATTTTGGTAACATCTCTTTCAATGCCGACAAAAAAATGGACTACTCCGCCATCATATAAAATAGGACTTATTCTTACTTCGGCTATATAAGGAGTGCCGTCTTTTTTATAATTGGTCAATTCTCCCACAAATAATTTCTTTTCTTTTTTGATTTTATGCCACAAATTTTCATAAAACTTTTTTGACATGTGGCCGCCCCAAACCTGGCCGGCCTTTTTGCCCACCACTTCTTCTATTTTATAGCCAGTAATAATTTCCACGGCTTTATTGGCATATAAAATTATGCCATTAGCGTCGGTAATAATCACATGGTCGGCCACCGTATCTGCCGCTAATTTAAATTTTTCTAAATCCTTAGACAGAGACTGGGATATTTGTTTTTCTTTTTCTAATTTTTCCTCCGCCCGCGACCGAGCTTCCTCTTTTTTCTCCATTAAAATAGCATTAAGCCAAATAAGCGCGGCTAGCACTATAATACTAACAAAAGCCGTAACAGACCGACCGAAATCAACGCTAAAAAAATCATAATGATCGCTAAGTTCTTCCAGCAAACCAAAAATTACCGGCACCACAAAAGCCATGGGCAGCAAACGGCGAACTGTACTGCCCGCCAAACTACTACTAACAAAAACTCTGGTCAAATTGCCTTCGGGATGAGCAAATAAAATCCCAAAACTTATTAAAAAAAATGAAATGGCCGTGTGCAAAGCCATGGGCGTATAGGAAATATTCCCCAGATAAAACTCCGATACGTCAAAAAAATACCCTATTATTACGAGTGTCGCCGCCAACATGACCAAAATAGCTGGAACGATAGATAGATATAAGCCACGCTTAGTTTTTATGTTTAAATACAAAAGAGAAACACCTAAAAAAACAAAACTAAAGGCCGTGTTTAAAGCCATCCTGCCCGGATAAATGGTAAGAAATGCCGATGAAGATTCTTGAAATAAAAATTTATCGATGCCTAAATTAACTTTTATGATATATTCCAGTATTGTAATCCCGCCTACAAACATCGCCGCTACCGCGCTCACCCAACCTATATAACTCGTCCGGCTTTGCGCTCGTTTTTCTTGCAAAGACCATAAAGATATACCCAAAAATACTAGGCTTAAAGCCGTATTTGACTTCATGGTTACAAAATCACGAGAGACGCTTTTTAAGATCTCGATATTAAATTGCCAGCCGATTAAAACCAAAACTCCAATTAAAAACACGGTTATTGCCAATGCCTCGGAAATATTTTTGGCTATCTGGGTTAACTGGCTGCTTGTTTGCATAATAAATAATCCTTTTTTCAGCTTTGGCAGACATAATCAAATACAGTTAACTTTCTGTTATTCTACCACAATAACCAACATTAATAAAACTAAATTGGCCTGCCTAAACCACGATACTCACTAACTTGCCTTTTACATAAATAACTTTTTTCGGCTCTTTGCCTTCCAGCCACTTTTGGATTTTTTCACTAGCGAGTGCCGCTTTCTTTGCTTCTTCCTCTGAAATATCGGACCAAGCAGTTACAGTGTCACGTAATTTACCGTTTACTTGCACGGCCAAATTAATATTCTGTTTTTTTTCTAACTCTTCCTGATTAGCTTCTGGCCATTTTTCAAAGGCAATACTTTTTTCATGACCAAGCTGGCTCCATATTTGCTCACATAAGTGTGGAGCAAAAGGTGATAAAAGCAGCACAAGTGCTTCAACTGCCTCACGAGAAACTGTGCCATTCTCTTTATTTTCTCCTAAATGATTTTCTAATAAATTTGCATAAACCATCATTTCTGAAATGGCGGTATTAAAACTCATACTGTCAATTCTTGCAGAAACGGCAGCTATTGTTTTATGCATTGCCCAAGGATGATCTAATTTATGCTCCCCGATCCTATTCCCTAAACGCCAAACTTTATCCAAAAATCTTTTTACTCCCACCAACCCATTTGTATCCCACTCTACCGCCTGATCAAACGGACCCATAAACATAATATAGGTACGCAAAGCATCGGCGCCAAACTGTTCTACCATCTCATCCGGGTTTACCACATTGCCGCGCGATTTACTCATCTTTTCTCCGCCTTTGGCCAGAATCATGCCGTGCGAAGTGCGTTTGGCGTATGGCTCCGGTGTTGGCACCATGCCAATATCATACAAAAATTGATTCCAAAAACGAGAGTAGAGCAAATGCAAAACTGTATGCTCCATTCCCCCATTGTACCAATCTACCGGTTGCCAATGTTTTAGCATTTCTTTATCCCAAAATTTATCGCCTTTTTCTTTTAATCTTTTTTTCCCACCCATCGCATACGCCAAAAAATACCAGCTTGAGCCGGCCCAATTTGGCATGGTATCTGTTTCTCGTTTGGCCGGGCCACCACAATTTGGACATTTAGTTTTTACCCATTTTTCCATTGCCGCCAACGGAGATTCGCCTGTATCGGTAGGCTGATACTTTTCTACTTTTGGAAGTTTGAGCGGCAATTCACTTTCGGGAAGAGGTACCCAGCCAGTGTTTTTACTCTGCAAAATTAAATTTAACAATTCAGGAATTTGTTTTTGCTGGAAATGACCAAAGCCAGACCATAACTGATAAAACCATCCTGGTGGCAAATTTTTATGAGTTTCTTTTTTAATGTATGGATCATCAGAAGATAAAATTAAATTTTTATTACCAACTGACTTTTCCACCGCTTCCCACTTAACTGGCTTCTCCCAAAATTTTTGCAACGCTTTTACATCAGACCCTTTCCATTCGCGTTCAAATTTACTCCAATCCCGCTCCTCCAAAAGCCCAATAGCCGAAGCAACTAAATAAACATGACCAATTTTCTTTTTACTTGTCTCTAGCAGGTGCAAGGCTGCTTTGCTGCCAAGACTATGGCCAACAATAACATCATTTTCTCCCAATTTATCAAAATACGGCTGCAACACTGCTAGCCATTTTCCAAGATCAGGATGACTACTATCCGGCAGAGCTGGCACCATTACTTCAAAGCCTTGTTTTTCTAATTCTATTTTCATCCACGGTAACCAATTACTATCTCCAGTAGCTTCAAAACCATGAATTAATAAAGCTTTCTGTTTTTTATTTTTACAATGTTCACAATATACCAATGGGATAGGCTCACCCCAATAACGCTGGCGAGAAAATACCCAATCGCGCAATTTATAATTTATTTGTTTTTTGCCTATCTTATGTTCTTCAAGCCAGCTAATCATTTTTTCTTTGGCCTCCGGTGTTTTTAATCCATTTAAAAAATCAGAACTTACAGCAATACCATCTTCAGAGAAGCAGTATTTATTTTCTTGATAAAGATTCCACATGTATTGATGCGTTGTAAGCGTGACTGTTTTAGACACATCCGCACGTGGTACCCAAAATGGCTCGTGCTTTGCCATTTCTTCCTTACTGACCTCTTGGTGAAGTTCGCTATTTAATTCAACCGCATAAAAATATTCAAAATCAAGGCAATTTTTATCAACGCGTAATTTATAACCATTACCAAAAAAATTAGGAAAAACAGTATTTTTAATTTCAAAATCTGTATATCCAGTTTCCTCTACAATTTCACGACGTAATGCTGCAATAGCATCCTCTCCATCTTCAATGGTACCACCGACAAAAGAACTTTCTTTATCTGCGCGTCGTAAAAGTAAAAAAGAATCATTTTTTGGATTGCGAATAATACCTGTAACTACTTTACGTTGTATTAAACCCTTATTATCTCGTGGTGCGGCAGCGCCTGCCACCACAATATTTTGCATAACCACTTGCTTAACTGGCAAACCAAACTTCTTGGCAAAATCAAAATCACGCTCATCGTGTGCCGGCACACCCATAATCGCGCCTGTACCGACTTCGCCCATTACATAATTGGTAATCCAAACTGGAATTTCTTTTTTGGAAACTGGATTAATGGCTACAATACCAGCGCTAATACCTGTTTTTTCTTGCTCTTCGCGAGTAGTGGCCGCGCTTCGAGCTTCCAGCGCTTGAGTTATATATTTTTTAACTTCTTCGCTAGCCTGCCAACCCACTTCTAACCAACTCTTGGCCAACTCCGGAGAGATAGCCAAAAAAGTAGCTCCAAAAATTGTATCTGGGCGGGTAGTAAATACTTCAACCGTTGTCATTCCCGACTTGATCGGGAATCCAGCGTCCGATTGAATTGTCTGGATTCCCGCTTTGGCGGGAATGACAACCGAAAAACGAACCAGCGCACCTTCGCTTTTGCCGATCCAATTCTCTTGCTGCAATCTGGCTCGCTCAATATAATCTACATTTTTTAATCCTTGTAAAAGTTTATCCGCATATTTGGTAATCGCCAGCATCCACTGTTCCTTATTTCTTTTTTCCACGGCCGTACCACAACGCTCACAATTTCCGTTTACTACTTCTTCGTTAGCCAGACCGATTTTATCTTTTGGACACCAATTTATCGGTTGGTTTTTTTTGTAAGCAAGTCCATGTTTGAAAAATTGTAAAAAAATCTCTTGCGTCCATTTATAATAATTTGGGTCGGTAGTATCAACAGCACGAGACCAATCAAAGCTAAAGCCCAACATCTTGAGTTGGCGCGTAAAATTGGCAATATTTTTTTTGGTTACTTCGGCCGGCGGCTTGCCGGTTTTAATGGCAAAATTTTCGGTAGGCAGTCCAAACGCATCAAAACCAATTGGGAATAAAACATTTTTGCCTTCCATTCTTTTTTTACGAGAAATTACGTCCATGGCCGTAAATGGACGCGGGTGGCCAACATGAAGTCCTTCTCCGCTTGGGTAAGGGAATTCTATGAGTGAATAAAATTTTTCTTTCTTCTTATCTTCTTTAACTTCAAAAGTCTTATTTTTAGCCCAATAAGTTTGCCACTTTTTTTCAATTTTTTTCGGGTCGTACTTTTTCATAGCTGAGCCCATATAAAAACAATTTTATTCATTTATGTTACCGAACTTAGGGTAAAAAATCAAGAAAGACGGGGTCGCCGTCTTTCAGTTTAAGGTTTAATTTTTTATAGATGCTTATCTATCATGCTCTGCAACTTTTCTTTTGGCACGCCACCCACTACTTGATCTACCGGCTCGCCATTTTTAAACAACATAAAAGAAGGGATGCTCATGATATTATACTTTGAAGAAATCTCCGGATTTTCATCTACATTGCATTTGCCGATTTTGATATTTTTACCTTCGTAAGATTTGGCCATTTCTTCTACAATCGGAGACATCATTTGGCATGGCCCGCACCAAGCTGCCCAAAAATCAATAAATACTGGCGTCTTTGATTTTAAAACTTCTTCATTAAAATTTGCTTCGGTAAATATGTGTTCCATATAGTTTAAGAAAAAATTATAAATTATGCATTTTTGTCATTGCGAGGAGCCGTAGCGACGCGGCAATCCCGTTAATTTTGTACCACTACCAAACTTTGGGATTGCCACACCTCGCAAAAGCGAGGTTCGCAATGACACTAGACAACAACTACTCCAAAATCAATTTCTTTTCCTTTTCTTCTTCTTTATAAGCTTCTAAAACGTCGCCTACTTCCAACTTTATTTTGCCGTCAAATTGCAAACCGCCCTCGTTTCCTTCTGGCAATTCGTTCACTGCTTGTTTACCAGATTGAAGCTGGGCTAACTTACCAATACCAATTACTTCTCCGCCTCTCTTTACTCGTATTTTGGCATCTTTTTTTAATTTTCCAGATTCTACCCTTCCGCCTACAATCATGCTATTTTTGGTCGTTCTAAATATGGCCGCCACCCGCAAACTACCCAATTCAATAACAATTTTTTCCGGATTGAGGAGTTTTTTCAATTCACCTTTCACGAAATCTATGAGATCGTATATTACACTAAATTGCAAAAATTGTATATTTTTATCTTGAATCATGTTTTTGGCAAGCACTACCGGAGTTACATTAAAACCACAAATTACGGCGTGAGTGGTTTCGGCTTTAGCCACATCGTCGGCCATAACATTTCCCAAACCTTTGCCTACCACGCGCACGCCCACTTCTTCGTTTTTTATTTTTTCCAAAGACCCAATAATCGCTTCCAAAGACCCGAGGGTATCGGCTTTAATTATCAAATTTAAAACTTTTTTCTGCTCCTCTTCTTCCGGGTCGGCAGTTCTAGAAACAGTTTTCTTTTCCGCTCCCGATTGGATATTTCTTTTTTCTTTAATGCTAATCAAAGTGGCGGAATCGGCGCTGCCCACATCCAAAATATCTCCTACCTGCGGCGCTACCTTGAAACCCAAAATTCTTACCGGACAGCTGGGCACGGCTTCTTTTAAATTTTCTCCTTTATAATCTCTCATGGCGCGCACTTTGCCGTAAATTTCTCCGTTTACCACTAGCGGATCGTTTAGTTTTAGAGTTCCGGTTTGCACAAGCACAGTGGCCACGGGTCCTTCGCCTTTGTCTACATGCGCTTCAATGACTGTTCCAGCCGCAGCCCTATCCGGATTGGCTTTTATTTCATCGGCATGAACATCAGCAACCAAAAGCAGAACATCCAAAAGCTTATCTATATTTAAATTATTTTTAGCGGAAATTTCTACCATCGGCACATCGCCGCCCCACTCTTCGGCCAAAATATTATGCTGAGACAAATCGGCTCGTACTTTTTTTGGATCAGCGCCTTCTTTATCCATTTTGTTTATTGCCACCACTACCGGCAGCTTTACCGCTTTAATAATATTTATCGCTTCTATGGTTTGCGGCTTCACACTATCATCGGCCGCCACCACTAGCACGGCAATATCGGCCACCTTGGCACCGCGACCGCGCATCACCGAAAACGCTTCGTGACCAGGAGTATCAATAAAAGTGAGAGGTGATTTTTCTTTTGTTTTTGGATTATTCCAGACAACTTGGTACGCACCGATATGCTGAGTAATACCGCCCGCTTCTTGCGCCATTACATTGGCATTGCGAATAGAGTCTAGTAATTTGGTCTTACCATGATCAACATGACCCATCACGACAATTACCGGCGGTCTGGCAGATCCACCCTCTGTTGTTAAAATATTTTCCAAATTTTCCACATGCGAAGTTTCTTCAGCCTTGGTTTCGCCATTTCCTTCGGCCACGGTAAACCCAAGCTCTTGGGCTACCAGTGCCGCTGTATCACGATCTATATTTTCATTTTGAGTAGCCAAAATACCGTTTTTCATGAATTCCATAATCAGTCTGGTAACTGGCATTTGCAACAAATCAGCCAACTCTTTTACAGTTAGCTTATCGGCAATGTTTACGGTCACACCGCTGCTTTTGCGGGCTTCTTTTTCTAATTCTTTCTGCTTTTCTTTTTCCTTTTGCTCTCGCTCTTCCATGACAAACTTCATTCGTTTCCACTGGCGCTGGATTTGCTGAGCCACTCGATCGTCTATTTTTACCGCACGGGCGCCAATATCAAAACCAAACTCAGGCAGAATTTGCAAAAGCTTTTGCGGATGAATTCGGAGTTGTCGGGCTAATTCGGATACGTTCACAGGATTTGGTTATATTCGAAATGAGTGAGTGAAATAGACAAGAAAATATTTATATAATTTAAGCATCTATAAATATTTTAGTTGGATATTTCCGAGCGAATGAGAATATATGTGGCTAAGCCCCTTAGAATAGGTCGTATTATATAGAAGAAGGGCTAAAAAGTCAATTTGGGGTTCTTGTCCTTTTCTCTAAACTCTTGCATAATATGCCCATAAACTATATGAATTTCTTACTTATAAACAAACCTGGGGGCTGGACGAGCTTTGATGTCGTGGCTTTTGTGCGCAATCGGGTTAAAAAAACAGCTTTGCCCGAAAAACAAAAACGAGTCAAAGTCGGCCATGCTGGTACGCTTGATCCGTTTGCCACCGGTCTTTTAATTGTAGGCGTGGGTCGTGAAGCCACCAAAAAATTGGATGAGTTTAAAAACATGCCAAAGACATATATTGCCACTATCAAACTGGGAGAGACCAGTGATACATATGATAAAACTGGAAACATAACTCCATACGAACACACCCCTACCCCTCTTAATAGAGGGGAATCGAAAATCCCTCCTAATAAGGAGGGTGAACCGCTCGTTGCGGTTCAGGAGGTGTTGGCCGGGTTTATCGGCAAACAATTACAAATTCCACCCATGTTTTCGGCCAAACAAATAAACGGCCAGCGCCTTTACCAATTGGCCAGAAAAGGAATAACTGTAGAACGACAGGCCAACGAAATAGAAATCTACAAAATAAAACTTTTAAACTACGCTTGGCCTGTTTTAAAAATTGAAGTACAATGTTCGGCAGGAACTTACATCCGAACCTTAGCCCACGATATTGGCGCCAAACTCGGAGTTGGAGCCTATTGCCAAGAACTTATGCGCACTAAAATCGGTGATTACACGCTTAAACATGCTACTAACATTAAAGATATAACATAAACATATGCCAAACCCAGAAGCGCCAAGAATAGATAGGAGAAGAAAACACGATGACCAGCCGCCAGCCGACCGACCAAGAATCGAGGTGCCCTTACCACCTCCTCCAACCAAGGATGCTGAAAAAGAAAATAAGCTCAAACGAGGAGTGGAAACTATAGATATTAGCGGCGATGGAACCCCCGATGCAAGGGATGAATTTAGCGCAGATCAATTTAGTGTAAATATTTAAGAAGCTGCCTAGGCAGTTTGACAGATCTGCCTTAAAATGCTACCATATTCTCAGTTTTACTAATTAATTGATCTTGCTTAATTACGGGTATTAGTAAGAAGAAACCGAAAAGACCAAACAAGATTTAGGCTACAGTTCGGCAAATTATGCTAACTAAACTACAAAAATCTTCCCAAAAAGAATGGAAACAGACGGGTGTTCTGCAATTTTTTGTGTTTTCTTGGTAAATATTAATTCTTCTTCAAATAATCAGTAATTACTCAAGATTTTGAGGAATTTTAGATATATAGGTTTTACCATATATACTCGTTCGTTCGCAATAAGTTAAATACATTTAACTTATTGGCTCACTCATTTCGTATATGAATAATTTAATCTGGGCTATTTTGGCTATAGCCGGTACTGGCACAGGCATAGGCATTGGATATTTTTTAAGAAAAAAAATAGCCCAAGCTGAAGCTAATTCCATAGAGGCAAAGGCAGAGAAGTTACTCACCGAAGCCAAAACTCAGCAACAGAAATTCATCTTGGAAGGCAAAGAAAAGGCCACACAAATTGTGGATGAAGCCAAGCGTGAAGAAAAACAAGTGCGCCAGGAACTTCACAATATTCAAGAGAGACTGGAAAGACGCGAGGGCATGTTTGATCAAAAATTGATTGAACTGGAGAATAATAAACAAAAATTACAGGATCAGGCAAACAAAGTTCAGCAAGTAAAAGCAGAAATAGAAAAGATGAGAGATCAGGAAGTAGAAAAGCTGCAACAAATTGCCAATCTTAAAAAAGAGGAGGCAAAAGAAGAATTGTTAAAAAGAATAGAAGAGCAAAGCAAAGCCGACCTTACGGCCAGAATCTTAAAATTGGACAAAGAATCAACTGAAGTATACGACGAAAAGGCTCGTGAACTTATTGCCGACGCGACACAGCGCTGCGCTTCTTCGCATGCGGCGGAAATTACTTCTACCACCGTGCACCTGACCAGCGAAGATATGAAGGGACGCATTATCGGCAAAGAAGGACGCAACATTAAAACCATTGAAAAACTTACCGGTTGCGAACTTATCATTGATGATACTCCGGATGCGATTGTGGTTTCCGGATTCTCCCCTATCCGCAGACAAATTGCCAAATTAGCTTTAGAAAAACTTATGGCTGACGGCCGCATTCAACCGGCTCGCATTGAAGAGTTTGTAGAGAAAGCCAAACAAGACTTGGCCATAGACATCAAAAAGGCCGGTGAAGAAGCTTTGTATAAAATGGGTATTACCGGTATTGATCCAAAACTGGTAAGTATTGTTGGTCGTTTGAAATATCGCACCAGCTATGGCCAAAATATCATCAATCATTCCATGGAAACCGGTTATCTGGCCGGTATGATGGCGGCCGAACTAGGCCTTGATAGCGCCAAAGCCAAAAAGTGCGGCTTCTTTCATGACATTGGCAAAGCTGTAGATCAAGAAACTCAAGGCTCTCATCCGGAAATTGGCCACATGATCCTGAAAAAATTCAACATGGATGAAGATATTTGCCAAGCCGCGCTTACCCACCACCAAGACAAGCCATATAATATCTACTCTTCTATTGCTAAGGCCGCAGATGCAATTTCCGGTGCCAGAGTTGGCGCTCGCAAAGATAGCTACGAACAATTTGTGGCGCGCTTGGAAGAACTGGAAAAAACCGCTAAGAGCTTTCCTGGTATTGATAAGGTATATGCTATTCAAGCCGGTCGTGAAATTCGCGTATTTGTAAAACCAAATGAAGTAGATGACTACTCTGCCTTCCAGCTTGCCAAAGATATTTCCAGAAAAATTGAACAAGAACTGCAATATCCTGGTGAAATCCGTGTTACGATTATCCGTGAAACTCGCGTTGTAGAATACGCTAAATAAATTTGGGATTCGCTAAGCGTTGGGGATAACTAAAATTGCTAAACATAGGCAAAAAAACTCTCTCATGATATAATTTAATAGCCTTAGTTAAGGCTAAGACTAGTTAAAATTTAATCATTTTCTATGTTTGATCTTCAAACTGGAAAGGGGGTGACACTATGAACAAAGCAGACTTAGCACAAAAAGTATCTGAAAAATTAAACCTGCCAAAACGCCAGGTTGAAGATACATTAAACACTCTCTTGGACGTAGTTGTGGAACAACTAAAGAATGGTGGAGAAGTAGTACTCACGGGTTTTGGCGCTTTCACTGCCAAAAAACGCGCGGCTAGACAAGGCGTAAACCCACAAAACCCTTCTCAAAAAATTCAAATTCCAGCCGTAACCGTACCAAAATTCAAAGCTGGTAAAGGCCTCAAAGACGCTCTTAAATAAGGGCTAAAGCCCATATAATTACGTCGGGCTTCAAAAAAGAAAATAAATTTTCTTTTTTATTCACCCCTAGTAATTATAGAATTCTGAAAGAATCGCCTTCGCTCGCTGCGGCTCACTCAGACATGTTTTTCTCTTCCGCAAGAGAAAAACAAAAATCCTCCGTTTCAACAGAGGATTTTTGTTTTATAAAATTATCTAACTGCGGCTATTTTATATAAGCGGTAAGTATTCGCCCATCGGACTTATACTTTCCGATGATAAATTGTTCCGCGTTAGAATAGTATTCTTTGGCAAGCAAACCGGTTTCGCGTAAAGAAGAAATAACATAATCACGTTCCTCATCAACATTTTTATCAACTTTGTGAGTAATTTGATACGTAAATCTTTTTAGGGCCAAGCCTATATCTTTTGTTCCGCTTCCCACCCACATGCTTGCTTCTTTGGGATTTATGCTATGCTTTTGCATCCAATATTTAAAATTTGTCATGTCTGCTTCCGGGTCAAGATTGGCGGCCCAAAACCGGACATGGTGCCGATGACGAGGGCTTTTACCTATAGGCTGCTGGAATCCATGGTCTTGCTTACGGCCAAAAAGATACAACGAACTGAACGGAGCGTTGGCGTAAGATTTGTTTCGGATAATTGCATGCATCATCTTAATGACACTTCTCCATGTTATCGGCTCAGCTTCGTGCCAGCCGGCAATTGTAAAAATATTGCGCAACATCTCCTGCGAACCTATTAAAATAATATTAACCGGATCAGCCGGTAATCCATCTGCGGCTCTGGCAAACCGAGGCACCCGGCCGCGGCGCAGTATCATTAAACAAAATTGAATTACGCGCGGTAGAAGAATATAAGCAGCCAGAAGATATGTCAGCACTCCGGCCAAAAAAACCGGCATTCGCTGTTCCAGCCGATCAAAAATCTGTGTAACAACAAACCACCAGACAATAAAAGTGAAAACGGCTATAACAACACGTTCTGTGGTTCGTTTAACGAAATTCATACCTAGGGGTTAACCACCGGATCTGGCGTAGTTGGAGCTTCAACAGCACTACTGCCACCGCTGGCGCCAGTTATGGCATTAAAAACAAACACCACGATACTATATGCCGAAAGCATAATCACAAGTCCGATAATAGCATTAAAAAATGTTTTCTTGGCGCTGCTTACCTTTTCTTCATCTCCGCCCGAAGTCATCATTGCAAGTCCGCTTAGGAGTATCATTACAAGGACTATAATACCTACAAATCCCATAGCCAACCGGATAAGGCGCGCCACAATTAATCTTGGATCGGTGGAACCCAACCCCGTACTTTCCCCAAAGGTGATTAAATTTTGTAATAAACTAATGTAAACCGGAGACATGTCGCTGCTTACAGGCGCTGCGGGACTATATGTGGCAGCCGCACTAGAAGGGGCCGAAGTTGGCGGTAAATCGCCGGTGGTTGTCTGGGCCCTGGCAATATACGGAATTAAAAAAACCACCAGCAATAAGCTGGCAAGTAGAATTGTTATTTTTTGTCTTAATGGAAAATTCATATATTCAGCTATAATACCTTTCCTAACCCCAAAGGGTCAAGGAAAATCCGACAAAACATTATTGCCCGATTACGGGCTCTTTGCTATACTGACAATAATAACTTATATAAATTTATATGTTTAGAACAAAACTGGAAAAACAAAAAACACACATCGATCGCTGGGCTGATTTTTTGCGAGACTCATTTGGCACTATTTGGTTCTTGATTTTAAACGCGATTATCTTTGTGGTGTGGCTTCTGCTTAATTCGGGCTTAATTCCAAATATACCAATTTTTGATCCGTACCCGCATGGTTTTTTAACTACAGCCGTATCATTGGAAGCAATTTTTTTAAGCATTATTGTTCTGATCAGCCAAAATCGAGCTAATAAAATAGATGAGTTCAGAGAAGAGTTGGACCTGCAAATCAACATTAAAGCTGAAGCGGAAATTACTAGAATAATCAATATGCTTGATGAAATTCACGACCACTTGGGACTGGCCGCGGAAGATGACGCGGAGTTGCGAAAAATGAAGGTAAAAATAAACTTAGATAAAATGCAGGATGCGTTATTGCATAAAAAGGACTAAACGTAACGATCCAATAAAACCGACTTAGACTAAGCCTTTTTAAACTTAACCGTAAATAACGGTTCGTAGGTATTATTATATTCATCCACTACCTGTACGGTCTCCCCTTTCATCAACTTGGTTAAAGCAACATCATTTAATACCGTGGCCTCTGACTCCAAATCAATCTTAAAATTATCAAGCTGGGTAAATTCACTGGCATAAGATTCTTTGGTAGTGTTTTCAATTTGCTTCTTTCTTTCTCTAAGCGTTTTAATTTTATCGCCAACTTCTTTATACTCTAAAGATGAGTCTAACGCGTCTTTATAAGCGCTGCGAATATCTTTTTGTTTTTTCTTGATTTCCTGAATACGGTTAAAAATTTCCTGCAGATCTTGCATATTTTATCTATTAAAAATAAATTTAGTTAACATATTATACATTATTTCCTAAAATTAGGAAAGGCTGCCTAAACACAATAAACCGTCTTTAATTACAGCCCTTCGATCTATGCCGCTTGTGTTAGGCAAGCGGCAACAATACCTCCGCCTGCGTGCCTTTATTTAGTTCGCTCGTAATTCTAATTTTTCCTTGGTGCACATCAATAATTTTTTTACAAATTGCCAAGCCGAGACCGGTGCCGCTGCCGGCAGCCGTGTGGCCGCGGTAAAATCGTTTAAACAAGTTTGATAGATCTTCTGCGGAAATACCTGCTCCGGTATCTACAATTTCAAGCCTAGCCCAAGCGTCAACTTTTTTCAGATTGATTGCCACCCTTCTTTCATGAGCGATATACTTCATAGCGTTACTCACCAAGTTACTGACGAGTTCAATCAATTTATTTGTATCGCCCATCACAAAAATATTCTTTTCAATATCATGTTCAAATACAATCCTGCTCTCCTGGGCTATAACCGAAAACTCTTCTACCAAACCGGAAAGCAGCTCGCTAAAATTTATTTTTTCTCTGCGTTGCTCACCTTCAAAATCCAGCCTGGCAAGTTTAAGCAGCCCTGAAACAAACCGCGATATTCTGTCTACATTAGTCTCTAAAAGCTGGGTTTTATCTTTTTCTTGCAAATCCGCGGCGAGTATTTGAACCTGGCCTTTAAGCACGGTAAGCGGTGTTTGCAGCTGATGAGCAATATCAAATAGTTCTTGAGACTGTTTTTCTTGCAGCTGTTTAAGCTCGGCCATGCGCTGCTCTATTTTAATTTCTAAATTCTTAGAATAATCCTTGACTTGTTCATATAGCTGAGATTTCTCTAAGGCGAGCGTCATGTGATGCGCAAAGATATTAAGCAAACTATTATCCATGTCACTATACCCATCCCCGGAGAGTTTGGGGCTTAAAAACATTACCCCCAGCGGTTTATCTGTCTTTTCTAATTTTTCCAAACGCAACATTACATATGAGTCGTATTTTTTTTGTAAATCCTCTAACTTCTGCAGGGCCTGAGTACAATCCGAAGGTAAAAATTCCAAATAAATATCTTTGATTTTTAAATTTTTTTTCAAAGTATTTGTTGTTTTCAATACCAAATCGCGTAAATCCAAATTGCTATTTAGGGTTTCGCTTAATTCTTTTAATACGGCGGCGGGGTCGTATTTGTCTTTAAAAAAAATTTTATCAGTCAAGCGGCGCAGCCAAGCGTCTATCTTCGGGACGGAAAATATACCGGCGGCGCAGGTAATAATAGCTACAATAAGATATAAAATTTGTCCGTGGTTAAAAAATAACGATTGAACGATAAATAAGGTCGCCAAATAGAAAAAAATTACCAGACCCAGCAACAATGCGTATACCAAACCGCGCTGGATAATAATATTAATATCAAGAAAATTATGCTTATACATCGTGTACATAGTCAAAACAACGGAGAGTATGGTAAATTGCGCCGCCAGGGAAAAAAACATGAAATTACCAAGGAAAGGGAAAATAATCGTAAAAATAATACCGGCGCAAAGACTTATAATAAACCCGGCTTTTACATACAGTATCTGCTTGCGTTTAGCGAGCGATAAAGACCCGTAAAAACTTTGCAGTCGCCATAAACCATAAAAAATAATAAGCAAAGAATAAATTAAAATAAAATAATTAATCTTTCCCGGGATTGTAATGGCGGGCGCGGTACCCTGGATTATAATATCGGTAATATAGATGCCGCTAAAAGAAAGCGAGGAAAAAAATATAGCCGGTATCAGAATAAAGATAGCCGCTAAATAGTTCTTGAAGGGACGCTGAGTTAAAAATTGTTCTAAGAAAATTACATAAAATACAATGAAAATCATTGAACCAATAAGCGCGAAACCGCACCAAATCCTGGCTGTTAAATTATTCCAAGCCAGATCGGCAAAAGCGTTTGATATGTTCCATAAACCCACACCAACTGTGGATAAGACCAAATATAAAGATAAGCGGTCGCGCTTTTTATTTAAGATAACTGCTGCCATTACCAAACAAATGGCTCCAACAACAGCGGCACTATAGGAGAAGAGGAACACAAGACAAAAATATTATTCTTAATACAGCCACAACTCCGGCGCGCACCTTACTTGGCCGGCCCAATCAGAACTGCGTAGTTAAGGCTGGCCGGATCTTTAATAAACTCGGGAAGCAGCGCCCAAATCGCAAAATATTTATTGCGCAAGTATTTGCACAGTACCGGATCTGGCGCGCTCGGCACTGGCAATGTGGGCAAACCAGAGCAATTTAGACCCGCGCATTTTGGCATAAGCCTTACAGACCCATGCACCAGTTTAGCACACTCTAATACGTAAAATAAAGCAATCGCGTGTTTGGCAGCATGACTAACCGCGGCATCCACTATACCCGCCCGCGTCAACTGATCAGCGTATGATTTAAGCCCGCTGATACGCGACATCCCCAGGAGGGGCTTTTGCGTATTTTCCCCAAGTCTGACCAAAGCCTCCACGAGCAGCTTGCCGGCTCCGGGAACAATTGAACCAATATTAACACCCAAGTGATAGCCCCCATCGCAGCGATGCGAAGCACGGGTATAGCCCCTGTCATTTACAGCATCAAAGGAGACCCAACGATCCAGTTCATATGGATCGCTGTAATCACAATTGATGACTTGGGTGTATGTATAACCTACAACTTCACCGCCTTGTTCGGCCACGAAGAATCCCCGTGGATACACTTCAAGCCAAGCGAAAAAGTGCTCGCGCGCAAATGGCGTAATACTGTGAGCGGCGAATATATTAGTTTCTAGCTCCGCTATTCTGTCTAGATCAGTCGCCGTCGCATTTCGTACTTGCAAATCAAGATCGCTCATGATGTCCTCCCTTTATCACGATCCCATCCTGCTACTATGTCACCCCTTCTCCATCTTGAATTTTAAAAGAGCGGCAGAGCAGGAACAGACTAGATAAGCTTTATTATAATCTAACGAAGGAAAAATAAATTTAAAATTATTCTAAAGTTTTTTATAAAAAAAATTAAAGTATAGATAAAATAAAAATAAAATTTAATGAAGATTTCTACGCCTCTAGCTTATACCCTCTGCCTGGCACCGTTTGAATAAACTCGCGCGGCTTATTTGCATTTTTTATTTTTTTACGCAAGCTCAAAATATGAGTCTCAATGGTGTTAGAAAACGGATCAGCATCCATTTCCCAGACATGCTCCATAATCATCCCCCGCGTCAGCACCATACCCGCATTACGCATCAAATACTCCAAGAGCATAAATTGCTTGCGCGTCAGACTAATTTCCTCACCGCCTCGTTTTACCGTATTACGTCTTGAATCTAACTCCAAATCATCTATACGTAAAATTTCATCCTCTATTTTTTTGGGACGGCGCAAAAGGCTTCTAATTCTGGCAAGCAACTCTTGAAAAGAAAAAGGCTTGGTTAAATAATCATCGGCTCCGGTATTGAGCAGTTCAACTTTTTTATCTACATCCGAAAGAACCGACAGCATAATGATGGGGGTCGTTTTTTTATTTGCCCGTAATTCCTCGCAAACTTCCTGGCCTGATTTTTTAGGCAGGTTGTTATCTAAAATTATCACATCATACTCTTTGGATAAAGCGCACAACAATCCCTTTTCCCCGTCTTCGGCCACATCTACCGCAAAACATTCGGCTTCCAAACCGGGCTTTAAAAATTTTATTATATCTTTTTCATCTTCAATTATCAGAATGGTCATATAGTATAAAAATAAATTTTCTATATTATAGCACGCTTTTTGCCCCACGCCAGGCTAGACTCCCGTATAAATGCAACCTTATCCCCATTTTCCTAGAGAACAGATAAAATAATTATAAAATATAAATAAAAAGAACCCTAATGTTAGATTAAAACAAAAGAACAGTCGCTTGTTGCGCTGCTTTTTTGTTCACACCTGTTACTGTCTGTATGTCTCAGACTTATCCTTATCTAGGATAACAAAAAAAATAAACCAGATTAAGATGAGTACAGCGCCTGTCCCAATCCGAATTATCACATCACTCTCTTTGTCTGCAATATGTTCGGGAGCAACCCGATCTCCTAAAAGCTGTATAAAATCAAAAAATCCCCAAAGCAAACTAAACGGGCCCACTATCATTAAAAAATACTTCGTAACTTTTAAACGAACACGAAAAATTTTCTTATCATAAAAATCGAGTACTTTATTATTATAATAGTTAAAATCTTTTTGCATATGTAATGGTAATTACACAGAAACAATACCAGAAATTACCGGAATATTCAATCATACATTTTTTAGAAAGATGAATTCTACATGTCCTAAGGCCGCAGAGTTAATCGAGTCAGGTGGCAAACTTTTTTAAAACAAAAACAGCCTTTTCTTAAAGACTGCTTTTGTTCATTGAACGAGAGGCGCTCGTTCGGTCGCTTGCCAGATTAAGGTGCGGGCAATCACCGGTCGTCTTTAGCGACCCCAGCCGTTGGGGGCCAACTGGTACAGCCAGTCCCACTGCTTGGACACCTCGTTGTGGTAGTGGCCGAACAGTTCGGCGGACGGACGGAGAGCCTTCTTGGGGTCTGGAACACCCAGCAACCGAAGAACCCGGTTCGTCTCGTTGACCGCACGAGAGAGATGCTGGTACCAATCCCCTTCGGGATTAGCATCCCGGATCCACATGATGAGCAGGCCGCGTACGACCAGCCAGTGATCCTGCTCGGTGGCGTTGAATCCACCACCGAATTTGTCCGCAAGGTAACATGGAGCAAACATCATGACGCACCTCATTCGGCAAGTCCCCAGAGTTTTCAAACTTAGGGGGTAGATGGTTGTTCTGATGGTTTTGGCAACGCTCTACAAACAAAAATAGTTCGTTTACTTAGCCCCAAATTAATTAGACAGGGGGCCTACTACTCATAGCTTTGTTTTATAAATTTTTATGCGCTACCCTGACTGTCCCACACAGAGACAGGCTCTCCGAAGGAGAACAAAATAATATAGCATAAATTGCACTCTATGTCAACATGATAAACACAAAATCCGCTATGGTTAGCGGATTTTGAAAAGTGTAGGGTTAATCGAGACACTTGGGAAACTTTTTTCCAGATATTAAAAAACACTCTAATGAGTGTTTTTTAATATTATGAAGAGATCTCCACAGCTTTATACATAAAATAATTATGAATATAGCTGTGATGGGAGATCTCGTACTGATGATTGCTCCACCTACTTATGCGGCGACCTACGTTAGTCCCTGTACGTGACCAACACAATGATGATACTCTGCGAGTACAGAGTGTCACCGCCGTTGGCCACTCTGCTGTGGAAATGGAAGGCATCTTCGACCGACCAGCTGATGAGCTCGATCTGACCGAGGTCATCCTTGGTCATCTGGGCCACGAGCTCGTTGGTAACCTCGAGGTTCTTGATGATGATCCGATGCTTACGCTCTTTCACGGCAGACCTCCTTTGTCTGTCAAACAGACCGGCAATTATACCATTATTTAACCCGTCTGTCAATATACTTATACCGATCCCATCCCCCTACCCTAATGTTTAAAAAACAAAAAGGCAGTCGCTATTTGCGTTGCTTTTTTGTTCAGAGACATGGGTTCTACATGTTCTAAAGCCGTAGGGTTAATCGAGACACTTGGCAAACTTTTTAACAAAACGCCCAATTAAATATTAATAAAGCTCAGAATGAGTGCCGACGGTAAGAAATATAGCCACATCTCCTTGTTCTTGGAAAATAGCTCGATAGTCACCACTTACATTGATGCTTTTACAATCTGGAAAAGCTTTACCCACTGAATGATTATTCAAGGTTTTATCAAATTTATCTGTTAAAAACACTTCTAACCGTTGGTAAAACTGCTCCTGTATTTTTACAGGAATCTTTTTAAACCTTTTCTTAAAATTTTTATGGAATTTTACTTCCATACATTACGCTTTTAAGAACTTCCTAGCTTCTTTGACTGAAGAAAAACCTGACGAAAGATTCTTATTTTTAGCAATATCTTTTAAAGCCTGTTTTATTTCTCTATTGCTGGTGACATTAAACTGTTCACTACCAACCAGACCTAGGTTCAGATCACCATTAACAAAGGCTTTCGTGGCCAACTTAAGAACAGAAGCAAAGGCTATACCCTCACGCTGAGCCTTGGCCATGGCTTTATTTTTAAGAGCTTTATCGATTTTAAAGATTACTTGCGTAGTCATAACTGTATAAATTAGTTAATTTAACTATATATATTATACATATATCTTAGATATATGTCAAGTGCACGGTGAGTTGAAAATATCTTAAATTTAAGCAAACCCGTTACGTCTGTAATCTTACACGAAAACACCATCATTTACATGATGGTGTTTTGGAATGGTGGGGTTAATCGAGACACTTGGCAAACTTTATTCTATATATTAAAAAACACTCTGATGAGTGTTTTTTAATATTATGAAGAGATCTCCACAGCTTTATACATAAACTTTATAGACAAAGCTGTGGTAGGGAGATCTCGAAAGATCACCCCACCACGGTTAGGTGAAGCGAACTAGTTGAACAGATCAGACGTTGAGCTGAGCAGCTCCGCCGAGACATTGATGGTAGGGCTTGAGGGCCGGGTTCACTTGGGTCTCCAGGAACTGATCCACCTGCTCCGCCGCGCGGCCGATGAACGTGATCGGATTCATGAGCTCATCGAGCTCGTCATGGATTGGGCTGAAGTACGAATCAACCCGGATGAGATCGATGAGATTGTTATCGAGCCCTTCTTCCTTCACTCGTCGTGCAGCGGCTTGGCTGTGGACACGAATCCGCTCGTGGACTTTCCCACGATCGCCACCCTTCTTCACCATGGCGACGATGAAGTTCTCGGTGGCCATGAATGGCAGCTCCTCCCGAATATTCCGTGCGATGACCTTGGGGTAGACGACCAGCCCCTCGCAGACGTTCTGCATGATCATAAGGATCGCGTCGGCGAGGAGGAACGCTTCGGCGATGGCAATCCGTCGAATGGCGCTGTCATCTAGCGTACGTTCCATCCACTGATCAGCGTGAATGTGAACGCCGACACCACCGTACTTCATGAGCAGTTCGGCCAGGCCGCAGGCACGCTCGCAGCGCATCGGATTGCGCTTGTAGGCCATGGCACTAGAGCCCACCTGATCCTTGTCGAACGGTTCTTCGATCTCCTTCTCGTGGGCGAGGAGGCGAAGATCCGTCGCCATCTTGTGGATGGTGGCACCCAGCGAGGCGAGCGCATGGAACACGACCGAGTCCTGCTTACGCGTGTAGGTCTGACCAGTGATGGCGAAAATGTGATTGAAACCGAACGCCGCCGCGAAGCGGGATTCGAGTTCTTCCACCTTCTTGTGATTGCCATCAAAGATCTCGAGAAAGCTCGCCTGGGTACCAGTGGTACCCTTGGCGCCCCGGAAACGAAGTCCGGCACGAAGCCGTTCCAGTTCCGCGAGATCCATCACGAGATCTTGCAGCCACATGCAGGCACGCTTGCCCACGGTGGTGAGCTGTGCAGCCTGGAAGTGGGTGTAACCCAACGTTGGCAGGCTGCTGTACTGTACAGCGAAGCGACTCAGCCGGTTGATCACCTTGGCAATAGAAACGCAGATCAGATCCAGCGCTTCCCGCATGATGATGAGGTCAGCGTTGTCCGTGACCTCACAGCTCGTCGCGCCGTAATGAATGATCGCCTGCGCATTGGGGCAATCCGCCCCGAACGCCCCGGCATGTGCCACCACGTCGTGCTTCTTCTCCTTCTCCAGACGGGCAGCGAGCGGGTAGTTGATATGACCACGTGCCGCCACCATCTCGCCGATCTGCCCATCGGTGATCGGGATCCCGAGGGCCTGTTGGATCTGCGCGATCACGATCCAGATGTCGTGCCAGGTCATGAACTTCTTGTCCTCGGAGAAGAGCGCCTGCATGGCGTCCGAGGTGTAGCGGGTCGTAAGCGGGTGACGGAAACGGGAGGTGTCGCTCGACATAACAAGCCTTCTTTCGATGTACGCTTGGTTGAAATCTGTTGCCTGGCTTTTGGCCAGAATTATGGCAATTTAAACATACATAGAAACACACGTCAATTGTTTATTTTAAAATAAAAAAGACTCCTATAAATTTGGAGTCTTTTTTATCCGTAGGGTTAATCGAGACACTTGGCAAACTTTATTCTAGCTATCTAATAATGTCACAATAAACCATTCCAGCTTATTAATACGTAGCATCAATGAGGTAAGCCTACTATCACATCACCATAGAACAAATCCATTCCTTCATCAACATACCTGCCAATTATAATATTTTCATCTTCTGTAGTTGAAGATTCTTTTCTTCTTGCAAAAAGAATGGAATTTTTTTCATCTGCTGTTGGCTTTGCCACGTTCTTATAAGCTCTTCCCAGAAGAGAAAGGAATTCATCCCCATTATAACCAAACAGTCCTTTCGATTTCAGTAGTTGCTGATAAATACTTTGGCTATCCTGGATTAATTCATCTTTTAACTTATCATCAATTATTTCACCTGTAGCTTTATACTTTTGGACAAGCTGAAGATATTTTTTTATCAACTGCTCAAATTGTTTAATCAACAACTTCTCCCGCTCTATCTTTTGCTCTTCTATTTGTTTAGTTTTTAACTTTTCCTCTTCCGCCTTTTGCTTAGTTAAAATATCCTCTTTCTCTAACTCCTCCCAACTTGGGTTATGCTTCTCATTATCACTATCCATTTCTGCCTTAATCATCTGCGCCTCATTCTGTCTACGACCTCCTCTTTCGCGCATATTCATAAAATTTTGATTAAAAATCTTAAATTAAGAATAACATATACCTTAACTAGCAACAAGTTGTAGCCACATATACAACTACACCTGTAACCTTACACGAAAACACCATCATTTGCATGAAGGTGTTTCGATTTGTAGCCCCAACGGGAATTGAACCCGTATTTTCGCCTTGAAAGGGCAATGTCCTAACCATTAGACGATGAGGCCGTGTATAGCTAAATTTTTATAAACGTGAAAATATTCTACTATATTTTAAAGCAAAAGTCAATAAGTTACCCAAAATACCCATTTAAAAATTTGATAAAAACTACAAGTCTCGCTTTCCGAAGATTGCGAGACCAAGATAACGAACGGTCCTTGAAGGGCTAATATACGAATCCAACATTCTTGTACTCTTCCGCGTCTGCCAAAACCGGGCATTCCCTATGTTCCCTACACACCTGCTCTATATCATCCCAGACCACATTGTCGCCTACTTCGCCCGCCGACATAACAGAGCGATCTTTGCCTGCTCTTTCATAATGGTTCAGCCCAAGCGCGTGACCAAACTCGTGAGCTACCATAGCTTGCAAGATCTGCTGTTCTGTATCAAATACCATCTCTGGCGACGACCAAAAATAATTCTGCCTGTAACAAGCGCCCGCTTCACCTGGATCAGGGTCTTTGCAAAGACCCGGCTGGACTCGCAAACGAATCGGCCGGTTAATCATGCCGTTTGGAATTTCACTAGTTGACCCAACAATGTACACCTTGGGTCTAGTTTTCTTGGTGAAAAACCTGAACCACTGACTAATGCCTGCCTTTACTTGATCCCGACGCCACTCGCGACACTGTTCCTGGCCCTGCCAATCTTTCTCACAACCTGCGAAGAAGCTATCCTCTGTTACCAGATAGATAGGTTCGCGCAAATTCATGTACGAGAAGCGGCCACAACCTGCAACCAAACTAAGAACCAATCCTATGGCGATAAAAAGAACGCGCATAACTCCTCGCTTTCTTTAGCCATGCGTTACGTAGTTTATGCCTGTAAACTACAGGCACCTGCCACGGCTATATGTATTATACATAAGGGAAATAAGAAGTAAATAAAAGAATTTAACAGGGTTGACTTTGAAGAGTATTTTTAGTATGATTATCTCTAATTGTAGAGTAAAAGTCAGGGTAGCTCAGTTGGTTAGAGCACAGCATTCATAACGCTGAGGTCGAGAGTTCGAATCTCTCCCCTGACACGATATGTTAATACTCGGTATTGAATCATCTTGCGATGACACTTCGGTTGCTCTACTGGACTGCTCTGATAAGGGTTGTTTTGTTTTATCCGAAAAAACCGCTTCGCAAATTGATATTCATAAAAAATATGGCGGCGTGGTGCCGGAAATTGCCGGCCGCATGCACGCGGAAAAAATCGTACCGCTTATTGAAGCCGTACTTGAGAACCAACCAAAACCAGACGCTATCGCCGTCACCTCTGGCCCCGGACTTATTACCGGATTACTGGTAGGCGTAGAAGCTGCTCGAACTTTATCTTATATAACTGATTTGCCAATCGTATCTACAAACCACATTGAAGGACATATTTATTCTACACAGATTAAAAATTTCGACAATGTCATCCTGAACAATGTGAAGGATCCCTCTCGGTCGTACAAAAGGGATTCTTCGGCAAAACCTCAGAATGACAAAAAGGAGATACAATTTCCTGCTTTATGTTTGGTGGTCAGCGGCGGGCACACGGAACTTATTTTGATGAAAAATCATGGTAAATACAAGCTTCTAGGCGCGACCATAGATGACGCAGCCGGAGAATGTTTTGATAAGGGCGCAAAACTTATCGGACTTCCCTATCCGGGCGGGCCGCAAATTTCTAAATTGGCAGTGAGCGGTAATACGCGGGCAATTCATTTCCCCCGACCAATGATAGATAGCAAAGATTATAATTTTAGTTTTTCCGGACTAAAAACTTCGGCGCTTTACTGGCTGCGAGATAATAAAAATTCCTTAAATATAAATGATTTCTGCGCCAGTTTTGAACAAGCGATTATAGATGTGCTCGTAAGCAAAACTATGAAAGCCGCCAAAGAATATAAACCAAAAACTATCATCTTGGGCGGCGGCGTGAGTGCGAATCCAAAACTGCGACAAACGCTGCAGGAAGAAATTAATAAAAATTTACCTGATACTGATTTTCAAATCCCTCAAATGAAATATGCCATGGATAACGGCGCTATGATCGCGGTGGCCGGATATCATCATGCCAAACAAAAAGATTACACTTCTTGGAAAAAAATAAAGGCTGACCCAAATTGGAGATTGGCCAAATAAAACTAACCAACCAAAACCGCCAGCTCCTTTTTCAACTCTTCACAATCATCGACTTGATACGAAGTTTTTATTATTTTGGAGCCAACTTTTAATACCACCGGCTTATCTCCCGGATATTTACTCAAGATATTTTTAATGGCATCACCTTTTGATTTTATCTGTTCCTGATTAATTATAATTTCAAAAGGCTGCACTGGAGCGGAAGCCGGCGGTTTAGGATCATGGCTTTTTCCTAAAGCCAGCTGTCGGGCTAGGAGCGGCGCGTTTTCGGGGGTAAGCACATACGCTTTTTCTACAAACAACTTATCATCGCCTTCGTCTTCCGAGGTTTTGCCGATCACGCATACCGGCTGGCCTTCCACCCAGACATCTTTGGTGGTTTCGTATGTTTTTGGAAAAACTAAGAGTTCCAAATTGCTGGTTGTATCCAAAATTTTGGCAAACATCATGGCCTTGCCGCTGCGAGTTATTTTTTTCTTGGCCGCATCTATCATGCCGCCCACTATCACCCATTGGTTACGCGGCTTACCGGACAAATCTTTAAGCGGCGTAAGAGATTCTTTCATTAGTTCCTGATACTTGCTAAACGGATGCGAAGTAACATACAAACCAAGCAATTCTTTCTCCCAGGATAATTTTTCCGCTTCCGTGGCATTTGGCTTATCCGCCAACTTAAGCTTGGAAGACATGTCTATATTCGTACCGCTAAACAAAGAGTTTTGCGTACTCATATTATGTTCGCGAATTTGTTTCACAAAAGACAGAAGGTTTTCTATATTGCCGAACAGAAATCCGCGGTCATGGCCAAAACTATCCAAAGCCCCGCACTTTATCAAACTTTCCAAAGATTTTTTATTCAAATCCTTATCTTTCACCCTGGTCAAAAAATCCTGTAAATTTTTATACGCGCCATTATTTTTACGTTCACGATAAATTGCCTCGGCAATATTTTCTCCCAGGTTTTTTATACCGTTTAATCCAAACCTAATATGCGCCGACTCACCGTCTTTGCCGGCAATCATGGCAAAATTCTTAAAACTTTCATTAATGCCAGGCGGCAATACTTTTACGCCCATTCTCTCGCATTCATAAATGACTTCCGGAACTTTATCAATATCGCCGCTTTCCGCGATCAAGATGGCGGTCATATATTGAACCGGAAAATTTGCCTTAAGGTACGCGGTTTGATACGCCACCACCGCATAACTGGCCGCGTGGGCTTTGTTGAAACCATAGGCCGCAAACGGCTCAATACGCTCCCATAATCTGTCTATTTTTTCCTGTGATAATTTGCCAAACTCCTTGGCGCCTTTATAAAATTTCTCTTTCTGCTTGGCCATTTCTTCGGGAATCTTCTTACCCATCGCTTTGCGGAATTTATCGGCTTCTTCCCAATTATAATTAGCTAAATTTATGGCTGTTAAAAGCACATCGTCTTGATAGACAATCAGACCAAGTGATTGGTCCAAATATTCTTTCATGCGCGGATCTTCATATTCAATCATTTCCGGATGGTTCTTTCTTTGGATATAACTGGGAATGGACTCCATCGGCCCGGGACGAAACAAAGCCACCATCGCCATGATATCGAAGATTGAGCTTGGTTTAAGTTCTTTTAAATATCTGGTCATGCCGGAACTGGATAATTGAAACACGCCCACCGTTTCGCCGCGGGCAAGCATTTCGTACGTCTTCTTATCATTCCATGGATACAAATTATATACATCAATTTTTTGATTGGTGGTTTTTTCAATAATTTCAATGGCGTTTCCCAAAATAGAAAGGTTGCGGATACCCAAAAAATCCATCTTCAAAACTCCGGCTGCTTCTACCGAATGCATTTCGTATTGGGTAACTACTTTATCGCCGCCGGTTTCCAGCTGTACCGGGGTAAAATCCGTAAGCGGCGTAGGCGAAATCACCACGCCGGCGGCATGGATAGACGTATGGCGAGCACAGCCCTCAACTTTTCTAGCCAGATCAAGTAAGCGCCTCGCTTCGGAATTCTTATCGTATAATTTTTTTAATTCCGGCTCCAAATCCAAAGCTTTCGTAAGCGTCATCTGAAATCCTTGCGCGCCAAACGGGATCATCTTGGCGACCTGGTCGCAAAAAGAATAGGAATAACCGAGCGCTCGCCCTACATCTCTTACCGCGCCTCGCGCCATCATCGTACCAAAAGTAATAATCTGCGCCACTTTATCGGCGCCATATTTTTTGGTCACATAGGCAATCATTTCATCGCGCTTGTCATCGGCAAAATCGCCGTCAATATCCGGAGGGCTGGGACGAAACGGATTCAAAAATCGTTCAAACGGAAGTTTAAAAAATAACGGATTATCCATGACGATGCCCATAGCAAAAGAAACAATAGAACCGGCGGCCGAACCGCGAGTAGTCACCATGATTTTATGTTCACGCGCGTAGCCAATATAATCGGCTACGGTTAAAAAATATGGGGAATAGCCTTTTTTGGCAATAATGTCTAATTCATAATCGGCGCGTTTTTTAACTTCTTCGGTCATGGGAATACGCTGCGGCAATTTTTCATAAACCTGCTCTCGCAAATACTGGTCCGCGGTTTTGCCCGATGGAATATCAATATCGGGAAAATGCCATTTGTTTAATTCTATTTTTAAATCCACCCGCTCAGCAATCTTGGCCGTATTTATAACTGCTTCGGGAATATGTTTGAAGCGGCCAACAATTTCTTTGGCGGGCGCCAGCGAATAATCCACGCTGCTCATATTCATACGATTATCTTCTTCCAAAGTTCGGCCGTCACGAATACAGGTTAAAATATCCTGCGCTTCGGCATCTTCGGAATTCAAATAATGCGCGTCGCGGGTAACTACGAGCGGTATGCCGGCATCTTTAGATAATTGAATAAGTTTGGTATTCAAATCCATTTGGCCTTCCAGCGCCGGTAAATCCATTAGTTCCAAATAAAAATTTTCTTCACCAAAAATTTCTTTGTATTCCAGCGCCACTCGTTTAGCTTTTTCATAATTATCTTCTTTTTGTAAGATCCAAGGAATCTCACCCTCCGCACAAGATGACAAAGCAATCACGCCTTCGTGATATTGTTTTAGAAGCGCTTTATCCAGACGCGGCTTATCGGTAAGCCCTTCCAGATTTGCCACCGAACACAATTTCATGAGATTTTTATACCCGGTATAATTTAATGCCAAAAGAACGAGATGGTATACTTTTTCATCTCGGTTATTTTTTTCCAAATGATCGCCGGCGGTTAAGTATGCTTCCACGCCAATAATGGGTTTTATACCCTCTTTTTGGCAAGCCTCATAAAACTCAATGGCGCCATACATATTGCCATGATCGGTAAGAGCCAGGGCTTTGTAGCCGAGCTTTTTGGCATGGCCAACCAACTCATCTATTTTTGGCAACCCGTCAAGCAAAGAATAGTGGGAGTGGACATGGAGGTGAACGAAATCTGACATAAAATATATCTAAAACTACCCCTCTTATAGGCCCTATCTTACCCCAAAGGATAAACAAAATCAACGTTAAAAAATACCCTTTTGCAGGGTATTTTTTAATTAAATTTCATTAAATTTTTTTAGCAGTTTTCTTCATCTTCTTGGCTGTAGCTTCTACGGCTTTGTCTACGGCATCTTTGGCTGCGGAGTTGAACTTATTCGAACCTTTGCTTATCCACTCATTGGCCTTTTTGCTTACCATGCTTTTTACCACTCCGGCCACACCGCCGCTGGCCATGCTCACTAAACTGTGGATACTCTCTACCTTGCCTCTTAAATAATTTATGGTTTCAGTTAAGATTTGCAACCGCGCGCGAAATTCTTCGGCAATTTGATTGGCATTTTTCAAAATTCTGGTTACATAATAAAACATCCAGCACAAGAAAACGGTTATCCATAAAACGCAAAACGCGATTACCAGATATAAAATATCTTTTGAATTCTCAAACATATTCCCTCCATTAAAATTAATAATTATATAGCTATTATCTCACTGGCAGAAATTTGTGTCAAGAAAATTTACCGTACTTCGGCGTTAAAACTCTTTTTTAAGATATCAATTATTTTTTGATGGGCTTTTTCCACTTCTTCAGTTACCAAAGTTCGCTCATTATTTCTATAAATAAAATGGTAGGCCATACTTTTGTATTCCGCGCTAACATTTGCGCCCTCGTATACATCAAACAAACTAACGGACTGAAGCAGCGGATCGGCTCCTAATAACGCTGACAAAATATCTTGGTGGGCTATGTTCTTTTTAACGATAATCGCTAAATCTCTTTCCACAGCCGGAAATGCCGGTACTGGCGCATATGTTGTTTCAAATTGTTGCAGATCGGCCACGAAGCTTAAATTTATTTTTACTACTCCTACCCGTCCTTCCAATCCAAAATTGCTCCCTACTTTAGGATGTAACTCATATAAAGATCCCACATTTTTTTCTCCCATCATAAGTCCAGCCGAACGGGATGGGTGTCTGGCAAAGCCGTCTGCGCCGGATTTAGAAACTACAATACCGGGCAATATAGTTTTTGACAGTGTTTCTACCACGCCTCTGGCCGCCCAAAAAGGCGTATTATTTTTCTTCTCCATATACACAGCCGTAAACCAGGTATCTTGTCCAGGCAACAAGCTGTCTTTATTAGATTCTGTACGCAAACCAGAGTCTTCTTCGCGAAACACGCTGCCAATTTCAAATAACTTTAACGTATTATTTCCTGCTTGATTCTGTTCTAAATTTTCCAGCAAATTAAGAAGCAGGCATCGGCGCAAATATGGTTTTTCTTTTGAAAGCGGATTATCTAAAGCAATATACTTTGCGGGATCGTCCCCAATTTTTGCTATCTGCTCGCCGCTAACAAAAGAATAATTATAGACTTCGGTATAAGATAAAGAATTTGCCAAAATATTTTTTACTTCCCGTTCCAGTTTTCTCAATTTATTTTCTTCGGGAGGGTTTATGGCAAACATTGGCAGCGACGATTCTATCTTGTCATAACCATACATACGCAGGATTTCTTCCACCAAATCTTCGGCAATGGAAATATCTTTAGTGGCGCGCCAAGTGGGAATTTTAACTGCAAATCCTTCACCTTTGCTCTTTACCTCAAAACCAAGCTGAGTCAAAATTCTTTCTACTTCTTTTTTAGATATTTTTGTCCCGATTTTTTTCTCCAAGAGACCCATACTTAGCATGATCGGACCTTGTTTTACGCTAAACTTTGACGCTTCCACAACTTTGCCGGCTACTTTTGCTCCGGGACAAATTTGCAGCACTAATTCTACGGCTTTTTGTAAAGCCGGCATGGCAAGACTTGGATCTAAACTTTTTTCAAATCGAGCCGAAGCGTCGCTGCGCAGCCCAAGTTTGGTTGAAGTGTGGCGTATGGAAGCAGCATCAAAATTAGCTGATTCAAAAATAATCGTGTTAGTTTGGTCGGTTATACCACTGTCCAAGCCTCCCATTACTCCGGCAATGGCCAAGGCCTTTGACTGGTCGGCAATCATAAGCATGGAAGAATCTAGTTTTCTTTTCTCGCCATCAAGGGTAATAAATTCCTCACCATCTTTGGCGGCGCGAACCACAATCGTAGTGTCGACAACTTTTGCCGCGTCAAAAGCATGGAGCGGCTGCCCCAGATCCATCATAACGAAGTTGGTAATATCTACGATATTGTTTATGGAACGTAATCCAATAGCTGACAAACTTTTTTTCAGCCACTCCGGCGATGGACCTACTTTTACTCCCGATACGGCCACGGCCACATACCTCGGACAGAGTTTGGTATTTTCAACTTCTACTTTAACTGCGCCCCCCTTACCTGGCTTAATTTTATCTGTTTTATATTCCTTTAAATTTTTATTAAAAAGCACCGCCACTTCTCTGGCTATGCCATAATGCCCCCATAAATCCGGCCGGTTGCTCAGTGATTTATTATCTATTTCCAAAACAGAATCATTTAACCCTAACACTTGTGCTAAAGGTGTTCCTGGCCTGGCTTTTAGATGAGTGATGTCCATTATTTCTTTTTCATCTTTGAGTGGAAAAAGTTCGGCCAAACCAATTTCGGTAGAAGCGCAGATCATACCGGCGGACTCTACATCGCGAATCTTGGCTGGTTTTAATTCTATTAATTCGCCTTCGCCATGCCATTTTACTTTTGCGCCCACTTTGGCCAGCGCCACCAACATGCCCGCCACTACATTGCTGCCGCCGCAGACAATTTGTAACTTTTCATTTCCAACATCAACTTTACATAATTTTAATTTATCGGCATTAGGATGTTTTTCGGCAGACAAAACTTTCCCGACCACAACATTTTCCAAGTTTTTTCCTTGAAATTCAACATTCTCTACCTCCACGGTACTAGCCTTTAGCCTTGCCGCCACTTCTTCGGCCGTAATAGAATCCGGAAGGTTAACGTATTTTTTTAACCACTGATAACTTATTAACATATAATGTTTTGTCATTCCCGCCGCAGCGGGAATCCAGTCGCTAAGCTGGATTTAATTCCTTATACAAATCACGCCAATTTAAATTATCTTTTTCTATTAGGTCAATTTTAGGTTTTCTTCTCCATTTTTTAATTTCTTTTTCTCTGGCAATCGCAGTGTCTATACTATCGTAAGTTTCATAATAAACTAGATTATGAACTCCGTATTTTTTTGTGAACCCAGCAATTAAATTTTGCTTGTGTTCATAAATTCGTCTGATCAAACTATTTGTTACTCCAATATATAAAGTGCCATTTCTTTTACTTGCCAAAATATATACATAATAATTTTTGCGTTGATTCATATCGACTGGATTCCCGCTGCGACGGGAATGACAACCTAAAATTGCTCAAGGAATTTCATATTCCCGCTTTCCAAAAGACGGATATCTTCTATGCCATATTTAAGCATAGCCAAACGAGTAAGCCCAAAACCAAAGGCAAAACCCTGGTATATATTTGGATCAATATCGCCTTCCTTTAGCACATTAGGATGGATCATACCGGCGCCAAAAACTTCCAGCCAGCCGGTTTGCTTGCATAAACGACAACCTTTTCCTTTGCACAAGTAACAAGTCACTTCACCATTTACTCCCGGCTCTACAAACGGATAAAATTTCGGACGCAGACGAATTTTAGTTTCCGGGCCAAAAATATGTTTAAAAACCGACTCCAACACGCCTTTCATGTGGGCAAAACTTATATCTTTATCCACGACCACTCCTTCTAACTGATAAAATGTGTGTTCATGGCGCACGTCAGTTGCTTCGTTGCGGAAACACTTCCCCGGCACAATCATTCGCAGTGGCGTGCCATATTTTTGCATGGCCCGCACCTGCATCGGCGAGGTGTGCGTTCTCATCACCCAATCGCTATGGCCTTTTATATAAAAAGTATCCTGCATATCGCGCGCCGGATGGTCGGCCGGAATATTTAAGGCGCTAAAATTGTAATATTCGCTTTCTAGTTCCGGCCCATCCAAAACCATAAAACCCATGGAAGTAAATAAATCTTCCAAATCATTTTGGATAATAGTATTGGGGTGTAAATGTCCCAACACTTTCGGCGGTAAGGACGGCTGCGTGATATCTAAATTTTCTTTTTCCAATAACCCCGCCATTTCTTGCTGCACAAACTCAGTTTTCTTTTTTGCAAGCGCGCTTTCAATATCTTTTTTTATTTCATTGGCCAGCTGCCCCACCTCTCGCTTTGCATCTTCGCTTAAATCTTTTAATCCTTTAAGAAGTTCGGTAAGCTGCCCGCCTTTGCGGCCCAACAACTTAATTTCCAATTCCTCCAGCTGAATCTTATCCTTAACGGATTTAAGCGCCAGCAAGGCTTCGGTTTTTATTTGTTGTAACTTATCCTGCATATTATGATCCGATCACTTTTTGAAATAAACTAACAAACAATCCTTTAAAATTCCCCAGGTCTTTTACGGTGATTAACACAACCAAAGAAATTAATAGTACAAATCCAACTCCATGCGCTATCTGTTCATACCGCTGTTCAACCGGCTTGCCTTTAAGTTTGCTGATGATCAAAAATAGCAGCCTTCCGCCATCAAGCGCCGGGATGGGCAAGGCATTTAACACAGCCAGATTAAGCGATAACAAAGCCATAAAATTTAACAAGTAACTAAATCCTAATTTGGCGACTTTACCGGTCATGACCGCTATGCCTATCGGGCCAGACAAAGATTCACCCACCGGCGCGCCGGCAAATAATCCGGAAATTAGATAATAAAATGAAAACAAAATTTCTTTTAAATACAATCCGGTCATGATCAAGCCGTAATAAATAGCCCTATACCACGGATAGCGTACCAGCCCGACCTCTATAAGACTTACGCCCAAACCGCCTTTTCCGGTATCTTCATATACAAACGGGCGAATATTTTTTTCTATAGTGTTATCTCCTCGTTTCACTGTAACTTTTATATCTTTATTTTTATTAGCATCTACATATTCCTGCATAGCTTTCACGCTCGGATTTTGCAGATTATCTAAACTTACGATAATATCGCCGGATTGCAGACCGGCTGCGGCTGCTGGCTTATCCGCAATTAATTCTATAATTTCTATGTGTCTATTTTCCGCGGTAGTGCCTGGGGGCAAACTATCTACGGCCTGCGGCGCGCCGATCATAAAACCAACCGAAAGTAAAATAAAAGCCGTAACAATATTCATGCCAACGCCGGCCATTAACGTAACTGCTCTTTTCCAGGCTTTTTGCGCCGCAAAACTGTCTGGCCCAACTTCCTGGCCGTCTTCGCCTTTAATACGCACAAAGCCGCCCAGCGGAATAATATTAAAAGAATATACGGTTTCCCCCGCTTCTTCATCTGCTTTTCGGCCCCAGATAAAACGCCATTTACTGTTACCTTGCTCATCTTTTATTTTTTGTATGCCAAAAAGTCGCGGCGGAAAGCCAAAGCCAAATTCATAGACTTTCATGCCGCTTTTGCGCGCAACCACAAAATGACCCCATTCATGGGAGATGACGAGTACGGCCAGAACGGCGATAAAAATAAGCAGAGTTACCATAAAATTTGTAAATTAAATAAACCAGTTCAAAACCTTGTATTTTCTATAGCTATATCATATACTAAGGTATATGATATTCTCGTTCGGATAAGTAAAAATTAATTTTTACTTATCACTCACTTCGCATATCATATAATATCTGCATAAAAAAGCCAATAGGCACTGCTTAATTCATAAATAACAAACATATATGTCCGCCCTATATATAATTCTCGCCGGTTTAGCCTTGGTAGCTGTGTGGCTAATTGCCGTATACAACGGATTAATCCGCGGCAAAAACAGAGTAAACGAAGCTCTTAGTGATATAGATGTCCAGCTCAAACGCCGCTACGACCTTATCCCAAACTTAGTAGAAACAGTAAAAGGCTACATGACTCACGAACAGCAAACTTTGGTTAAACTTACCGAAGCCCGCACTGCGGCCATGGCTGTACACGACAACAAAAATGCCACTCTAAAAGAACGTGAAAATGCCGAAAACATGCTTTCCGGCACCTTAAAAACTTTGTTTGCCGTAACCGAAAATTACCCAGACCTAAAAGCTAGCCAAAACTTCTTGCAACTTCAAGATGAAATTAGCGACACCGAAAATAAAATACAGGCTTCCCGCCGCTTCTACAACGGCAATACGCGCGACTTCAATATTAAAATTGAAACCTTCCCTACCAACCTTATCGCCAACTCTTTAGGATTTACAAAATACGAATTCTTCCAAGCCGCCGAAGGTGAAAAACAAAATGTACAGGTGAAATTCTAGTTTATGGATAAAAAAGAGCGGCACGAAAATCTCGTCATAAAAAAATCCTTGGAAGAGATGCAGCGAGAAATTGCAAAGGAGGATAAGATTGGCTTACAAATTCCCAAAGATCTAAGACCAGGCGATGAATTTACTGTTCTTAATGACTTTTTGGATGCAATGAAAATAAAGAAAGCAGAACAGTTTAAGCCTGAAGATATAATTTTTTATTCTAAAGAACTTGGAATATTAAAATTTAACTACAAGTCGGATTTACACGATGATACTTTTATTATAGAAAACATACCAACAACGATATATTCCTGGGCAGACGCAGGTAAGGAAAACGCGCTACAAGTATCTTATTATCATAGCGATAATGTATTTGATGTAGTATCAATTACAAAAAATGGTGTTAAAACAGAGTTATAATAATATGAACAAACACGAAGGAGCTGATAATTTATATAGAGAAGCGGCTAATCCAAATGCCCAGGCACTTGAAAATATGCGCAAAAAAATTGAAGCCGAGGGCAAATACGGTATATATCTCCCTGAAGATTTACCACCACACAAAAAAATTTTATTTGAACCTTATAACCAAGCTCTTAAATCAGGCGTTAAACCATCCGATATAATATTGTACTCCCTAAGAACAGGCGTGGCGAAATATGTTGACCTCTCTTTACAGGACGAACCCCACAACCAACCTTTACTAGGCTCCAAAAATTTAGTCGGTCATTGGTACCAAAACAAAAATTTTACTGGACCTGTCTGGCCTTTAATTTTTATAGAAATAGACACGAAAAAAAATAAAGCTGAAATGGAAATAGCAGCTACAAAATAAATATGTACTCTCAAATAACCTCCAATAAAAGACAATCGGTGGCGCTAATGATGGTGTTTATTCTTATCATCATCGGCTTAGGTTATCTTTTTGATATATCCAGCGGCCTTGGCAATTACGGCGGCGTACTTTTTGCCGTTGGATTTTCTTTTGGCATGACCCTTATTTCATATTTTAAAGGAGACAAAATCGCTTTGTGGTCTACCGGCGCCAAACCGATTACCAAAGAAGAAAATGCTTATCTTTATAGAATGGTAGAAAATCTTTGTATTACTTCCGGCCTGCCCGCGCCCAAAATTTATATTATTGAAGATTCAGCCATAAACGCTTTGGCCACAGGCCGTAATCCGGAAACAGCCACTATTGCCGTCACTCGCGGCGCTTTGGAGCAATTAACCAACGAAGAATTAGAAGGCGTATTGGCTCACGAACTGTCGCATGTGCAAAATTACGACATCAGATTTATGACTTTGGTGGTAGTGCTGGTAGGCGCGATTTCCATGCTTTCCAATATATTTTTTCATACTATCAGGTCCAGCCGGCGCAACCGCGACAATGGCAATGCCGGAGTAATACTTATGATTGTCGGATTATTTTTTGGCATTTTAGCTCCGGTGGTAGCTGAAATTATAAAATTGGCAATTTCCAGACGCCGCGAATACTTGGCCGATGCTTCCGGGTCGCTGCTTACCCGCTACCCCGAAGGTTTGGCTAAGGCCTTAGAAAAAATCGCCGCGCAAAATCAACCAATGATTAAAGCAGACACAGCCACGGCGCATTTATTTTTTGCCAACCCCTTTTCTGGAAAAAAATTTGCCAGTTTCTTCTCTACTCACCCGCCGATAGAAGACCGTATAAAAAAGTTAAGGGAGATGGCTTAACGAGTCCGCGTCTCTGCTTTAGGCCCAAAAAGCTTATCAAATACCGAAAGTTTTCGTACCGTGCCACGTTCATTTTTTAAAAATACTTCTCCCGAAAGCCGGTCAATTTTCTGCACGACATATTCAAAAACGCGCAAATCATCTTCCAAATTAGCTTTGAAAAACATTTTTGGTTTTAAACTTGCCTGTTTTATTCTGGTCGCGATTTGCAAACGCCTGTTATACAACTCATCTTTCTCATTTTCTTGATTTTGCCTGGTCGAGCTCACTTTTTTGCCCAACCAGTGAACAGCAGGGCTGGTCGGCATGTTGGATTTTTTAGGCATATAATTAAAATTAAGATTTAATTATTTCGCTTACCTCTTTTGTTTTTTCTTTCATCACTTCTTCACTGGTTGATTCCAAATTCAAACGCATTTTATTTTCCGTATTTGACGCGCGGACGTTAAACCACCAATCGGGCCAGGTAAAACTAAGGCCGTCAAAATCATATTGCAAATTCTGCCCATATTTTTCTTTCAATTTCGCAAACACGGCTGCCTTGTCTGTAACCGCAAAATTGATTTCTCCAGAATGAATATATCGCTCTAGCGGCTGCACATATTCACGCATTGTTTGACCGCTTCGTGAAAGTTCTTCAAGTATTTTAAGCGTGATAATTTCCGGCACTTCAAAAGTCCCGTGCGGCATCTTCACAAAAAAATGTCCGGATGACTCACCCGCAAACACGGAATCAATTTCACGCATCTTTTCTTTAATGAGCGAGTGGCCGACTCTGGTTACTACCGGCACGCCGCCGGCTTCGGTTATCATGTCTATAGTAATTTTTCCAGGGCGAATATCATAACAAATTTTCGCCCCGGGATTATCGCGCAAAAAAATCTGGGCGAGTATGCCGCGCACTATGGCTGGCTCAACTGTCTTACCGGTGTTATCTATAAAAAATATTCTATCCGCGTCGCCATCAAGCGCCACGCCAAAATCCGCGCCCACTTCCACGACTTTTTTCTGCAAGGCTTCATTATTCTCGTCCTTTAACGGATCGGCTTCATGATTAGGAAAATTTCCATCCAACTCAAAATACATTTTTATAAGTTCGCACGGCAAAAATTTAAACAGCTCTTCCACCAGCGGCCCGCCCATGCCGTTGGCCGTATCAACTACGATTTTAAACGGTTTAATTTGTTCTTTATTGACATACGTTAAAGCAAATTGTATTTGCTCTGGCAGCACTCCCTCGCGTTTGGATACCGACCCTTTTTTCTCCACTTCCGGAAACTCATTTTTAACCACCATATCCCGTATTTCCAAAATACCGGTATCACCGCTAATCGGCACAGCGTTTGCTCGCGTCATTTTAAACCCGTTATATTTCCCCGGATTATGGGACGCCGAAACCTGCAGCCCGGCATCATACCCATAAAAACTGACGCCAAAATAAAATGTAGGGGTAGAAACAAGCCCAATATCCACCACGCTTAGCCCTTGATCGGTAATGCCTTTTACCACCGCTTCAAACAGACTTGGCGAGGAGATTCTCATATCCTGGCCCACGGCCACCGTAATATCGGAACGAGGTATTTCCTTCTTAATCAATTCCGCAAACGCCCGGCCGGTTCGGTAGGCCACGTCTTCGTTTAACTCTTCTGGATACAGGCCTCGAATATCGTATGTTTTAAATATATGCTCAGCAATTTTCATAGCAAATATATAGTAAAAACTCTTTGACTTAACGGTCAATTTAGTATATATTACAATAAAAAAAACAGCAATAATAACTCATTTTTTATGAGCATAATTGACCGCTTTTCAACTAATTTACGAGAGGTCCTGATCAACAGCATAAACATTGCCACGGACCTTAAAAATAATTCGGTAGAACCGACCCATCTTTTGCTTGCCCTATCTATGCAAAAAGGATCAATGGCAAGTGAAGTCTTAAATCGTTATCATTTAGACACGAAAACCATTGAAGCCGGCCTTACCGGCTCTAAAACATTGCCGGAAGCAAAACTTAAAATTAGTTTATTCCCCTTTTCGGCAAGTTCAAAAGCCGTGTTAGAAAAATCTTTGGTGATCGCTCAGCAACATAACCATAACTACCTAGGCACAGAACATCTCTTGCTCGCGCTGCTCGGCAGCAAAGATGAGCGCTTGGAACAGTTATTAAAAAATAAAAAAGTTCAAAAAAAGGAACTGGAAGAACAGCTGGAAATTGTCTTAACCAACGCTTCTCAATTTCCGCAAATAAATAAAGTTCCGGAAATTATGGACCAAATCCAAGAAAGCCTGTCCGAAGATTTAACTATGCCGCATACCCATTCTTACGCCGCCGCAAACAAAAAAAATAAAAAGGATAGTGTTTTGGATTTTTTTGCCGTTGATCTTACGAGCGCCGAAATGCAATCGGGCATTGATCCGGTAATCGGACGCACTCGCGAAATTGAACGCATGATGCAAATTTTGTGCCGCCGCACCAAAAACAACCCCATACTACTGGGCGATCCGGGCGTAGGCAAAACCGCTATCGTAGAAGGACTCGCCAAAAAAATCGCGGCTGGTGATGTGCCTGATGCCTTGCTGCACAAAAAAATCTATGCTCTGGATATGGGCCTGCTTATTGCCGGCACTGCCTACCGCGGTGAATTTGAAGGCAGGCTGAAACAAGTTATAGAAGAAGCTGCTAATAATCCGGATATAATTTTGTTTATTGATGAGCTGCATAATATCGTTGGCGCGGGTTCCAATCAGGGCAGCATGGACGCGGGCAATATCTTAAAACCGGCTTTGGCGCGCGGACAGATCCGCTGTATTGGCGCCACTACCCCCACAGAATTTAAAAAACATATAGAAAATGATCCGGCTCTGGAAAGACGTTTCCAGCCTATTCACGTGAAGGAATCAAGCGTTGCCGATACGATTAAAATCATGATGGGCATAAAAAAGAACTACGAGGATTATCATACTGTGCAAATTTCCGATAAAGCTATCACCAAAGCCGCGATGCTTGCCGACCGCTATATTTCCAATAAATTACTGCCCGACAAAGCCATAGACTTGCTAGACGAAACTGCGGCGGCCAAACGACTCACCATAAAAACCAGCGCCGCTAAGTCCAAGCTGTGGAAGCTTAAACAAGACTTGCAGCAAACCATTACCGACAAAGAAGCGGCGGCCAGCCACGATCATTTTGATGAGGCCGTAAAATTAAAAGAGAAAGAAAAAATACTGGCTAAAGAAATAAAATCATTGGAAGAAAAAACCGGCGCTAAAAAAACGAACCAAAAATCAATTCTTATAACTGAGCGGGATATCGCCGTCCAACTAGCGAACATGATTGACGCGCCGATAAAAAATACATTGTTTTCTGAAAAAAAAGAACTGTCCGATCTGGAAGCCGAACTGAAAAAATATATTATTGGCCAGGATGACGTGGTGCGGGAAGTATCGGAGGTAATATTGCAATCACAGCTGGAACTTTCCAGCCCCAACCGCCCGCTGGCTTCATTTTTGTTTGCCGGCGAGAGCGGCGTGGGTAAAACCGAATTGGCCAAATCTCTGGCCCGGGCGCTTTATCCGCACCAAAATTCCCTTATTCACTTAAACATGAGTGAATTTAACGAGAGTTTCGGTGTTTCAAAACTGCTTGGCTCCCCTGCCGGCTATGTTGGTTATAAAGAAACAAACCAATTCACCGATCGGGTGAAGATGAATCCGCACTGCGTAATTATTTTTGATGAAGTAGACAAAGCGCATAAAGATGTTACCAAATTATTACTGCAGATTTTGGAAAACGGATCCATTACCGATTCCACCGGCCGAATGGTGTCGCTCAAGCACGCGACAATTATTTTAACTACGTCGCTGGGCGCCGAAGAGATAAAAAAATCACAAATCGGTTTTGATAAAGCCATAAATTACGCGGAAAATAAAAAACAAATTACCGCCAAACTGAAAGAGTTTTTCTCTCCCGAACTTATAAACAGGCTTGACCAAGTTTTTGTATTTAATACCTTAAACAAAGATGATCTGGCCAAAATTGCCGCCCTGGAAATAAACGAGCTCAACAAACAGCTGGAAGCCTATCGCACCAAAATAAACTCAGACAAAAAAATATTTGAATGGTTTGTCGGTCAAATGCCGGAACAGCATACGGCCCGGGAAATCAGAAGACGAATCCGAAAAGATGTTGAAAAAATTATCGGCCGGCGGATCCTGCAAAACAAAACTAAATCTTCACATAAACTTGTTTTACAAGAAAATAAATTGGCCATAAATTAAAATTATATGGAGGGACAGCAGCTAAACCCCGGGGAGGCTGGATCAAACACATTTAACCCTTGGCTTGGCGGTTCAACAAACCGACGCCGCTCTTCTAGTCCCAAAAAAATTATCATTCCAAAATCACAAACAGAAGCTGGGGTGGCAAATTTTTTAGCTGCCAATCGCGCTCGTAAAGCAGCCCAAGAAAAAATAGCCGCTCCGACTGAAGAAGATCAACCTGAAGAAAATCTGGGAAATAATGAAGAAAATGACGAACCGGAAGATGCCGCTTTAACAGATGAAGACTTAGGCTTTCCTGAACAAAATTACCAGCAGCCTCCAAAACCAGAACCCCAGCAAACACAGCTGGCTCCAGACCAGCAAACACAGACCGCTGCGGCCATGGCCTCGCAAAGACAAAGCATGCTTATGCAGTTAAAAATGCAAGAACAAAAGCTGGATCAGGAAGCAGACCAGCTGATAAACGAACTTAATGGATTTAAACAAACCAGAACTAAAAGATTTTTATCTTTTTTCAAGCCAAATATAACATTCCTGGTGGATAATTTGGTTGAAACCTTAAAAAAACAAGCCACCCACGGATCCTTCAAGGCCAGAATTGCTGGTCTAACTGTCGCGCTTACGGCAATTACCAGCCTTATTGGAACTCTTAAAGCCTTCAAACTTTTTACGGCCTTTATGGACGCAGCGTTTGTAGACAGATGGTCTTGTCTGCAAATGACAATTAAAACTTTAGAAACAATTATTCTTCCAATCATTATAATTTTAATATCCCCCATTTGGATAACTTTTCTGGGCATACTGTTCTTTATCGGCAAGTTTCCCCTATTTAAAGGGAAAATGACTAATCAAATTATTAACATGATAGAAAAACTGGAGAAACAACAACAATTCTGGCGGGCGCAACTAATGAAATTGCAACAAATCGTAGCCAGACAAAACCAAAGAAAAGATCTGAGAAAACAAGAACAACAGATGATGAACAGACGCTAACTTCGCCGCTGATTTTATGATATACTATTAATAGTCTCCCTATCATTAGGATTTAACTGAATTCTATGTCTCTTCTCAAGAGAATCGCCTTAATTGTGGGTTTGCTGGCTATAGCCGGTCTTATGGCTTATGGTCTTTATTACTTTTTTGTAGGTACCGGCCAACTAGGTCCGGGTATCACCCCTCCCCCGACTACGGAAACCAGCACTGGACAACTCCCCGGATCCGGCACCAGGCCAGCCACCACTACGGGTGTCATAACCGGCCCGGGCGGAGAAATTTTGCCAATTTCCGGCATTATTCAATCTACCACTCCGGCTTATTACAAACCAATAACCACCAACCAGGTTTTATCCGAAACTGCGACATACCCTTCACTGAGCAATGGCGGAGATTTTCGCTATTACAACAATAATGATGGAAAATTTTATAGAATCACCCCGACCGGTGAAATTAAAACTTTGTCTAATCAGGTATTTTACAGTGCTCAAAAAATTACCTGGGCAAAAAATAAAAACCAAGCCGTCATAGAATACCCTGATAAATCCAAAATCGTTTATAATTTTGATACTAGTAAACAAGTAACGCTCCCCAAACATTGGGAAGAATTTTCTTTTTCCGGTGACGGCAATCAAATTGCTGCCAAAAGCCTGGGCCTAGACCCGACAAATCGCTGGCTCATTACCGTAAATAGCGATGGCACCGGCGCCAAACTTATTGAACCGATGGGAGAAAATTCTGATAAAGTAATTGTAGACTGGTCCCCCAACCAGCAGGTTGCGGCATTTTCTCAGACCGGCGCTCCTCAGGGCGGAGAGAGACGGGAAGTGTTGTTTGTTGGTTTAAATGGAGAAAATTTCAAATCCACTGTCGTAGACGGAGCTGGATTTTTGCCGAAATGGTCTACAACCGGTAATAAATTATTATATAGCGTATACAGTTCTCGCAGCGACTTTAAACCGGAATTATGGCTTGTAGATAGCCAAGGAGACGGCATTGGCAATAATCGCAGACTGTTGCAATTAAATACTTGGGCGGATAAATGTTCCTTTAGCAATGATGACACTATTTTCTGCGCCGTTCCGCGAGATCTGCCCACTGGCGCCGGATTATCAAGATCGGTAGCCAGCTTTAATTCCGACGATCTGTTCAAGATAGATTTAAAAACCGGTCTTAAAACACCGATTGCTCTCGATGGTAATTATAATATTAGCAACATCTTCTACGATGCCGGTGATAACAAAGTGGTCTTTACCGATTTAAATAAAACGGGCGTATTTGAATCGCAGCTCTAAAAATATGCATCATAAAAAATTTTACATTTTACTCTTAGCAATGACAGTTCTTGCCGGATTTTTATTTTTTTTACAAATTAATCGCAGCAAACAAATTACCATTAATCAAACCCCTACGGCTCTGATTTCAGAAAATGCGACTTTCATTCCCCCCTCTGATTCTGATTTAATTTTGGGCAACCCGGGAGCGCCTATTACCATAGTTGAATTTATGGACTTTAACTGTAAAGACTGCCTATCATTCCATATGACCATAAAAGAAGCGGTTGTTAAATATCCGCAACAGATGCGCCTTATCTGGAAAGACGCTCCACAGCCAAGACTGTTATTTAAAGACGCATCTTTAACTCATCAAGCCGGATGGTGCGTGGCTAAACAAGATCAAAAAAAGTTTTGGCAATTTGTTGATACGGTGGGAACCGGCAATATATCCGAATCTACACTCAAAAAAATCATCCAAGGAATGAATTTAAATATGGCGGCCTGGGAAACATGCTTGCAAAGCGATCAAACCAAACAAGCTGTGGCCGCAGGAACAGAACTGGCAAAAAACTTGGGCATTCCATCCCTGCCGGCAATTTTTATAAACAACAAAGCTATCAATATCGAAGCTGATATTAACCTGCGTGAGATGCTAGAAAGTTTTATCAAAAAATAAGAGGTGGTTTTAATATTATGTCCAAGTTATCCGTCAAAACAATTCTTTTATTTGTCTTCGCTCTCAGCTTCTGGTTGGGCGTACCCCCGGCAAATGCCCAGACTAACGAAGCTACTACCTATTCTCAACCGAGCCTGCTTTGGTGGGAAGTTGACTTAAAAGGAAAAAGGCCGACACTGGAAATTAATATTCCCGGCTTAAACTTAAGCAGAGTAGTGTCAAACAGCGATGAAACAGGCACATTTTATTATATCCCCTGGATCCCGGAATTAATTGGCACCTTATACAAATTTGGCATTGCCATTGTCAGTATTGTGGCCGTAATTACAATTATTTTACAGGGTGTACGAATTACTACATCAGGCGGCGGCGAACAAAAAAATGCGGCCTACAAAAAAATAGGCCAAGCGGTAATAGGCCTGCTGATTGCCTGGGGCTCGTTTGCAATTCTATATAATATAAATCCGGCTACAACTGAATTTAACGCGTTAAAGGTTAAAATCGTAGAAAGACAGGAGCTGGAAGTTTCTCCTTCTTATGAAGATGAGGTCGACGTTAGCGACGCTCCCGGAACAGGACAGGTTCCTTATTTTGGACAATATGATCCTAGGTGGGCCAAACTAAAACCGGGCGACGAGCCCCAATGGCCTTTTGATACTAGTAAGTGCACAAAAGGTTTTGCTACTATAAAAGAAAGAGGCTGCGGCCCGACCTCAATGGCGATGATCCTAAAATATTTAGGAAAGGACGTTACGCCTATTGATACGGCTCAATTTTCACTGGGATGTACGGGGGCCATGATAAGTGCAGATAAGATACAAAAAGCTTGGGGCCAAGGCCAATGGTCCGATCTAAAATTTGAGCCATACATAAACAGAGATCGGGCTTTAACTTTGGCGACACAAAATATCCCTATAATTTTTAATTGCCACCCTTGCGTTGGTTATACGGGAGACAATAAACTTAAGACCTATTCGGGTCATTATATGGTTATTACCGGAAGCAGTGATGGCGGCCAGACATTTAACATAAACGATCCGGGTGGTAATCCAAAAATAAATAGCGCGATTGTAAAAATGACTAAAGATCAAATTCTTAACCCTCAAAATGACCAGGCTGTGCAAGGATGTAGTTTTTATTCCGACGCCACAAAAACACTCACTTGCGTAAGAAAAATTGAAATCAAAAAACCATCATTTATTTATATTCATAAATAAACCCTGCCCTGCGCTTATGTCGAAAACTTCTATCATGTACACATGCTCCAACTGCGATGCTCAGTATGCAAAATGGACTGGCCGATGTTTGGAGTGTGGAAAATGGGGTACGATTATTCAAAGCCAAAAACCTGCCAAATCAAACACAGATACAAGTAATAATTACGCGCCAATTGAAACTACGGATTTAAAAAATATTAATAAAGAAGCATTTAAACGAATAACCACGGACATTGGCGAACTAGATAGGGTGCTGGGAGGGGGCCTGGTACCAGGTTCTCTTATTTTACTCGGCGGCGAACCGGGTATCGGTAAATCCACACTGGCCTTGCAGCTGGCCGCGATTCTCCCCCATTCTTTATATATATCTGGCGAAGAATCGGTAGAACAAATAAAGTTGCGCGCCGAGCGCCTTAACATCTCCGCGCCGACACTAAAGCTTGGCAATGCCACAGCCGTTGAAAATATTATTGAAACTATAAAACAGAACAAGGAATGCAAATTAGTAATCATAGACTCAATTCAAACTATACAGGCATCTGAAGTTGAAGGTGAAGCTGGAAATATAAATCAGGTGCGAGCTTGCACGACCAAATTACTAGATCTAGCCAAAACAAGCGGCAAGGTTATTGTGCTTATCGGCCAAGTAACTAAAGACGGCGGCGTGGCCGGCCCCAAAACTTTGGAACATTTGGTAGATGCGGTTTTATACTTGGAAGGAGATAAATATCATATATTTAGAATCTTACGCACCACCAAAAATCGTTTTGGCGCCACCGACGAAATCGGCGTATTCTCTATGGAAAGCCATGGCCTAGAAGAAGTCAAAAACCCTTCGGAAATATTTTTGGCCGGACGCGGAGATGCCGTGCCGGGTTCTACCGTTACTTGCCTTATGGAAGGCAGCCGGCCGGTACTGGTAGAAATCCAAGCATTAGTCACCAAAACCAACTTTGGCTATCCGCAACGCCGAGCCTCGGGATTTGATTTAAACCGCTTACAAGTGTTGGTGGGCGTACTATCCAAACGCGCAGGCTTACCATTAGAAACTTACGATATATTCTTAAATGTAGTGGGCGGATTGCAAGCCGAAGAACCGGCCGCAGATCTAGCAGTAATTTTGGCTCTTGCCTCGGCTATAAAAAATAAAACTATTTCTAAGACAATCGCTTCTTTTGGAGAAGTAGGACTGGGAGGAGAAATCAGACCTGTGCCCCAAACTGAAAAAAGATTAAATGAAATAAAAAAAATGGGATTTAAATTTGCCGTTATTCCCTCTTCCCAAAACATAGTCAAAACTTCTGATTTAAAAATTGCACAGGTAAAGAATGTAAAAGAAGTAGTTGAGCAGATATTAAAATAGCCCGGAAAAGCAGAAGGACTCATTGGAGTCCTTAGAATCAAACGCATGCTCCGTATGTATCCCTAAGGTATCGTCGTGTTTCTTCCACACGCTGTCGCACGATATCGTGCGTGTTTCTTGAAACTCCGACATTCGGTATCTCATTAAGAGATTCGATTCGCTCGATGGGAGGCATCGGCAACTTACGCATCTCTGACACGAGCTCGATTATCCACGGTTGCTTATGCATAGAATTGCGCGGCACAATTGCCAAGACTTGATCAAATGAATGCGCCCCTCCCTGATACTCCCGAGGCTCAAGTAGTGAGCAGACTGCATCGACCGCACCAAGCTTCATATCATCGACCGTAGCCCTCTCATTTGGTTCATTCCACATCACATGATGATGCTGGCATCGATGCCGTTTAAGAGATGGCAGTACATGTGTCTCAAAAAACTGCCGGCTTCTATCGCGTCGCTGTATGGCATAGCCGCACATCACTTCCCACTCAAACTTATTTCCCAAACCAACAATATCATGCGGTCGCTGCGGATCTTGGCTACCAAGGCCTAACTCTTGCAGAAAATACTCGATGTTATATGCATGTTGTGTTACATGCAAAACCCACCATCTGATTTCTGCTTCGGTCGGCATAAGGATATTCGAACTTGTCATTGTGAAAGAGCTCCTTTGGCAAAAAAATTTCCTTGCCAACAATAGGATACACAAAAACAAAATAGGAGTCAACACTTCCAGCCTTACCTATTACATTTTACTCCAAATGGGTTTTAACTTCCCAATCTCTTACCTGTTGCAGGACTGAAGAAAATTTTTGTAAATCCGAAACTATAACCTTGGCCGCGTCACGCGCCTTTTTAATCAATTCTCTATCGGTGAGTTTTGCGAGCCGCAAATTCATTTCTCCGCTTTGTTCCGTACCGTATACCTCGCCTGGCCCTCGAATTTCCAAATCTTTCTCCGCCAACTTAAATCCATTATTCTCTCCTTCAAAAAATTTTAACCTTTGCAGTGATTTTTCCGAACCAGAGGACGTAAATAATAAACAATAGGATTGATAAATTGACCGGCCAACCCGCCCGCGGAATTGATGTAGCTGAGCCAGGCCAAAACTTTCCGCGCCTTCTATCATCATTACGCTGGCATTAGGAACATCCACACCAACTTCAATCACCGAAGTTGTGGCCAAAATATCAAACTCACCCGCTTTAAACCGAACCATAATTTCTTCTTTTTCTTTTGCCTTCAGTTTGCCGTGCAAATACTGCACCCGCAGATCAGGAAAAACCTGTTTGGATAATTTTTCGTATTCGCTTAAAACACTCTTCTTTTCCAAATTATTATTTGGGAACTGTGCCATAGAATCTGACTCTATTAAAGGACAGACTACAAATACCTGTCTTCCCTGCTTCACCTGGTCACGAATAAACCCATAGGCCTTATCACGACTAAGCGGTTCAACCAATTTAGTAATTATTTTTTTTCGTCCGGGCGGCAACTCGCTAATTATGGAAACATCCAAATCACCATACACCATTAAGGCGAGCGATCTTGGAATAGGCGTGGCTGTCATGCTCAAAAAATGAGCCGACTTGCCTTTGCCTTTTGAACGAATGGCTTTATTTTTTATTTCTTTTCTCTGTTCCACGCCAAACCGATGCTGCTCATCAACAATCACCAGGCCCAAATTTTTAAAATTAACACTTTCAGAAAGCAGGGCGTGAGTACCGACCATAATATCAACATCTCCGCTTTTTATATCACTAATAATTTTTTTCTTGGTTGCGGCAGCATCTTCTCCATTACCGGATTGTGTTATGTGTACTTTTTGACTCTGGCTTCGGGTAAGCAGCCCGATGCGTATCGGAATATTGCTAAATAGTCTAATAAGCGATTGATAATGCTGATAGGCCAAAATTTCAGTTGGGGCCATCATCACCGACTGATACCCATTTAAAAAAACATTGTACATGCTCATGGCAGCCACAACCGTTTTACCGGAACCAACATCGCCGGAAATAAGGCGGTTCATTGGACTAACCTTGCTAATATCCTGCAAAATTTCCCAAGCCGAAATTTTTTGTGTTTTGGTTAAAATAAACGGCAGAGATGCCACAAACTTTTTTATTTCTTCTTCTTGGAACATTATAACCGGCGCTTTCAAAGCAGCCTTTTCCTGCCTGGAAAGCTCCGATTTTATCTGCACTAAAAATAATTCGTTAAACTTTAACCTGTCTGTGCTTAATTGTAGATCGTGTTCATCTACCGGAAAATGTATGCCGCGCAGCGCATTTGCAAGCGGCACCAAATCCATGGCTTCTATAATATCTTTGGGCAACCAATCAGCAATTGTGTCGGCCAGGGGAATAATCTGGCTGATTAAAAATCGAATTTGTTTTTGAGTTAAGCCGTATATGAGCGGATAGATCGGCACGAGTCTTGCCGTATGGGTGGTATCTTTTTTGTATTTTTCATAGACCGGACTCACCAGTTGCGCGCCCAGCATATCGACTTTCACTTTTCCTGATAAATAAACCCTGTCGCCGCTTTTTATACTTTTAAGTATGAATGGCTGATTAAACCAGACGACTCGTACGCTGCCCGTTTTGTCCGATACCAAAGCTTCAGTAATGACTCTTTTTGTTTTAAAACTTCGCTTGTTGGCTATAAGCTCTACCTGTCCGCAAATCGTAACTAGTTCCCCATCACGCAACTGCGATATATCTACAATCGCGCGATAATCTTCATACCGAAACGGAAAATAATGCAGCAAATCCTTAATATTTTTTATACCTAAAGATTCCAGTATTTTACTGGCGGTTTTACCTACGCGAGTGAGCTCTGAAACAGGGGTTGTTAAATCCATATGAAACAAGTATAACAAACTGTAAAGAAAAATAAAAAGCCGGATTGATTATTTTGGCAACACATCGGAGTCCCGACTCGCGTCGGGACGAGATCTGAACCCCTCGCCCGCCACAGCGAGGCGAGAGGGTGTTTGCAAAAATAATCAATCTGGCTTGAATTTTATTCAATTACCCTGAAGACTTCTTCTACGGTTGTAATTTTATCCAGGGCTTTTAGCAAGCCGTCTTGCACCATAGTGACCATACCACCTTTTACGGCTAATTCCTGGATAGCATACTCAGAAATCTGACTGCCTAAAATTGCCTGTTCAATTTCCTTGTTCATGGTGAAAATTTCATAGATTCCGATTCTGCCCTTATAGCCCAAACCACTACACTCTTCACAGCCTTTGCCTTTAAAAAATTTTAGCTTTTTAAAATCAACGTTCTTTTTTTCCGCTTCGGGTAATGTTTCCAAATTTTTCATGACGCGCTCTGTTTGTTCTGACGTTAGCCTATCTTCTTCCTGGCAATGTGAGCAAATTTTTCGCACCAGTCTTTGACCAATTACGGAATTCAAGGCCGGCGCCAACAAAAATGGCTTTACCCCCATAGACAAGAAGCGTGGAATAGTACCGGAAGCACTGTTGGTATGAATGGTAGATAATATTAAATGTCCGGTTAAGGCCGCTTGAATAGCGATTTCAGCTGTTTCCAAATCTCTGATTTCACCTACTAAACAAATATCCGGGTCTTGGCGCAACAAACTGCGCAGACCTTTGGCAAAAGTATAATCGCGGCTGGCATCCACCTGGCTTTGATTGATGCCTTCAATTTTAATTTCTACCGGATCTTCCAAAGTTATAATTTTTACCCCCGGTTTATTGAGAGTGCGCATAATGGCGTACATAGTTGTGGTCTTGCCCGAACCGGTCGGACCGGTGGTAATTATCATGCCATTTGGTCGTTCTACTTCTTTCTTCAATTTTGCATACGCATCACCGCGCAACCCGAGTTCATCAAACGTAACGCCCTTGCTGCCGCTATGCAAGATTCTCATTACCACGCTTTCCCCGTAAATAGTCGGCATGGTGGAAACACGCACATCCAAACTTCCTGAAGATAGTTTTAATGTTACCCTGCCGTCCTGCGGCCGATCCGTAATATTTATTTTTAACGCCGCCAAGAGTTTTATGCGGGAAACAAATTTTTTCCACTGTTCTTTGGGCAAGGTGGCCACGTCATGCAAAATACCATCGATACGATACCGTACCATGATGCCATTTTCCTCGGCTTCCACATGAATATCGGATGATTCTACCTTCAGTGCCGAAGCAATTATTAAAGTTAAAATATCACTGATAGAAACATTTAAAAACTGAGCTTCTAAACTTCTAAAATCTATAACGCCGGATTTAAATTTTTCTAATTCCTCGTCGGTAATATTAATATCTTTGGTTACCGGTTTAATGACTGGCAAATTGGCATATAGCTTCATGGCTTTGGCCAAACTATTTTCAGATATTAAATATGCTTGCGTGTTGGCATGGTGGCTTTCTCCTAATTGGTACGCAAGCTCGCTAATCGCGTCATTATACTCCACGCAGCCCAGCCGTATTTCTCCGGGAACATTAAAAAAACAAATTACTTTTTGTTCCGTAGCATCTTTCTCGGAAATTGTTTTAAGCGCTTCGGCGGTAATGGGAAAAGCCGATAAATCTATATACCCCAAACCAAGACTGGCGGCATTTTTTGCCACCAACTCTTCTTTGGCTTTAAGGTCTATTTCATGAATTTTTTTCTCAAACTTTTTGCCCGCATCTTGACTGGCGCCCGCAGGACTTGCAGCCGCTCCGGAAGGTTTTGACTTTGACTGGCCAAGCAAACTATTTATAGAAGGAAAATCACTCATAATTTCTAGGGGTGAGTAAAAAAGAAAATGTATTTTCTTTTTTCGAAGCCCGACGTAATTTAAAGCTTCGCTTATAACTGGTAAGAAATTAAACTACCTGGAAAATAAGTATTTAAAAAAATGAATAGACCGGCTGGAAAGCCCTTCTTTGTGCATTCTCATAAATAAAAATACCCAGGCACTGATAGTGAAGGCATTGAAAAAACCAGCTGAAAAAACGATAAATAATAGCAGTAAAAATATACCGATCACCAAACCTACCGCGCCTAAAACCGCCAAATTGGTAATACCACCCACTATCCAGATAAGCGCGGCCGGTAAGAAAGCAAAGAATGATCCGATTACAATTGCCAGGATCAACAAAAAATTTAATAACATTAAGAGAACTCCTATTTCCAAAGATACAAGTAAATGTTCTGAAAATAACATCCAGGCTTTTTTAACAGATTTTACCACTCCCTTTCCATCTAGCAACACATAACATAAAGTATATACGCACAAAGCCGAAAAAACCAAAGAAAAAAACAAAAGTAAAACCGCGCCCAGAGCAAACAGAAACCCTTGCGCCAAATTACCTGAATTAAAAAAATAGTTAGCGGTATAAGCAAAAGCAACAAGCAGTAAGAACATTAAGGCTTGCCTAACTATATTTACCAGCAGCACGCTCCAAAAATGTTTTACGCTGTTGCGCCAAGACTTGGCCAAAATTTGGTGCTTACCGGTTTTAAACCACTCAGCCACATATGTAATAAGCGAACCCTGCGAAGCAACTGCCAAAAAAATCAATAGCGCAAATACTGATATGCAAATTACCATAAGCCAGGCCAGGCCAAAAATATTCCAGAAGCTGCCCGTGAGCTCAAAAATAAGCAGCGGTCTTAGTGAAAATCCTTGGCCCGTAAGAGTCGTATCAAACATTGACCAAATCCTGCCAAACGTATCACTGAAGCCGATCTGCCCCAAAAAAACAGATAGAAGTCCCAGTATCCATAAAATTTTATTTTCCCAAACTACCTGCCAGGCGTGGCCTAATGTTTGGCGATATGATGGCTCTTTCATACAAATTGAAAAATATAAAAACAACTATTTACATTATACCATAACTGAAAGCACAAACAAAAACCCGACCGCACTGAGCGATCGGGTTTTTGTTTTAAATTTTATAATTTTATTGTCTTGGCCCCAAAATTCTCTCTACATCTTCTTGCTCTAAAGTTTCTTTTTCCATTAATTCCTTAACCATGGCTTCTAATTGGGGACTACGATTATCTATGACTTCCTTGGCTCTTTTTTCGGCTTCAGCCAAAAATCCGCTTACTTCTCTATCTATGGCTTCGGCAGTTTTTTCGCTATAATCCCGCTGTTCGGTGATTTCCCTGCCTAAAAATACCATTTCCTGATGATCACCAAAGGTTCGAGGACCCATTGTACTCATCCCATATCGCACCACCATATCATGAGCAACTTTTGTGGCATTTACTAAATCAGAAGATGGGCCGGTAGAAAGCATGTTATCGCCAAAAATTGCTTTTTCTACAACATAACCACCCAACATCATAGCGAGCTCATCTTTAAACTGCGCCAAGGTATGATAATGTTTGTCTTCGGTCGGCATCTTTAAGGTATACCCGCCAGCTTGTCCGCGAGAAATTACAGACACCTTTCGTACGGGATCGCCATGTGCCATATAATGCCCTACGATGGCATGCCCAGCCTCATGATAAGCAGTCATTTTTTTCTCCTGGTCGCTAATAATTCTGTTTTTTCTTTCCGGGCCGAGTAAAACTTTTTCAATACTTTCTAAAATATCAATCTCGCTGACTTTTTTCTTACCTCGACGTACAGCTAAAATCGCAGCTTCGTTAAGCAGGTTGGCCAAATCCGCTCCTGAAAATCCTGGTGTTCGTTCAGCTATTTTTCGCAGCGACACTTCGGCTTCAAGCGGTTTATTTTTGGCATGAATGCCTAAAATTTCTTCACGGTCTTTGATATCCGGTAAATCCAGAGTTACGCGTCTGTCAAAACGTCCGGGTCGTAGAAGCGCCGGATCAAGCACATCCGGACGGTTGGTGGCCGCAACTACAATTACCCCCAAATTCGGCTCAAACCCATCCATTTCTACCAGAATTTGATTAAGGGTTTGCTCTCTTTCATCATGGCCTCCGCCAAGCCCCGCGCCGCGGCGGCGTCCGACTGCGTCTATTTCATCTATAAATACAATTGCAGGAGCTTCTTTTTTTGCTTTGCTAAATAAGTCGCGCACACGTGAAGCGCCCACACCCACAAACATTTCCACAAATTCCGAGCCGGACATATTGAAAAATGGCACATTGGCTTCTCCAGCCACCGCTTTGGCAAGCAAGGTTTTACCCGTACCCGGGCTGCCGACCAAAAGTACGCCTTTAGGAATTTTCGCGCCCATATCCGCGAATTTTTTCGGATCCTTCAAAAAATCTACAACTTCTACAAGTTCTTGTTTTGCTTCTTTGGCTCCAGCTACATCCGTAAAGGTCTTTTTATTTTTATCGTCCGGATTAGTTTGGCGAGGATTGCTTTGGCCAAAACCCATAGCCTTATTGTTCATACCCTGCACGCCGCGAGTCATGAAATAGAAGAACAGAACAAAAATAATAAGTGGCAATAATACCGGCAACAAATTACCCACCCAGAATTTCCAGGAACTATCGGTTTTTACTTCTACGGATAATTGCGCCAAAGACGAACTGGAGACTCCGTAATTTTTTACAATCTCGCCAAAAGTGCCATTTTGCTCTTTTTGCACTTCCTGCAACTTGGCTTTTTCATCTTTCAGCTGCAAACTCAAGGTATCGCCTTTTATAATTACCGTTTTTACCTGACCGGCGTTAATTTCCTCTACCATTTTAGTAATACTTACCACCTCTGGGCCTTTATTTTTTTCACTTCTCACATAACCCAAAACCGCGGCTACCAAAAACAAAAAGACGAATACAAAAATGAAATTTTTTAAGAAGTTTCGCATATATTTATAGATCAAAATTATTAAGGAATTTTACTCTGTTTTAATAAAAAAATCAAGCTCTAAAATTAGCCAAAAAAGCAGACTTTTTCAAGTCTGCCCTCTTAGATTATTCTTTTTTATCAGCTTCAGTTTCTGACTTTTTTTCTTTCTTCTCTTCCTTTTTCTCTTCAGCCTTCTTTGCTTTACCCTTTACTCCGTAAAGTCTTAAGCCCAAGCGGTGTTCCGGCGGTTCTAGGGAAACAATTTCAAAGTCAGTGTTCTGGCCAACTTTAAACTTGTCGGCCAAGTTGCTAATGCCTTCGTCGGCCAATTCGGAAATATGAGCCAAACCGTGAATATCTTTATCCAAAGCAACCATAAGACCAAACGGTTCAATCTTTAAAATCTTACCGCTTACCTTATCGCCCACTTTATATTTATCTTTTACAGATTTCCACGGATCATCTACCAAACGTTTAATGGATAAATAAATTTTGGATCTGTCTAGTTGGATGATTTGGGCTTTTACTTGATCTCCAACTTTTAAAATATCTTTCGGGTGATCAATGCGCTGCCAAGCGATTTCGGAAATATGCACTAGCCCTTCTAAATCCTGACCAAACTTTACAAACGCGCCAAAAGAAGTGAGGGCGCTGATTTCTCCTTCTATGGTATCGCCCACTTTATATGATTCCAGTACGGCTTTTTGAGAATCTTCCCAAACAGCTTTTTCGGAAACAATCAACTTTTCTTCTTTTTCATTAACATCAATTACTTTAACTTCCAATTCTTTGTTCATCAGTTCACGCAATTTTTCCAAGATGCGGTTTTTGTCGCCGCCCATTACTCTTGGGTAATGATCCGGATTAAGTTGTGATACCGGCATAAAACCACCCAAGCCTTCAACTTGCATTATGAGGCCGCCTTTGTTGGCAGCCAAAACTTTGGCTTTGATGGTAATATTGTCTTGCATCCATTTTTTAACATTGTTCCAAGCGCGTTGGTAACCGGCAATGCGGAATGATAATTCCATTTCACCATTTTCATTTTCTAAATCCAACACAGTGGCCTCCACTTCGTCGCCCACTTTTAAATTGGTATATTCTTTGGATTCAGCAAACAATTCACGTCCGCGCACCACGCCAACGGTTAAACCTTCAATATCTACATGCACCTCGCCTTTATCAATAGAGATAATTTTACACTTAACTACATCCCCTTCTTTAGGGATGGTAAGCGGGTGAGATTGCAGAAGCGTTTTAAAATCTTCCATATTCGAAATGAGTGAGTCAATAAGTTAAATGTATTTAACTTATTGCGAACGAATGAGTATATATGGGCTTTAGCCCATATAAACAAAAAAACCTTTTTATCCCTGCCAATTAAATCGGCATAGGTGCCCGCCTCTAAATTGGGAGGGCTTACGTTAAATTTTATTAACTAAATTATACTAAACAGGCATTATTTTGTCAAGTCATGAGGCGGGAACGGCGTACCCCCTACCGTTCCCTCAAATACTGCCAAAAATCACCATTTATCCTGACCCTGGCTCTGTAGCCGTAGGTATAGACCATTAGCTACGCGAGCCTGAGTCAGTCGGGCCAGCAGCCTACTCCTTGTGGTTACAAGTTGCGGCGCTGGTACGCCGTTTCGTTCTTTTGGCAAATAGAGCGCAGCTCCACTCCCTACTGCCCTGAGCGCATCAAGAAGTTCTCGCGCCCGTTTGATGTTGTTGCAGGCAAGCGCCTGGTGAAGATCCTCGTATCCGGGAAGGTACTTCTTGGTATCTCGGAGCAAAGCTCCCATACCCGCGCGCAACTTACCAGCCTGACCGCGAGTCCTGGATCCGTTCTTCATTGCAAACCCCCGCAATTTTGGAACAATCCGCAGAAACCTCAGCCTGAGGTGTCAACCGGCGGACTCGTTGACATGGGCTTGGAATTTTAAAATATCTAATTCAGATACTCTTAAATTCCAAGTCCAAAATACTCAAAGTAATTAGTAGCAAAATATAGTGTTTCAGTCAAGCGTTAGAAAGAACAAAATATTATCTACTTATAATACTAGAATTTTCTCCAGACCGCCAACCTGTCAGCCTGCTACTTTAAATTATCTTTAAAATATCTGCGGCTGCGGCCGCGATTGGCAAACCGATGCGCTTCGTCCCGCACCTGCTGCAATGTTCTCTTTATACTCTCTGCCAAATCCTTGAATACATTTTTTGTTCCTGCCGGAAATACCAAATGATCACCGTTTAATTTGGATAGTCCAAGCCACAAACATTTTACCTGAAACTCTTGCATTGTCTTGTTTAAATAATCTATCTGCGGCTTACCCCCGTCAATTAAAATCAAATCCGGTTTTGGCCATTCCGTATGCTTGAGCCTTCGTTCCAACATTTCTTTTAGCGCGTCCAAATCATTATTGGTAACGGTCTTTATCTTAAACAATCTATACTGGCTTTTGTCCGGCTGACCACTGGTAAACACGACCATTGAACCATATACTTCTTTGCCGGCAAAATGGGATATGTCGTATCCTTCAATCCTGTTAAAATGCCCGCTCACATCCAAATCTTCGCGGGAAATAAGCGTAACATCCTGAATATGTTTTAAATGTATCGCGGCCTCGGGATTTTCTTTGGAGAGCTTCTTTAACAATTTTTTACTCTCCCCCCTAAACAGCAATAATAAATTACTGATATTTTTTTGGTAATCTTTTTTACTTATCGCACCCACGCACACACCCGGACATAACCCGATCTGATAATCAAAACAAGGCTTGCCGGTGGGCTTGCAAGTACTATACGGAAAAATTCGACGTACGATTTTTAGAACTGTTTTTAAAGCTGTGTAGCTTTGGTATGGGCCAAATACCCTGTCTGCTGGAACTGGAAAATTCTGCAATTCCCTGCCCCGCACCATAATTGGTTTGGGAAAATCGGTTTTGGGAATAACCAAAAAAATAAAAGATTTGTCATCTTTTTCTTCTATATTATACTTTGGCCAGTATTCTTTAATCATGTTGGCCTCAAGTATAACTGATTCCAAAACCGTATCGGTGCAGCGATATTCCACCGTACGCGCCAGCGACACCATTTCACCGATGCGCGGATCTATATCGTTTCTAAAGTATTGCAAAACACGCCGACGAAGAGATGTGGCTCGGCCAACATACAGGGGTTTGTTATTTTTATCCCGCCAAATATAAACCCCGGGGGTTAAAGGAAATTGTTTAACTGTATCTTTTAAGCTCATGGTTGCAGAATATCTTCGGTATTACCATTTATGGAAATTACCACGCTGTTTACGGTAGAAAATTGTTTAAGTGTTTGCTCTATCTGCAAACGAATCATGTTTACTTTACAAGCTCCGGCCACTCCATTCTGGAGCTCCGCGCTAAAATCAACTTTGGCCACACCGTTTTCAATGCTTAAACTATTAATTTGCACGCCGGAATTGATACTAGTTTGATAACCGGAATTAGCTTCTTCAAAAGACACCCCCTTTAAAAGCTCCTCCAGAGCAACTCTGGCCACAGCTATGGTTTTGGGCACGACGCGGGCTAACGGAAAAACCTTTTCACAAGTTACTTCCGGATCCAAATTGCTATTACCAAAATATGCCTGCACTTTCATAATTTCATCGGTAGGCACTAATTTTACCGGAATATCAATTTCTTTATCTCTGGCCGGATCACCGCTTGGATTTTCATTTTTAAATACCACCCATCCTCGCTCGTCGCTCGTTGTATATTCCAAATTGGCTTCAAAATATACCGTAGATGTCATCCAGTCAGTGACCGCCGTAAGCGGCTTAAAATCCAACAGGTTATTATTTATATCATATAAACTAACGTTGCCCACTTGTCCTTCAAATCCTCCCCACCCTTCTCCATTTGTATAGCCGGTAATTTTAAATGGCGAGGCAATCGTGTCGTTTTCTTTTAGATTATCTAGAACTAATCCCTTTTTATTTTCTACCATTGGAGTAGAAGTTAGAATATTGTCCGTAGTAATTGGTAAATTGGATGGCCTGCCGAAATAATACCAACTAAACAGAGAGGTCAAACCTATTATGAGCAGTACGAGAAAAACTGTAAAAAAAATTTTCATAATATGAAGTGAGTGAATTAAATAATAAATATTTAAATTATTCTGATTTTTAGTATAACAAATGTTTATAAAAACAAACAGGACCCCGCGGTCACTACCCCTATTACAGGTAGGATAAGCGAGGGTCCCTACTTAAAGAACGCTCCAGCTATCGCAACAGCCAATGCGTATTTTCTGACCGCAGCATGTTGGGAATGAACGGCCCCACGAAGAGCTCACGATTTCCGGTCGGACCGCAAGACACCAGACGGGGCGAGCAACTCTCTTTATCAAACGAAATAATGCTGAGCCCGTCTGTCACTTCCGGATACTGTATGTCCAACGCAATATGCTCAAAAGCGCTGGCCGTATCGGAATAATATTCGGGAGTAGTAAATAGCTCAAGATGGGTAAAGCGAATAAACCCCTTCACTTCATCCATACTAACCCGCTGATTGAAGGACACGGCGCGCACCACCGACCACGCGCTGGACGGATCTGGCATTGAAAACCTGGCCACAGGAATGTTATCGGGATGCCATGGCGGACGAGGAATGCCCGATGTGCCAATATGTACTTTCTGGTAAGCGCCCCGCTCTTTCGCCACTTCAATCCACTGTTCCAAATTAACATCCAGAACAACCATTACCTTGCGCGGTACGGTCGAACTCACTTGACGCAATGGCGGTACCTGGTTGTCTGATCCAAGCAAACGATCCACAATACGATCTACGGCAGGAAGCATGATTCCCCTCCTCAAATTTTGGGCTAATACCTTTGGCAAAATGCCTATGATACTTTGCCTTTTTGTTAACTTTACTAATAACAAAAAACAGGGTTTTTGTCAACCTAAAAACCCCTTGAATTCCTGTCTTAAATATAAAAAATTAAATCAATCCAAATACGGTCTCAGGTACATGCCCGTATACGAATGTGGGTTATCTCCAACTTCCTCCGGCGTGCCTTTGGCTACAACCATACCGCCTTTAGCGCCGCCTTCTGGCCCCATATCTATAATATAATCGGCGCATTTTATAATATGCAAGTTATGCTCAATTACCACTATTGAATTCCCTTTATCTACCAATTTATTTAGAACTGCGAGCAACATTTCAATATCATGATAATGCAAACCAACCGTTGGTTCATCCAACAAATATAAATTTTTCTTGCCCAAGGGCGCTGCTAGTTCTCGAGCCAATTTTATACGCTGCGCTTCTCCGCCAGAGAGTGTGGTAGCGCTTTGTCCCAAACGCAAATAACCCAAACCTACTTCTTGCAGCACTTTTAATTTGTCAGTAATTTGATAAATATGTTCAAAAAATTTCACTGCCTCATTTACGGTCATCTCTAGCACATCGCTAATATTTTTATTCTTATGTTTTACTTGCAAGGTTTCGCGGCTAAATCTTTTTCCATGGCAAACTTCACAAGGAACTTCTACCTCTGGCATAAAGTGCATTTCAATAGTGTTAAACCCTGCTCCTTGGCAAGATTCACATCTTCCACCAGGCACATTAAAAGAAAATCTGGAATGAGTATAACCTCTTACCCGAGCTTCTTCCAAACTGGTATAAAAATCACGAATAGGTGTAAAAATACCAGTATATGTGGCTGGGTTAGAGCGCGGAGTGCGCCCAATTGGGGCTTGATCTACAATCACCGCTTTGTCTATGTATTCTGTACCGGTAATACTAGTTACATTTTCTAATTTTTTGAACCGGCTTTTTATACGAGCTACATTTTCGTAGAGCACATCGTACAAAAGCGAAGATTTGCCGCCACCAGATACTCCGGAAATACAAACAAATTTACGCAAAGGAATTTTTACACTAACATTTTTTAAATTGTTGGCACGCGCTCCCACGATAGAAATTTCTTCTGTTTCTTTCCAACGGCGTTTTTTGGGTACTGCTATTTTTACTTCTTCTGTAAGATATTTTAAGGTCAAAGATTTATTTTTTTCTTTTTTAATGCCTGCTGTTGGCCCGCTATAAACTACCTCCCCACCCAGCTCGCCCGCCATTGGGCCGATATCTACTAAATAATCAGAGTCTTTTATAGTACGTTCATCATGCTCTACAATAATTACTGTATTATTTTCATCGCGCAAAGCCTTTAATGTCTTCACCAATTTTTCTGTATCTCGTTCATGCAAGCCAATTGTAGGCTCATCCAAAACATACAACGTATTAGATAAATGTGAACCGATCTGTGAAGCCAGCCGAATACGCTGCGCTTCACCGCCAGACAAAGTATGCGCCTCTCGGGTTAGAGTAATATAATCCAATCCTACTTCTAACAAAAATGTTAATCGGTCATTTATTTCTTTTATCACATTATGCGCGATCAGATGCTGACGTTCATTTAATTTTTTGCCGTAATCTTTAAAAAATCCATGACAATCTTCTATAGTTAGAGAAGAAACTTCATAAATATTTTTATTTTTAATCCGTACAGACAAGGCTTCCGGTTTCAATCTTTTGCCTTCGCAATCCGGACAAATTTCTTTGGTAAACACATCGGATTTTCCTAAACCCCCACAGGTCACACAAGCACCGGCTGGGCTGTTGAAAGAAAATAGTCTTGGTTCAATTTCCGGAAAAGAAAACCCATCGGCCGGGCAAGACCAATGACTAGACAATAATCTTTCAGTTGGATTTTTGGTATTTTCGCCAAACAAAACTGTTACTAATCCTTTGCTGTGCTGCAGCGCACTCTCCACCGCTTCAAACAAACGGCTTTCATCGCTTATCATTACTCTGTCAATCACAATATCTATATTGTGAACTTTGGTACGAGAGAGCTCTATACGGTCGTGCAAAGAATGGACCTTGCCATCTACGCGCGCCCGATCAAAACCTTCGTTTAAAAAATCATAAAGCATTTGATAATACTCCCCTTTGCGGCCGCGCACTACTGGCGATAAAATCGTTACAGATTTTTCTTTCAATTCTCCGGCCATGCCAATTATAATATCAATCATTTCTTCCGGAGAAAGTTTTTCAATCTTAAGACCGCATTTTGGACAAAAAACTTCTCCAAGTCTGGCATAGAGCACACGCAAATAGTCATAAATTTCTGTAAGAGTGCCTACAATAGATCTTGGATTATGGCTCAAGGCTTTTTGGCCAATAGCAATAGCCGGAGACAAACCGGTGATTTCATCTACGTCCGCCCGTTCCATTTGACCCAAGAACTGGCGAGCGTATGGCGACAAAGATTCTATATATCTGCGTTGACCTTCGGCAAAAATGGTATCAAAAGCGAGCGACGATTTGCCGCTGCCGGATACGCCGGTAAAAACCGTCATTTTATTTTTAGGAATTTCTAGAGATACATTTTTAAGATTATGTACCCTGGCTTTTTTTATGATAATTTTATCTTCCATATTTGAAATTATGCCTATTAAATTTTTTAATAAACCTGTGTTGAGCATTGACTTTTTTAGTCAAAAATGGTAGTGTCAACTCAACTTCAACCTAAGGCGGAAATCCATGCCCAGAGTACTGGTGATCGAGGATCTCACTGAGTGGCAAACCAAGTATCGTCAGGATCTACCCGCTACGGTCGAGATTGTGCCAGTTACCACGCTAGCTGGGGCGACCACGGTCGTCAACCAGATTCTCGCCCACACTGTCCCTGATTTCGATGTGATCGTCGTGGACGGATCTCTTCACGAAAGTGGAGATACCGTTTTGCTGGCCAAGCGGCTCGGAGAGGCCGGATATGGGGCTCGCATGATTGCTGGTTCGAACAGTATTGATTCCAACTTCGATCTGCGAGTGATTAGTGGATGCGAACACGAAGCTCGCAAGGACCAAGTGGTCGATAAAATTCGAGAGATTCTCGGTATCTGATTGAGTCCGAACCTCACAAATCAAGAAAAATGATCCTTCAACAGGTAATTGGCTCCACCTCACGGGCCTCGCTGTCTACCCAGACAGCGTCTTATTTTTATATTAAAGAATATTTGTTATTTCTTTTCATATTATTAGATCTATTGATTTATTTAGTTGCTGGTGTTAGCTTATATATAACCAAGTCTCAAAGGGGGGACCTATGGGCAATCTGCCGAAAATTCTGGTCGTGGAAGATAATCCTTCATGCCAGCAACTCTGGCCAGACATGCTGATAGATTACATAGAAATGGTCTTTGCGCGTACTATTGCCGAAGCTGAGAATCTCTACGCCCAGCATCCCGATATCGTGGCCATCACCGTAGATGGCAGCGTGCCTCGCAACGATAACGATGTGATTAAGGATGGAGAGCTTACCACCACGCCACTTGTACATCACTTCAGGGACATGGGATTCCGCGGCCTGATCGTTGCAGCTTCAAGCAGTGATGAGAGCAATAGCGAACTCATGAAAGCCGGATGCAATGCCGCTGTAGTCAAGTTCGATTACACCGACTACATTCGTAAAGCCTTCGGTAAAAACTGAAACCCGCTCATTCTCGTCAGCCGGCCTCCTCAAGAGACCGGCGTACTGTTTTTTAAAGGGCACAACTACTTTTTCTCCGTTTGCTTTTTAATTGATCTTTTACCTCTACGATCTGGCTCCGTACTAATTTTACCTGATCTAGAATTAGCGGGATCAGGCGCATCCGGAATATCCAAAAACTGTTCTATCGCTTTATGAGTTGTTTGTGGCGTAATACCGTGTTTCTCATTATATTCCAATTGCAACTTACGGCGTCTTTCCACTTCCTTCATCGCATTTTTTATTGATTTAGTAAGCGTATCCGCATACAAAATAACTTTACCACTCACATTTCTAGCGGCGCGGCCCATAGTCTGCATAAGCGACTCTTCGCTGCGCAAAAACCCTTCTCGGTCCGCATCCATAATCGCTACCAAAGTTACTTCCGGTAAATCCAAACCTTCACGCAATAAGTTTACGCCAATTAGCACACTAAACTTTCCGAGACGAAAATCATTCAAAATTTCCGTGCGCTGCAAAGTTTTTACATCAGAATGCAGGTAATTTACCGCGAATTTTCTTTGAAGCAAAAACTCCGATAATTCCTCGGCCATTTTTTTGGTGAGCACGTTTATAATCGCTCGTTCGCCTCTTTTAACTATTCCTTCAATTTCTTGCATTACATCATTTACTTGGCCATTGTAAACCCCTCTCTTTATCTCTCCCCTTGTAGGGGAGAGAACCGGAGCGGGGGAAACAACACTATTGGTGTCGTTCCCTCCCCTATAAGGGGAGGGGAAAGGGGTGGGGTTTATTGTCGGCGAGGCGCGGCGGACTTCTATTGGCGGATCAATTAGTCCTGTTGGGCGAATAACTTGTTCGGCAATAGTGCTGGATTTGGTCATTTCAAAATCCCCCGGAGTAGCCGAAGTAAATACCACTTGCCCGACTCTTTTTTCAAATTCATCAAATTTAAGCGGGCGGTTATCCAAAGCCGAAGGCAATCTCCAGCCATACTGAGCCAGCACTTCTTTACGGCTTCTGTCTCCGGCATACATACCTCGCACTTGGGGCAAGCCAATATGTGATTCGTCCATAATGGTTAAAAAATCCGGTTTGCCGTCTTTCCACGGAAAATATGCCAATAGAGTGTCCGGCGCTTCTCCGGCCAGCTTGCCGGCCAAATGCCGAGAATAATTTTCTATTCCATGACAAAAACCCAAAGTTTTTAACATTTCCAAATCATATCGAGTACGACGCTCTAGCCGTTCTGCTTCCAAATACAATTCTTTTTTCTTAAAATATGCCAAGCGGTCTTTTAGTTCGGCTTTTATTTCTTTGAGCGCTTCCTTCATTTGCGGCTCTGAAGACACAAAATGTTTTACCGGAAATATTACCGCTTCTTTTAGATTTTCTTTTACAACTTTTGTTAGAGCATCTATTACAGAAATCTCGGCCACTCTTTGGTCTTTAATTTCTATTCTATACAAAAATTTATCGGCCGCTGGCGCTATTTCAAACACATCACCCCGCACACGAAACTTACCTCTCTCTAAAGCTCCGGGCGTGCGCGCAAATTGAATTTTTATCAGCTGTCGCATAAGATCGGCTCGCACCATCGGCTGCCCTATTTCCAAATGCACGGCTGATTCAAAATAATTATTTGGCACACCCAAGTTATATATACAGGATACAGAGGCAACCACAATTACATCTTTGCGAGACACGAGCGCGCTGGTGGCCTGGTGGCGCAACCTGTCTATCTCTTCATTTATCATTGATTCTTTTTCTATATAGGTATCGCTGGTTGGCATATATGCCTCTGGCTGATAATAATCGTAATAAGAAACAAAATAATTCACCGAATTTTCGGGAAAGAAATTTTTGTATTCACGGTACAGCTGCGCGGCCAAGGCTTTGTTGGGCGCCATTACCAAGACCGGCTGATCAAATTGCGTAATAAGATTGGCGACAGTAAAAGTCTTACCCGAACCGGTTACCCCGAGCAAAGTTTGATAACGATTTCCTTTATCCAAACTAGCCATTAATTGTTTAATAGCTTCGGGCTGATCTCCAGCTGGTTTAAATTTTGAGTGGAGTTGGAATAGTGGCATACTTATTTTCAGCCCCGAGGGCAGACCCCTCTTAGGGGAAATAGTGGCATATGCTTTTACATTGTCATCCCAAGCGAGGCTTTAGCCGACGCCCGCCCGTACCGAACGTGTACGTTCGGGCGGGAGGGATCTTCGCCTGTCATTCCCAACGAATTGGGAATCCAGTATCCGATTGTCTGGATTCCCGCTTTGGCGGGAATGATATACAGGGATTCTTCGTTCCACTCAGAATGACAATTAACGTAAATACGCAAAATCGCCGATTTCTCGGTTCATATAGGGGTATAATGACTGATTAATTACATTTTGTCAATATAAAAAGACCATACTTGTTGAGTTAATGGTCTTTTTATTATTTTGCTCTTAACAAACTGCAAAGTATGTAGTAAGAATTATTAACTAGAAAATCGTATGCTTAAACTGACGGCGATCAGAGATCACACTGGTATCCGCAAAATTATCCGAAGCTTTAATAGTAAATAAGAAAGTACCGGCTACAGTGGGCGTACCAGAGATCAACCCTGTTACACTGTTCAATGTAAGGCCGTTAGCCAAAGATCCGGCGCTAACAGAATATCTTACGTTGTTACTTTGGCCATTTTGAGCCACTACCGTCTGGTTATATGAATTGCCCACTGTGCCATTAGGCATCTCTACGGTAATAATATCAATAAGCTTAAACAGCATAACACGATTATTTTCTAAATCTGATATATATACAGTGTTATTGACACCGTTGTACGTGACAGCAGATGGGACCCAAAGGGTCTTTTGTCCTGGTAAAAAACTGCCTTGATTTGGATAATTACTGACAAAATTAAGCTGACCTAAAACCGCAGCTGCCGCTTCGCCATTAACAATGGTAGCTACGTCGAACAACAGAACGCGATTATTACCTTGATCCGTTACGAACAAACTTTTATTATCCTTATCATATACAAGACCTACGGGGGAATGAAGAGTTCCTGGCCCTGGCCAAAAACCTCCTTGGTTTGAGTTACCGCTTAAAAAGTTAAATTGTCCTAAGACCGCAACGGCTGCTTCGCCATTTACGATAGTGTTTACATCGTAAGCTAAGACACGATGCTTGCGCGAGTCAGAAACATATAGAATTTTGTTATCATCGTCATAGGCTAAACCGCCCATGTCTAAAAACTGATTAAGATTTTCTGCTGTCGGGGGGTTATTAACGAAAGGAGTAACAAAATCCGGCTTACCCAACACTGAAAGAGCTGATTCTCCATTGACGATAGTCGTAACATTATAAGCAAGCACGCGCGCATTACCACCGTCTCCTACATATAAAATGTTATTATTTTTACTGTATACAATGTTGCCGGGTGCATTAAGAGAGTTCGCAGTCGGAATAGTACAGTTACAATTATTCTTAAGAGAGCTTATAAAATCAGGTTGACCCAAAACACTGACCGCTGATTGTCCATTAACAATGGTAGTAACATCGTAAACTAAAACGCGATGATTATTCGTGTCTGCCACATATAGTAAATTTCTACTTATGTTAAAGGCAAGACCGGACGGATGATTAAGAGTTCCAGGCCCTGTGTTACCTCCTTGATTTGGTAAGTTGCTTGTAAAATCGGGCTGGCCTAAAACACTATCCGCATTATAATCAATAAGCTCATCATTATTATTAAGGTTAAAAACCAAAACACGGTTGTTATTAGTATCGGCTACAAATAAACGGTGTAATTTTATATCTATGGCCATTTCTTTTGGCTTGTCAAAACCATAATCGTTGATTAAATGACTATTAATTCTGTTCTGGTTGAAATTCGGCTGACTGCTATTATCAAGCTGGCCTAAAACTGAAGCCGCGGCTTCGCCATTAACAATAACACTGACATCAAAAACCAAAACCCTGTTGTTATTGGTATCAGCTACAAATAATTTTTTGTAACTGTTAAGAGCAAGCCCCATTGGATAATTAACAGTTGTAGCTCCCGCTAACATACCACCTTGATTGGCACTATTACTGATAAAATTAGGCTGGCCTAAGACCGCCACAGCCGCTTCGCCATTTACGATAGTATTTACATCATAGGCTAGAACACGAGAATTAGCTGAATCAGAAACATATAATTTCATACTCCCCTTATCAAAAGCGACCCCCCTCGGCAAAGAAAGATTGTTAGCAGCGGGAATATTATTGGGATAGTTAGCAACAGCACTCATCAAGTTAGGCTGGCCTAAGACCGCAACGGCCGCTTCGCCATTTACGATAGTATTTACATCATAGGCTAGGACGCGATTATTGTAACTGTCAGCCAAATATAACCATTTATTGGTATTGTTAAAGGCCAGGCCTCTAGGCTGAAATACAGACGTAGGTGATACTCCCGTGAACGTATTACTTATAAAATTAGGCTGGCCTAAGACTGCAACGGCCGCTTCGCCATTTACGATAGTATTTACATCATAGGCTAGAACACGAGAATTAGCTAAATCAGAAACATATAAAATATTATCTATGCTGTTATGCACAAGGCTTGTAGGATTAAAAAGAGTTTGGGCAGAAACAGCGCCACTCTGATTGGCACTTACATTTGCAAATGTAGATTGTCCCAAAACTGCAACGGCCGGTTCGCCGTTGGTAATAGTACTGACATCAAAAACCAAAACACGATTGTTATAAGTATCAGACACATACAAAGTATTGTTGAGATTGTTATAAGCAAGACCTGAGGGAAAACGCATGGTTGCGGCTCCTGGCGCACCACCCTGATTTGAAAGAAAATTTATAAAATTTGATTGCCCTAAAACATTATCCGCATAATAATCAACAAGCTCATCATTATTATTAAGATTAAAAACCAAAACTCGGTTATTATTAGCATCGGCTACAAATAAACGATGGAGCCCTGTATCTACCATCACTACTTCCTCGTGGTTAAAACCATAATTATTTACCACGTGACTATTTATATTACGCTGAGTAAAATCGGGTTGATTAGTGGCTGGGTTAATCTGACCCAAAACTTCTGAAGCTTTAATATCCGCTGCTTTAGCACTCTGACATACTAATATTCCTACCATTGCGATAACTACAAAAATAACTATCTTTTTTATTTTGAAATTTCTACTAAAATTTTTGTGCGACATATATATGTTTAAATTATAAAAGATAATATCGTATATAATACGACCATAAATACGAACTGTCAATTTAAACAAAACGCCTCGCCCAGATTAACTTGTTAGGTCAATACCGAACGAGGCGCAAAAGAACTACTTGGCGAGGTGTTTGTTAGGAAGGGCTTTGAATATCAAACCCCATTCTGTCAAACCTCGTTGTGCCACATCCGGTATGGTAACACGCCTCAGATATGCATGGGATATTTCCCAATATGCCCAGGCACTCTGGAGAAGGGTTCCGTGGAACTCTAGCTCTGACAACCCACTATACTGGGCTGCCATCCTGTGCTGATTTTCCAGCAAGAAAACCGCATCCACCAAACCCATATCCGGGTGGTAGTAAAGCGGCTTGCCCGGCTCGAACTTGGTCGGCTCTACATCTCGCAACACCCTATAGGCGCCATGCTTGTGCGCTAGAAAGTCGGATGGGAGGTCTTGCCGGTGCTCTTGCGCAGCAACTTCCACGTTCAGCTCAAGATCACCGCGCAGGATCGCCTGCACCTTCCTCATACCGCCGATCTTGTTGACGAGCGCCTCTACCTGGCCCATCGTCAAATCATTGTACTTGGCCATTTGCCTTCTCCTTCGGACTAAAAGCCCGAAAAGCATTTTGTCCCTGCCCGGGACCAAGGGTCTTCCCCTCTCTGGGAATAACGCAATAATATACCAAAAAACACCCATTTTGTCAATGGGTGTTTTTTGGTTGTTAATTCTTATAATTGTGTTCTATTGGCAATATCCGCCACTTCTCCATCAATGAGCGCACCCGTTCCAAACGGGCTCAGATACGAACTTGGCACGGTTCGCACAAAAGCATTCTTAAACCTATTCGCAGTCATGCCGGCCGAAGTAACTTCTCGCAAGTTTGCACCATCAACATACCAAGTTTTGTTGTCTTTCTTAACCAACATACCCGCGTGCGCTTTGGTAGAAATATCCGCCACCATAGTTACATAATTTGGCCAGAAAACCGATTTTACAATCATTACTTTATAATTTGCGCCATACAAAGCAGTCGCTTCTGCCGAACTAATTTTGGCAATAGTATTATTTGGCAAAACCGCATACAGCTGGCTGGAGGTATCTTTTTTTATAACATACGAACCTGGCCTAAAATTAATTCCGCCCGGATATGCGGTTGGAGCTGGCAAAGAATCAAAGCATGCCTGATCTATGGTTTTATATCCACCATAGCTTTCGTTCTGGTTCCAACTCTTAAATTCGTCTCCGGATGGGAAATACATTATTTTTGACAATCTATTAACCACATAAATAGCCGGCTTGTTTATGACTTTTACCATATCGCCCACATTTAAAACCGGACACGACGGGCCGGGCATACTCCCCCCAGTTCCACTGCCGCTGCCTGATCCACCACCCCCACCACTACCTGACCCAGAGCCAGGAACATCATTATCCATAATAGTATAAGTAAGCGTGCGGTATTGGCCAAAAGTTGCGCCTTGAGTGCTTTCCATATAAAGCACCGCGGTCTCGTTTGTTTCTTGCTCGCTATCGTCTTTTACGGAAATGCTAAAATTAGCAGATGTTTGTCCGGCCGGAACTGTAAACATGCCTGATGGCAAATTCCAATCATTACCCGCTGCAGACAAATCGCCTTTCTGAGCAGTACCGCCCGCGGCGCTCACAATTTCTACTCCGGTATCAAATTTTGACGGATTGGATAAAACCACAGAAAAGCTTGGGGAAGCCAGACTTTCTTGCCCGGAAGAAGATCCGGCTTGAAACGAAACCGTAGGCAAATCATTGTCGCTTATTTGATACAGATGAGAAGTCCATGATCCGTAGACAGCGTTCTTTAAATTGCCTCCTAAATCTATTCTTATATATTCAACATCTTCAAACAAATTATCCTCTTGAACTCCAAGGTCTATTATTACAAAAGTTTGACCGGAAGGTATGGTGGTAGTTACCCAACCCGAAGGGCCGTTAGTAAAATCCGCCGGAAAAGTATTACCGCCTATGGTTACAGGCATAGCCGAAGCCGTAGTTGAAGCAGGGTTTAATCTCCACTGGAACGTAACGTTAAAATTAGAAGTATGGGACAAATTAACTTTTACTGTGGCTGGAATATTTTCTTGAGCCGCGAAGGCAAAAAATTCAAAGCTTACCGCTGGCGGATTATTATTATCAACAATAGTTTGAGTAAACACCTTTTTATTTTGATCAACTCCCACTTCTGACCCGTTGGAAGAAACAATGGAAGTAATGGTAATAATCACGGTTTCATTTCCTTCCAAACCGCCATCATCAAACAACTCTAACGGCGCGAGCATAATACCGCCTTGGCTAATTTGCACTGAACCACTCCCAGAAACTCCGGCAAAGGCATAGTCATCGGCAGAGGCGGTGCCGCTAATCGTATAATTTACAGTAAGATCGCCTAAACTAAAGGAATTATTATCCAACACAAAATTAACCATGTTGACATTGCCTTCTGCCGTTGAAGCCGCCGATGTTTGAAATCCGAGATTTGCCAGAGGAGCGGCTGCGGTTGGTTTTGGCAAAAACAACAAACTTAAAACAAAAAAGGCTCCGATGATAAAATTGTTTTTAATTGCTTTTTGCATAGGACAATTAAATTAAGAATTAAAATTTCCAAAAAACAAATAGTAAAGTTAGCAGGCCGGCAGTTTGAGCAACTATATGGCCGCGCTGTCTGCGCATATTGATAAGTACGCTCAGCAGCAGAGCTGAACCAAAAAATATCATGGCCCAGAAATAAATAGTTTGAGAAACGCTAAATATATTGGTGAGCGGAGATAATACCTGCTTGGCTTGTATATATTTTTCCACCGGCGTTGGCTGATCTGTATTTATTACGGCAAGCTCTGTTTCATCTGAATTTTTAATTCTGCCGGACAAAACCGATGAGCTGGCCGGGTTATTCTTTTGAGAAGAAACTGCCGCCTTTGTTCCAGTCACCGGAGACTTTTTAACTGCTTCTTTTTTAACAACGGGTTTCTCTATTTTTGCAACCGCTATTGGCAAAGCTAAGTGCTGAGCGATAAAGATTACAGCTCTGCCTTTGTACTCTCCGCCAGCGAGTCCTATGCCTAAATCCTTAAAATCAGAATCCACTAAATTATCATAATGAGTTGGGCTATTTTTCCAGGCTGTAATAATTTGTTCAGCCGTGCTAAACCCTACGGCCAAATTTTCTCCGGCTACTTCGTATGAATACCCCGCGCCTTTAAGCCAGGTAGAGAGGCTTTTTTGGTCGTTTACATGAGCAAAATAGCTCTTTTGCGCCATATCGTCCGCTTTATTTTGCGCCGATACACCCAGCTTTTCGGAAACAACTAAAGCAGGTAAATTTTTTTCCTGGCGGACTTTGTTTGTTAGGGCCACAATCTGCCTTTGTTCCTCGGCCAAAACATCGGGAAGCACAAACGCTCCAATTGGAAGCAGTAGTACAAAAGCTACCATGATGCCTTTGGTTAGTAAAAATACCAGGCCATAAAAAACCGCGCGCTTGGTATGCAGAATATGCGGGTGAAAATTATTCTCGTGGTGCGGAATAAAATATTTTTTGAATACTTTTTTCATGTTTCCAAAGTCCATATGAAGCTATACATTTATTATACCATACCCCGGATTAGACAAAAATCCACCTTAATTACCGGGTGGATTTTTGCTTATTCTTGTTATGATTTGTCTATCCACCCCTTTTATCTATTCTTGTATTTAGCTACGGATGCTTTGGTAATTACGCCAAAGTAACCGGTAGATCTTACCGTGGCCGGAAAGAAAAATAATATCTTAAGTTGGTTTTGTAATTTTTTCACGGCATTATTTCTGTGACCAAATTTTAATATGGCCACTAGTTCATCCAAGGTCATAGCATCGGCGCGGCCGTCCAAATACCCATTTACGGCGGCTCTGGTCATAGGGCCATAATATCTGGTTGGCTTAAATGTCGCGCGGAAAAATCCGAGTTTTTGAAGTTCAGTTTGCAATATTCTTACTTCATCACTAACCTGGCCCGGGTTTAACTTAACAATTAATTCATCTACCAAAGATACCTGTACACCCAAGACTTCTCCGGAAGGAGTGGTCGGAGCTGGAACAGTCGGAATCTCAATTGCCGGAGGAACTGTATCTGGAGGAGCAACCACTACCGAACCAGCCGGTACGCCACCCACGGAAGCAGTGCTTTGAGGAATAGCTGTGCCATACGCGCCGCCACTTGCCGGAGTTGGAGTATCGTTAGCAGTAATAATAAAAGCATGGGTTGTACTTACCCCTAAACCACCGTCACCAACTGTAGCGATACGAATCATAGCCGTCTCGTCTGCTTCTTCGGCTGAATCATCTATAACCGTTACTTCCGCATCTTTAGTCAATTGACCAGCTGGAATAACCCAGGCAGTTACAGGCACTTGCCAATCAGTTCCGAGTTCAGCAGTGCTTTGTGCCGCAACTGCCTCAATGCTAGCGGTTACATCATGGTCGCTCAGCGTAGATAAAGAAAGTTGTGCTTTGCGAGCAGTTACACCTTCGTTATCAGAAGAGGTCGCTTGGGAGAAAGATACCAAAGTCGTATCATTGTCTTCAATCGTAACTGTGCGTTGAGTAACAGAGCCGAGTGTTGCGCCAGTTGGAGATGAGATAGTCATAAGTACCACCTCATTAAATTCGTCTAGAGTATCTTCGGTAACATTAAGCGTAATCGGAGCAGAAGTTTGGCCAATAGGGATAGTTACTAAAACATAATCTGCCGAACCGCCGGTAAAGTCTCCGTCCATAGCGGCATAGCCGGAAGCGGTAGTAGAGTTCACCGTGGAGTTAAGAAATGTGTTCCATAAAAATGTAACCTCGGTTGGCGCGGCGTTAGAAAGTGAAACCGTAAAAAACATCGGGCCTTCACTTTCGTTCATGATAGAAGATGAAGCTGTAAAAAATAGTTTGTACTGGCTGTCGTCATCTACAATTATAAGATTGGTCGTAGCGTGAGCGGAGTTAAAATTGGCGCCTTCCGGATCATCAAGATTAGCAACACCGGCAACTGTAAAAGCTATGCCCTCATCATTTTCTACAGCCACATCTTGAGTGGTCGTAAGCGTAACTGCGGCAGTTGAATTACCATTATCAATTCTAACAACACCGCTGAAGCTGGCAGAATTATTAAACGTATAATCACTGGCAGCATTTGCCTCGCCGGTTAAATTATAACTAATGTCAATATTCCCTACCGCGGCGCGTGCCGTGGTAAATGTAAAAGTTACCACATTTCCTTCCGCAACGGAATTTGTACTTACAGAGACATCAACTTGGTTTGCCGCGGCAGATGCGGGTTTTGGCATAATTACCAAACCAAGCATCAAAAAAGCAGCCGCCAAGACTTTTTTTCCTACGGATAGTTTGTTGTCTTGCATATAATTAATATATTAAGACTTAATTTAATTTTTGGAAGCTAGGTACTTGGTTACGGAAGCCTTGGTTACCAAACCAAAGTAACCGGTGGCCGCCATATTGGCCGGGAAGAAACCTAATTTTTTAAGTTCAGTTTGCAATTTACTTACCAAAGCGCCGCGATTGCCCAATTTTAAGGCGGCAACTAATTCATCTACAGTCATTTTATCAGCCAAATATCTGGCTACAGCCGCTCTGGTCATTGCGCCATAAAATCTGGTAGGTCTAAAATTCTTGGTAAAGTAACCTTTCTTTTGCAATTCTACTTGTAATTGTCTAACTTCATCACTAGTTGTGCCGGCTTTCAACTTAGCAATCAACTCATCAAGTAAGCTGATTTGTACACCGAGCACTTCTCCACCGCCAATACTTCCGCCAACTGTTACGGTCGTACTTACGATCGCAGAGGCAAAGCCGGCATTGTTGAAGAATTTAACATACACAGTTTTTGTACCAGCGCCGGAAGAAAGTTTCCAGATTGCGCTCGTCTTATATGATTCCGAAACAGCATTTTCAAAACCAAGGCTGTTAGAAATTGCCATACGAACCGCGGTACCGCCAGCTAAGACCAAGTTAGCAAAATTTGTATCACCAACTGTGGTTACGCTTTCCACACGCACACTCTGAGCCTCTCCAGCAAAACCGGATCCGGTTGGAGTGGTAGGTAAAGCTATACCAGATCCACCGCCTCCTCCGCCGCCTGATCCTCCGCTGCCGCCGCCTGATCCAGAAGGAGTATCGTTATCAGTAATAGTATAAGTATGAGTTAAGATGCCCGACACGCCGCCGATACTCGAGCCAGTTAAAGCAACCACGGCAGTTTCAGAAGATTCTTGATCGCCATCATCAACAATAGTTAAACCGATTGGTTTGGAAGTTTCACCCGGGGCAAAGACAACAGTACCGCTGGCCATTTGCCATTCGGTACCAAAGGTAGCCGTGCTGGAAGCTGTATTTTCAACATATACTTTCACTTCCCTATCGCTCACATTAGACAAAACGATATTAAGATTTGCCGAACCGGTGGATTCAGATCCCGAAGAAGCGGCTGATTCAAACTGCGCGTTTACAAAATCATTTTCATTGATTGTGTATGTCTGAGTATTTACCGGGCCAATAGTTGCGCCACTGGCACTGGCAATAGTAATTTCAAAAGTTTCATCTTGTTCAGCTAGGCTGTCATCAGAAACATTTAAACTTATAGTTGTTGATAATGATCCGGCTGGAATTGTGGCCGTGGCAAACGTAGCCGAGCCAGTATAGTCAGCTGGGAATACGGTTGTGCCAACTGTGGTAGGTACTATAGAAGCGGTGCCGCCATCTGTTTTCCATTGGAAAGTTACATTTTCAGTTGAAACTGCGTCCATAGATACAGTGAACGTTCCTGGCTCATTTTCCATTCCGGAAGCAGTAGCAGCCGAAAGATTTAGGGTTGGCGTATTATTTACATCACCATTGTCTTGGATAGTATAGCCAAAAGAAGAATTTGGACCAACTCCGATAATATCGCCGCCATTTGTTTGGTTTCTAATGACAAGCCAGATAAATTCATCTGATTCCTGTAAATTATCATCTACGATGATAAGATTAACAACCGTAGAAGTAGTGCCGGCTGGAAATACAACGCTGGAATTTTCCAAAACGAAATCACTCGGAGTGCTGGCAGGACTGCTACCGGGTTCTTCAATAGATATATCGGCTGTAACTTCGTTATTGCTTACAAAATTAAGATTGATAGTCAGCGGAACTGTGCCTACATTTTCTAATCCAGAGCCAGAGTTAGTGGAAAAACCAACCTTAATATCTTCATTGTCAATAATGTAATATATTCTTGCGTAGTTAGATCCTAAAACAGCATTAGTTGGGTTGGAAAGAATAATAGATACTATTTCTTCATTATTTTCATTTAAATCATCATCAAGCACGCCAATACTAAGAGTGGTAGAAGTTTCACCGGCTGGAATAGTCGCGCTGCCTCCGGCAATAGAATAGTCTTCCAAATATGTGGCCGTGTTATCTTGAACTGACCAATCAAAAGTTATATCGCTTGTGGAAATGGTAGAAAGTAATACTTTGAATGTACCCTGTCCTTGGTCCTCAAGCGCAAAGGTGTTGCCACCCTGAGAAGAATCGGCAACGCTTAATTCGGGATTATCATTGTCTACAATAAAATGCATGTGGCTAGGGTATGGCATATCAGCAGCGCCGCCGGCTCTCGCAACTCTAACAGTATCTCCTCCCGAGATTTGAGCATCCAGAATCGTTATAACAAAAGACTCCTCTTGCTCCGCAAACGTATCATTAACATTTTGAATTTGAACGAAAACAGAATTTTGATCTGCAGGAATAGTTATGGTGCCACTAGAAGTATAAAACCCATTAACCGTAAAATCTCCAGAAGAAGCCGGGGTGATAGGATTTGAATATAAATTGCCTGAAAAATCTATTTGATAAGTAACTGTGATTTCTCCGTGTGTGCCGGCCTGATTATTGTCTGCCACCACTAACTCTATGTCGGTGGTAAGACCTTCGGTGCCATAACTATTTTCATAATTAAAACCGACCGCAAAATCTTCACCTGCGGCTTTAGCCGCCTGAGGCAAAGCCGTTGCGCTTAAACCAAAAACCAAAGAAGCCAGCGCTAAGACGCTGACAAATTGCTGTGCTCTTTTCTTCATTTTTTGCATATATTGCTTGAATTATTTTTAAAAAATTAACTGGGAATGATACCACAAAACCCGCCTTTTGTCAACCCCCCTATATCTATATAGATACCCACTAAAACTTATAAAGTTACAGACTTCTCAACCTTTTGTAATAAATTTAACAGTTTTCAGATTCTATCACAGAAGGAACATAATTACCACTAATTGTCAATGATTTCAGGGCCGCGACCCACTTGCAAAGCGGCCTACGGAATGATAAAATATACCTAACTTTTATATAGCCTTTCACCCCCTACTTTAGGTGGTGATTTCATTAAAAATACCTATGCATATAAGCTGGCTCGGACAAACATGCGTTAAATTGCAAACAAAAAATTTGGATAAGGATATTACGGTCTTACTAGATGCCTATAAGCCAAAAAAGGGAGACTTCCCTCGCAGCTTTAGCCCGGATGTTGCCCTATTTTCCCAGGGGCTTGATAATGCGGCCACCATTTCTCAAGGCGCGTTTGTAGTTAATTCATTAGGTGAGATGGAAGTAAAAAATCTGATGATCTACGCCGTACCCGGATCTGATACCGATGTTATCTATAAACTAAACGCTGAGGGTTTGAATATTGTACATTTAGGCAGACTAAAATCCGCTCCCCCAACCGAACATATGGAAAAAATTATGAGTCCGGATATTTTGTTTATTCCGGTGGGCGGCGGACAAAATTATTTAGATGCTAAAGCTGCCGCGGCGCTGGCCACTACGCTTGAACCGCGAATGATAATTCCGATCGCGTATAATTGCGATACGGATCCGGACGCAGCTCCGATTACCGCTTTTGTGAAAGAAATGGGACTTAAACCTGAATCCGGCGAAAGAAAAGTAATTATCAAGAAAAAAGACCTGCCCCAAGAAGAAACCAAAATGATTGTTCTGGAAAAAGAGTAACAAATATAGTATGCCAAGGAGAAAAAAACAAATTATCCCCCAAATGCCTACCCCCGAACAGCTGGCCAAAGAATATGAGGCCAGAGCCAGAGCAAAGAGATGGTTGTGGCTGTGGGTAGGAATTTTTACATTAATCATCTTAATTCTCTGGGGATGGGCAACAAAAATAAGCTTGGCATCATTTAGCTGGAATAAAACACCGGAAAAAAAATTAATTGATACAAGCAAAACAGAATGGAACACGCTGTTTAATGATGAAGCGAGCCGTATAAAAAATGAACGGATGAAAATGCAAATTAAAGATACGCTCGGTAAACTTATGGCCGAAACAAACAGCACCACTGTTTCCAGCACCACCCAAACAACGAGCAGCACGACTGCAACCACCACTACCATAGAAACAAATTAATAATACCTTATGCAAGAAAAACTAGAACTTAACCCTCAAGAATTTGGACTTATTACCCCAGCATCTCTGGTAGAAGAAATGCAAACTTCGTATTTGGAATACGCGATGAGCGTGATCGTGGCCCGTGCGCTTCCGGATGTGCGAGACGGATTAAAACCCGTACATCGCCGCGTACTGTACGCAATGTGGGATATTGGATTGCGCCACACCGCTCGTTTCCGCAAATCCGCCCACGTGGTCGGTGAAGTGATGGCCAAATACCATCCGCACGGCGATGCTTCCATATACGACGCCATGGTACGTATGGCTCAAGATTTTTCCATGCGCTACCCGCTCGTACACGGCCAGGGTAACTTTGGTTCCATGGATGGCGATAATGCCGCTGCCATGCGTTATACCGAAGCCAAACTAATGGCCGTGGCCGAAGAGATGCTGTTTGATATAGAAAAAGAAACGGTTGATTTTATTCCTAACTACGACGGCTCCCATACCGAACCAACTGTTCTTCCAGCCAAACTGCCACATCTTCTGCTCAATGGCACTATGGGTATTGCAGTTGGTATGGCCACCTCTATTCCTCCACATAACCTAAGCGAACTCTGCGACGGCCTGGCTAAACTTATGGATGATCCGGATACTTCCGTAGAAGAATTGGCTGAGCTTATAAAAGGCCCGGACTTCCCTACCGGCGGTATTATTTATAATAAAAAAGATATTTTAACCGCTTACTCTACCGGTAAAGGCGGCGTTGTGATACGTGCCAAAGCTGAAATCCAAGAAGGCAAAGCCGATCAATTTAAAATTGTTATTACCGAAGTTCCCTATAACATTAACAAAGCAACTCTCTTGGAAAAAATTGCCGATCTGGTGCAGGAGAAAAAAATTGAAGGCATTAAAGATTTACGCGATGAATCCAACAAAGATGGCGTACGCGTAGTTATTGATTTAAAAAAAGACGCATACCCGAAAAAAGTGTTGAACAAGTTGTTCCAAATGACAGAATTGCAAACTACGTTCCACTACAACATGCTGGCCTTAATTGACGGCATTCAACCTAGAGTTTTAAATATTAAAAATGTTTTGGAAGAATTCCTTAAACACCGACAAGTAATTATCCGCCGCCGCACCGAATATGATTTGGCCAAAGCCAAAGACCGCGCCCATATTTTGGAGGGTTTAAGCATGGCTCTGGATAAAATTGATTTGATCATTAAAACTATCCGTTCTTCCAAAGACAAAGAAGAAGCCAAAAGCAATTTAATGTCCAAATTCAAATTCAGCGACCGCCAAGCCGTGGCTATTTTGGAAATGAAACTCCAACAGCTAGCCAACTTGGAACGACAAAAAATTGAAGATGAATTAAAAGAAAAGAAAGCCCTTATAAAAGAACTAGAATCTATCCTTGCTTCAAAAGCCAAAATACTAAAAATAATTAAGGATGAAACTTTAGCTATAAAAGAAAAATACGGCCAGCCAAGACGCACCCAAATTATTGCCCATGGCATTAAAGAATTTACGACCGAAGATTTAATTCCAAACGAAGCTACTATTATTATGGTAACTTCGGATGGTTATATCAAACGGTTGCCTCCGGACACTTTCCACCAACAATCCCGCGGCGGCAAGGGTGTCATTGGTGTAACCACCAAAGAAGAAGAAAGCGTGGAAAATCTGGTAAGCACCAATACCCACGACAATATACTATTTTTCACCAACCGTGGCCGTGTCTTCCAGCTTATGGCCTATGATATCCCCCAAGCCAGCCGCACTGCCAAAGGCCAAGCGCTGATAAACTTTTTACAGCTCGCGCCGAACGAAAAAGTTACGGCTCTGCTCGGAATGAAAGATATGACAAATATTAAATATTTGGTCATGACCACCACCAAAGGCAATATCAAAAAAACCGCTCTGGAGGATTTTGCCAATGTTCGCCGCAGCGGCCTCATCGCCATAAAATTAAAGCTAGACGATAATTTGGAATGGGTAAAACCAAGCACCGGCAGCGACGAAATTATGATTGCCACCAAACAAGGCCAGGCCATTCGCTTCAAAGAAAAAGATGTTCGTGAGATGGGACGCACGGCCAGCGGTGTGCGCGGCATGCGGCTAAAAAGCAACGATGAAGTGATTGGCATGGATATCGTTGATCCGAAAAATAAAAGTCTGGCATTTTTAACCGTCGGTGAAAATGGCGTGGGCAAACGCACGGAACTGGATGAATATAAAGTACAAGGACGCGGCGGCAGCGGTATCAAAACCGCCGAAATCACAGCCAAGACCGGCAACTTAACATTTGCCAAAGTGGTGGATGCTGTGGAATTTAAAGAAAAAGACTTGCTTATCATGTCGGCCAAAGGCCAGGTAATTCGCCTGCCATTTGGATCAATCAATTCTTCCGGCCGCGCCACCCAAGGCGTCCGCCTGATGCGATTTAAAGAGGATGGCGACAGAGTGGCGAGTGTGACACTAATGTAAGCCTCGTCCCTAGTAATTATAAAAATAATATTTATAAAACAAACGTGAATATTCACGTTTGTTTTATTTTAAATCGTTGTCATTCCCGCCACAGCGGGAATCTAGTATCCGATCGAACGAATCACCTGGATTCCCGCTGTGGCGGGAATGACAGTCAGATTGATTTAATCACCTAAATAAGATAAAATTCACTTAATATGCCCTATAAAGATATAATCCCAACAAATCCAAATATCACCGACTTGATGGAACAAATCAAGACTTATTACCGCAAGCAAGATACGGATATGGTGCGGCTTGCTTATGATTTCGCCGAGAAAGCGCATCGCGGGCAATTTAGAAAATCCGGCGAACCATATATCATTCATCCGGTGGCTACGGCCATGATTTTGGCTCGCATGAGAATTGACCCAAATATCATTGTCGCGGCTCTGCTTCATGATGTACCCGAAGATACCTCGGTGACCCTGGAAGAAATAGAGAAGAATTTTGGCCCTGATATAGCCGGCATGATTCGCGGCATTACCAAATTGGGAAAACTAAAGTATCGCGGCGTGGAACGATATATAGAAAATCTGCGCAAAATGTTTGTGGCCATGGCCGAAGATATCCGCGTAATGATCATTAAATTCGCCGACCGCGTACACAACCTATCTACGCTGGACGCGTTGCCGCCTAAGAAAAAACATCGCATTGCTTTGGAAAGCTTAGAAATTTACGCTCCTATTGCTAACCGCCTAGGTATCGGAGAATTCAAAGGTCTTTTGGAGGACTTATCTTTCCCTCATATCCTGCCAAAGGAATATGAAAAAACCGAAGAATTACGAAAGACTTTGGTTTCAGAGCGCGAGGTTTATTTGCAGAATGTAATGGAAATAGCTAAGTCTGAACTGAAAAATGCCGGTATCGATGTTTTAAATGTCCATGGTCGGGAAAAAACATTATATAGTTTGTACCGCAAAATCATGGCCAAAGGCGGCTGGGAAAATGCCGAACAAATTTATGATGTGGTTGCAATTCGCATTATTGTAAACAGCGTATCCGATTGCTACGCGGCGCTGGGCATCATTCACAAACTCTGGCGGCCGCTCAAAGGACGCATCAAAGATTATATTTCTCAACCTAAACCAAACGGCTATCAATCCTTGCACACCACCGTATTTTGCGTAGATGGAAAAATCGTTGAATTTCAAATCCGAGATAAATCCATGCATGATGAGGCGGAATATGGTATTGCGGCCCACTGGCATTATGACGAACGAGGCGCCCGCTTGCCGGCCAAAGATATTTTTTGGGCCAAAGAACTGGCCGATATCCAAAAAAATATTTTGGAAAAACTATCCGATATAGATGAGCTAAAAGTTGATTTCTTTAAAAATCGTATTTTTGTGTTCACGCCTAAAGGCGACGTCATAGATCTGCCCGAAGATGCCACCCCGATTGATTTTGCCTATCATATTCATACGGATATTGGCAATCAATGCAATGGCGCAAAAATAAATGATCAGCTGGTAAGTCTAGACACACCGCTTAAAAGCGGCGATGTGATAGAAGTTTTTACCGACAAAAATCGCAAGGGTCCAAGCCAAGATTGGCTTAAACATGTAAAAACACACCAAGCAAAATCAAAAATAAAAGAAAAACTGAAAACTGAAAAAGGCAAATGGCTAAAAATTATCATGCCCCGAACAAAAAAATAACATAACACCCTCAATTCTAACCGGTAAGTTTTTTAAGTAAACGAGTTAATTCTTCTTGCGAGTAGAAATCTATAACAATCGTTCCTCGCTCGCCTTTTTTAGTTATGGTTACTTTGGTACCAAGAGCAGCGCGCAACTGGTCTTCTAAATATGTTACATTGGGGTCGCGATGACTTTTTTTGGTATTTTGCTTGCTAACTGACCGCTCCAATTCTCGTACCGTAATGCGCTGACCAAGCATGGATGAAAGCATATCCAGTTGCTTGGCTTTGTCTTCCAGAGACAAGAGGGCGCGAGCCTGACTCATATTGATGCGTTTGTCGGTTAACGCGGTTTTTACTTCTTCCGGTAAACTGAGCAGCCTAACAGTGTTGGCCACCGCCGGTCTGCTTTTACCTACTTTTTCCGCCACTTCTTGTTGAGTTAAGGCAAACTCATCCATGAGTCTTTGATAAGCAAACGCTTCTTCAATCGGCGTTAAATTTTCTCTCTGAATATTTTCAATGAGTGCTACTTCTAATTTTTGCCTGTCTGGTAATTGCTTAATGAGCGCTGGCACAGTAGCAAGTCCAATCATTTGCGCGGCTCGCCAACGTCTTTCTCCGGCAATTAGTTCATACCCGCCATCTAGGCGTTCGGTAACAAGTAGTGGCTGCAAAATTCCATGTTCTTTTATAGACGCTGCCAGATCATCAAGTTCCGGAGTTGTAAAATTTTGCCGAGGCTGATTGGTGCCTGGGGTAATGGAGCCAACCGGAATATGCCAAACTCGTTCCTGGCCATCCGCGCCGGAATGTGATTCTGATTTTTGTTTTGGAGCGCCGGAGATTAGGGCGCCCAGTCCTTTGCCTAAGGCCATATATTTTATCTGTCATGCTGAACAAGTTTTCAGCATCTCTTTAGTTATTAAATATACAGATCCTGAAACAAGTTCAGGATGACACTATTAAAAATTATTCTTCTTTTTCAAACCTTTCTAAAAATTCTTTGCCCAACCTTTCGTATGCTTTGGCAGCCTTACCGCTTGGGTCATAATGGAAAATACTTTGGCCAAAACTTGGCGCTTCAGCCAGCCGCACGGTGCGCGGAATAACCGAACGAAAAATATTATCTGGGAAAAATTTATAAAGATCATTCATTACTTCTTCGGATAAGCTGTTGCGAGAATCATACATGGTAAGCACAGCGCCCAAAATTTTTAACTCCGGTTTTAAGTTGCTTCGTATAAGTTCTATAGTTTTAAGCAATTGTCCCAATCCTTCCAAGGCATAGTATTCAGCCTGCACCGGAATCAAAATATGATCGGCAGCGATAAGGCCATTGAGGGTTAAAATTCCCAGAGATGGCGGGCAATCAATGATAATATAATCGTAGGCATGAGACACTTCAGATAAAATTTCATCTAATTTTTTTTCACGGCCTTCTACATTTACCAGCTCCACATTTGCACCTGCTAAATCTGGGGTAGCCGGAGCTACCCGCAACCCCGCATGAGCAGTATTGTGTACCACGTCGTGCAAACGAGTTTGGCCGGCAAGACTGTGATACAATCCTTGTTCCAATTCTTGATATTTTATGCCTAATCCGGAGGTGGCATTTCCCTGCGGATCCAAATCAACAAGCAATACAAATTTGCCGCTTTCAGCCAGAGCTGCGGCTAAATTGACGGCCGTAGTGGTTTTGCCTACCCCGCCTTTTTGGTTAACTACTGCGATTACTTCAGCCATAAATAATGTATAAGACAAAAATATTATACCACAAACAATTTAATAAAAAAACTCAGCACCACTCCGGCGTTCAATTCTCTAGAGCAACCAAAATAATAAAGACCCGCACTCGCGGGTCTTTATTATTTGTGCCGAAGGAGAGAATCGAACTCTCATGGATTTCTCCGCACGATTTTGAGTCGTGTGCGTCTACCAATTCCGCCACTTCGGCTAATTTATATGTATGACAAATTATAATCTACACCTACCTCTTTGTCAATCCAAACTATAAAAATACAAAAGCCGGCGCTATACTAGCCGCCGGCTTTGAAACTTCGCGTCTGTTCGGATTGCTCCGACCAGACGACTGACCTCCTCTTGCAACTACGGTTCGAGGTTCAAACCGGTGGATTTTCGTATCCACTGAGCCACGGCATTTGCGCCGTAGCACTCAATCCAGTTGTGGTTTCCGTCCCTCCTCATCAACCCCAGCTCATCTTCTTTGTCCAGATCATCTGAACTACAGCTTGTCGCTACATCCACCACTTCCTGACTACTGAACCTATACGGAACAAACAGCCAGAAGTAGATGAATTTTGCAATTACGCCGTTCTCAGATTTGACGAACTGGACTCGTACCGTAAATGTTAGCACTGGCAGCAAGAATACCAGTGTCCACACAGGCAACGAGCGGTTCAGTTGGGGAACTAACACATACGTGGTAAACGCGGCAAACATTCCGAACAGGAACAATCCCACGTCAACCATCCACAAGGTCGCCCGATTCTGGGTACGATTACCGCTCAACTTCAGAAACTTCATTGGCCCCGCCTTCCGATTCTTCTTCAGGAGCGCACTCCTGAGGTTCGGGTTTGACGACCTCTTCACCCATCAGTTCGTAGACCTGGGTCTCGTTGATCTTGCCAGCCCGCAGGAGCTGGTAGATACCGCCGACCTGGTCGCGATAGTTCAGCAGGTTAAGCCGCTGCAACTGCCAACGGTCAAGATCGTCCCGATCCTTGGCCTTCTTGATTTCGGTTTCAGCCTGCCTGATATCCGAATCGAGCTGGTCCTGGATCTGACGCAACCGTTCCGCGGTGTTCATCTTGTCCTTGCCAGCCTGGGAGCTGCGCTGGTGCATACCAGCATAGCCACCGGCTTGCCCGGATCCGGGAGTAACCACCGCGTTAAGGCCTTCGCCAAGCGCCGCAGTTGCCATGTTCGGCATTTCGTGCCCAGCTTGCGCGCCAATCGCTCCGCCGACCATGCCGCCGATAAGCGACACGACCAGCACGACAGGCGCAGCCGGACCAGAAATGATCAGTGACGCAACCCAGACTGCGGCCATGGCGCCAAGTTCAGCGCCAATAATTCCACCTACAAATCCACCGAGCTCACCCGCAGCCACGTGGAGTCGCTCTCCATCTTCGGCGTTGTAAATGGTTTGAGCCATATCAACAACACCGGCTGCGGCCCCTGCCGCACCAGCCACACGACCCAGCTTTACAAGCCTGGTTACCGTTTGGTTGTTCTTGCCAGCAGAATTGATGATGGCACGGCTGACCGACGGCTGCTGACTCATCTCCTGAACAGCTTTTGAGGTTACGGACTTGCTAGGTTCGCCAGCCTCAAGAGCCTTGAGATACTTGGACCAGGCTTCGGATTCTTCTCCCAAGAACTTGCGGAGATCTTCCGGACTACCTGCCTGACCAAGAACTCGCATACCATCCCCGCCCTTTCGCGCCGCATTCAGGAGATCCGGCACCTTCTTCTTGACCATGGCGCCTTCGGAGATGCCATCGTCTGCCTTGATCTTCTGTGAGGTATAGCGCGCGGATGGTGACATCCGCTCTCTCACACCTCGCATCAAATCGTTGCGACCGGCCACGGCTGCGCCGCGAGCATCCAGATGCTGCATCTTTCCCGAGTTTACGTCCGCCATTAGTTGACGGGCGATTTCCCGAGCCTTCTCCACGTAGTCAGTCAGACGAATATGCGCATTACGCGCGCCAACAGCAGAACTGCCGCCATTGGCTTCATCCATCCCTTCGGTGAGTCCATCCCACATCACCCCGAACATTCCGGAGTGTTCCTTCGGCTGGTTGAAGGGGGCTTCGCTCTGTCCTGCACCCAGCTGTTGCTGGTAAGGCGCTTTGCCAAACGCCTCAAGCTCAAGCATTGAGGGGTCGTGGGGAAACTTGTCGGCCCCATCGGCCTGTGAGCCAGGAATTTTTTTGCTTCCTGGCAGCGCCGTGCGAGCCGCACCAACGTACGCGTCAATGTTCTGCCTGAACTCTTCCACGTTATCGGGGCCGATGACCCACTCGGGGTAACCTCGCTCCGAATGGTGAGCCAGGAAGAACACTACCTTTCCGCCTTTGAGCGCCGGATCCAGCTTGTACGGACCAACCTTGCCTGGTCCGACCAAGAAGGAAGGATACGTAATGTCGTAGGCGTGATCAATATCATCCTCGGCTCGAGCCTTGATGAATAGCTTGATCCCCTCAAAGGCATTGTCGGCCACCGGGCCTCGAACCCGACAGCTTTCCTGCTCGTACCCAACGGGCTCTCGCTCATCGGGTGGCAATGAATTGATCGCAGTCTGCGTGGTCTCCCAGGAATCCTGGGTAGCAGTCTGCTCTTTCTCCCATTTACCAACCGCGTCAGGTTCCTCATCTACCCCAGGAAGGGAGAATGGAACACTCTTGGTCTCTGGCGGCTTCCGTGCCAGAATCGGCGCCACATCTTCTTTGGCGGATTGAATCCGCTGCTCCAGCATATCCAGCTGTTCCAGCAGCGCCTTATTCTCAACACTGCCATGACCCAGAATCCCTTTGGCTCTGCCCGCGTTATCTTGAGCGAGCGAGAGCTTGTTCTCCAGTTGGCCAATGGCCGCTTTGGCTTCTTGGAACTGGACATTTCCAAAGGTGTCCTTGGCCGCCCGAATCAATTCGGGCAACTCATCCAAGTGCCGATTTGCACGGCCGATCGCTCGCTCCGCTTCCCGATCCCACTGCGTTGCCGCCGGAAGATCGGACGTAAGGCTTGTCCTGCCCGGCGCCGGACTGAATCCGGATTTGGCGGTATCCGAGGTGGAACCGCCCTGGTGACTACGAGTCGCACTATCAGCGAAAAAGTCGTTAAATCCCATGACAGACCTCCCCGTGAAGGGTGAATTTGTGAACAAACGTCCGGAAGTTAGTACCCCCTGGACGCAGTTTTATGTCAAAGCAGCTCTCCAACCGGAGAGCCTTCTGAGAACATTCTTACCATAAATTTATCATTTTGTCAATATGGCAAGACAAAAATTTATCTAAAAATAGACAAAAACCGCTGTTTTAGCGGTTTTGTTGTAGTTTATTTTTAACACTTCCCGATTACGGTCTTAATCGGCCAATAGTTCTAGGGAAAGGAATACACTCACGAATATGCTCTACGCCGGTAATCCAGCGCACCATTCGTTCCAGCCCGATACCAAAACCCGAATGCGGCACGCTGCCATATTTTCTCAAATCTAAATACCACTGATAATCTTCTTCGTTTAACTCCTCGGCTTTTATTCTGGATAACAGCAATTCATAATCCTCTTCGCGCTGACTGCCTCCGATTATTTCTCCCGCCCCTTCAATCGCAATTAAATCATCGTTTAATACCAAATCGGAATTAACTGAATCCCGTTTCATATAAAATGGCTTGATGCTTTTTGGCCATTTTTCTATAAACACCGGCACTTGACTATCTTTGGTGAGCAGCCCCTCATCATCATTTCCCAAATCTTCTCCATATTTTATATCCGATCCCAATTCATTTAATTTCTTTATCGCTTCATCGTATGTGTAACGGGTAAATGGTTTGTCTGCTTTTTCTAGCGGTTCAGTATTGCGTTCCAAAATTTTTAATTCTTCCTGACAGTTAGTTAAACAATAACGAATAATATATCGCACTAATCCTTCTTGAATTTTTAAATTATCTTCATGTTCCACAAATGCGGCTTCGGCATCCATCATCCAAAATTCAGTTAAGTGCCGTTTAGTTTTGCTTTTTTCCGCGCGAAATACCGGGCCAAAATCATAACAACGGCCAACCGAAGCAATCGCTGCTTCTATATAGAGCTGTCCGGATTGAGACAAATAAGCAGTACCCAAATCAAAATATGGCACAGGAAAAAGAGTCGTCGTACCTTCGCACGCATTTGGTGTAAATACCGGCGAATCAACTTTTATAAAATTTTCTTTATGCAAATATTCGCCGATGGCAGTAATAACTGCATCACGCACGCGCAAAATTGCCCATTGCCTTTTGCTGCGCAGCCACAAATGACGATTTTCCATTAAAAAATCCGGCCCGTGCTCTTTGTGCGCAATAGGGTACTCATGAGCTAACTGTAATAATTTAAAATTTATAACTTGAAGTTCAAAAACAGTTGCTTTTTTTGGATGTTTGGCAACCTTACCGGTGACTACTACCGATGATTCCTGGGTTGATTTTTCAATTTCTTCCCAAACAACCGGGTCCAGCTCGGATTTAGCGGCCACGGCCTGCACCCAACCACTTCCATCTCGCAATTCCAAAAAAGCAATCGGTCCCGAAGAACGCTTGTTGTATAACCAGCCCTTAACTTCTACTTCTTGACCAACCATTGATGCTAAATTTTTAACAAATGTTTGCATAAATGCATTAAAGGATTAGCAGAATTACCCAATAATCCTATCACTTTCTATAAATTTGGCAAGCTTTTTACCCGTATGATACTGAGCAAACTGCAACGCGGCTTGGTAAGCCAACTGCGCTTCGATTTTTGATACATGTAGGTTATTTATTTCATCCCAGCTGCTTTCCAGCCATAGAGCATATTTGCCTTCTAACTCACCAAAACCTAAATGATGCCAGAATTTGAAGATAAAACCTGTGGCTAGCGGCAGCGAATTAATTGTTGAAGCTGTATTTAGAAATTCAAAAAATCCAAGTAAAAAATCAAATAACGCTGCGTCTTTTTCTCCTGCTAGAACTGCATCATCAAATACTTGTATGATATAGCCGGCAAGCAGGATCTTATCAACATCAGAATAAATCCGATGAAATATTTTTATTGGCTGCACCTTGGTTAGATGATCTGTCTCTTTTCCTTGCGCGATTTCCACTTCTACCACTGAAATAATTTCTAGATTAGAAGAATTTTTACTGGTAATTTTTTTAATGCCTTTGGCCAACACATCTTTCTTCCCTTGTTCGCGGGTATAGAGTGAAACTATCTGATCAAATTCTTTAATATCTTTTCTAGCCAACACTATTGCGAGCATACAGCAGGGCCTTATGATTTTCTATCAAAATAATCTTGCAAGATTATCATGGCCGCTTTTTCATCCCGGCTTACGCCCGCACCCATACGGTCTCCGGCTTGCGAAGAAAAAATTTCACTTATAAATTCAACCGGAATCTTGATTTGTGTTTCAAAATCCGAAATAAAATCTCTGATTTTTTTTGTATTCGCGTTTTCAGATCCATCCAAACCAAACGGCAAACCAACAATAATTTTATCTATCCGCTCTCGAACAATGAGTTGCGCAAGCTCCCGCTGGGCCTTGCTTGTATCCGTAACATGTATTACACCAAACGGCAAAACTACCCGCACGTCAGTTTGTGCTTTGGCGAGTCCTATATTTTTTGTGCCGAAATCAATTCCCAGTAATTGCATACTATACTGACTTGTTACTTTTCGCTTGGCCGTCTGGTTGCCACAACATTACCGCTCTTGGTAATAATAATCGTATGCTCAAAATGAGCGCTTAATGACCCATCAGCCATAACTATCGTCCAACCATCACCGGCCGTAGTTACTCTCCAACCACCCAATGATAACATTGGCTCTACGGCAATTACCATCCCTTCTTTTAAGACCACATAATCCAAATTACGATCATAATAGTTTGGAATTCTTGGATCTTCGTGCACTTCATGTCCGACACCGTGTCCGACCAAATCCCTAACGATTCCATACTTTCCTTGTGATTTGACGTAATCTTCTACGGCTTTGCCGATATCAGCTACGGTATTGCCGGGTTTAATAGCCTTAATGCCTTCTTCCAGCGATTCTTGGGTCACACGCAATAATTCTCTGGTCTTTGGCGCAACTTTGCCAATCGGAACGGTAACAGCGGTATCTGTATAATATCCCCGGCTTTTGCCAGGAACCGGCGCTGGCCATTCCATACCAATATCAATCGTAAAAATATCGCCATCTTTTAAGATTACACCCTTTTTAGGAATTGCATGCACTAATTCTTCATTGAGCGAAGCGCAAATTGTGGCCGGAAAAGCCGTATCAGCATATTTGGTTCTATACCCTTTAAACGCGGGTCGACCACCGGCTTCAACAATCATTTTTTCCGCAGCCTTATCAATATCAATAATGGCCGCGCCCGGACGGCACATCTTGGCCAAGTCTTCTAAAATACGGCCCATAATTTTGCCGTTCTGTTTTATGAGTTTTATTTCTTCCGGAGTTTTGATTAACATACAATATTAATTTAATGCTTTTTCAATGCCTTTTTCCACCTCTTCAATGGACGGGCTGCCATCTACGGTTTTTAAAATTGCTAATTCTTTATAAAAATTTATTATCGGTTGTAACGCCTTGTTGCCTTGTTTTTCAATTCGTTGTTTTACCACCTCAACATTATCATCTGTACGGGTAATTAGCTCTCCGGAACATTTCTGACAAACCGAGTACGATTTACTTTCACCTGCCGGTATTATTTCTCCGCATCTACTGCAAATCCTGCGAGTGGATAGTCTTTTAAAAGATTCTTCATCTGCCAAAGCTACTTCTAGCACCAAAACTTCTTGGTCCAAACCTTTTTTCTCAAAAAAATCCTGGAACCCTTTGGCCTGATCAAGATTTCTAATAACCCCATCTAAGACCGCGCCCTTTCCGGAAGCCATTTCATTTTCAATTTTACTAAAAACCAACTGGTAAATTAAATCATCGGAAACCAAATTACCTGCTTTCATTTGTTCTTGCGCCGCCTTTTCTAGCGGGTTTAAATCTGATTTCACAAGCAAAGACCTTAATAAATCACCGCTGGATATGTGGGTATAATTATATTTTTCCGCTATTTTTTTCGCCTGTGTCCCCTTGCCCGATCCGGGCGGACCCATCATAATAATAATTTTTTTCATATAAAAATATGGAGTGCAAACCAACTAAGAGTTAATTTTGCGCAACACATCGGAGTTCCGACTCGCGTCGGGACGAGATCCCAATGCCCGAGTCGTCCGCAGACGGCGAGAGGCTGTTTGCGAAAATTAACTCTTAGTTGGCAATAAAAAAAGGCTTTTCAGCCTTCTTAGTTTAACAGTTTAGGGCTATTCTTTCAACCTTAGACAGTATCGTAAGCATGCATGGTTAATTGTGAATTTATCTGTTTGGAAGTTTCAATCGCTACGGAAACTACGATAAGCAAGCTGGTGCCGCCGATAGCCAAATTGGTCGTACCCATGAAATATTGAACCAAAAGCGGCAAAATCGCGATTACTCCCAAAAATAGTGCGCCGGTAAGATTGATACGATTCATGGTTTGACCTAAATATTTTTCGGTTTCAGTTCCTGGACGAATACCCGGGATAAAGCCGCCTTGTTTTTGTAAGTTTTCCGCCATTTTTTGAGGATGGAAGATGACGCCGGTATAGAAATAAGTAAAACCAAAAACCAATAAGAAGTAAACAACGCCGTAGAATAATTGGTTTTGGAAAATATTTATAACACGCATGGCCGCGCCAGCTATCCAGGCAGTGTTGGCTTGAACAAAAAACTGCGCGATGAGCGGTGGAAACACCATAAGAGAAATCGCAAAAATGATTGGGATTACGCCGGACATATTTACGCGTAGAGGCAAGTGAGTGGTATTGCCTCCATACATTTGGTTGCCGCGCACTTGTTTAGCGTAATTTACCGGAATATTTCTCTGGCCTTCGTTAATGAAAACAACGCCTACAACCGTAAGTACGGCCAAAGCTGCAAATAAAACAAATACATAAAAGTCAGAGGAATTATAATTGATAAAGAAATTACGCACAGCTCCCGGGAAGCTAGATACGATCCCGGCAAAGATAAGTAGAGAGATGCCATTACCCACCTTTTTTTCGGAAATCAGTTCACCGATCCACATCAAAAACATTGTGCCGGCTGTAATTGTCATCAAAATGGTTGCCAAACGGAAAAATGACAAATCAGTAATAATTGGCAGGGCTGACCTGTTTAACAATTTAACCATAGCATAGGACTGAACAAGAGCTAAGGGAAACGCCAAAAGTCTGGTGTAATTATTTATCTTTTGCTGTCCGGATTCACCTTCTTTGGAAAGTTCTTCCAGTTTCGGTACAATCATCGTGAGCAACTGGAAGATAATAGACGAAGTGATATAAGGTCCGACACCTAACATGACAATAGAAAAATTCTTCATGGTGCCGCCAGAGAACACGTCAAGCAAACCGAATATCTGATTGCCGGCCAAAAATTGTCGTAAGTTTTCCAAATTTACTCCTGGCACCGGAATATGAGCAACAAGTCTAAAAATTACCAGGAGACCTAAAACAAATAGAATTTTATTTCTAATGTCTTTGATTTTCCAAATTGGCTGTACTTTTTCCCACATAAATAATTGATGAAGTTGATTAAATTGGTAAATCGTTTCACTTGATCAATTTGATCATCTTTACCATTTTATCATTATTTTATCTCTCCGCCTACAGCCTTAATTTTGGCAGCTGCGCCGGCAGTGCAAACAATACCCTCAAGTACTAATTTTTTGGTAAGCTCTCCGGTTGATAGCACTTTCGCAGACTTGGCAACTTCATTTATCAAATCTTTTTCTTTTAGGGAAGCAAGATTTACTAAATCACCATCTTTGAATTTATTTTCCAAATCTGATAAGTATACTTCGGCTGGTTTTTTCTGTAAGCTGGCAAAACCACGCAATTTAGGAGTGGATTGCAATTGAAATTTAAAACCTCGGCGTACCATGCCGGCGCTTCCGCCGGAACGAGCAGTCTGGCCTTTGCCGCCGCGGCCAGCGGTGGTACCAAGTCCTGAGGCGCTACCTCTACCGACTACTTTCGGAGCGAATTTTGAGCCTTTGGCAGGGCGAATAGTGTGAATGTGTAAAGACATATGTAAAGTTTATCTATTTAGGCTTCTTTTACTACAGGAACTTCTTTCGCTTCAACAGCTTTCTTATTTGATTTCTTGAACAATTGCAGCGCGTTAAAAGTAGCTTTTACAATCGTGATTTTATTTTTTGTTTTTCCTAAAATTTTAGAAGAAATATTAGGTATGCCGGCAAGTTCAAGCATCGCGCGTGTGGCGCCGCCAGCAATAATACCGGATCCTTTAGGCGCAGGTTTTAAAAATACGGTTGCAGCCTTGAATTTACAGACCACGGCATGTGGAATAGTTTCATTGACAATCGGTACGGTAATCATATTCTTTTTGGCTTGATGCACGGCTTTTTCTACACCCAATTGCACATCCTTGCCTTTAGCCAAACCAAAACCAACTCGGCCATGACGATCGCCCAAAATAACACCGGCGCGAAAACTCATATGTTTTCCACCTTTAGTTACACGAGTTACACGGCTCAAATCCAAAACATACTGATCAAATTCAGGTTTTTCTCGTTGTTTGTCGCCTCTTCTGCCCATTGGTTTACTCATATAATACTTTTGTTACTTTGCTCAATTTAAATTTGTTTAAAAAACTAAACCGCCTTCTCTGGCGCCCTCAGCCAAGGCTTGCACGCGACCATGATATTTATAACCACCGCGATCAAATTTCACTTTGGCAATACCTTTAGCTTTGGCTTTTTCAGCCAGCACCTTGCCGAGCAAATAGCTAACTGCCACTTTGCCGCTTCGATTTTCAGCTTTCTTCTCTTTTACTTCTTTGGCGGTCGCATAACACAAAGTTTTACCACTTGAATCATCTACAAGCTGCGCAACCATGCCTTTTAAGCTGCGAAAAACAGACAAACGCGGTTCGGAAGCTGTGCCAACCAAAACCTTGCGGATTCTGGCGTGTCTTACTTGACGCAGTTTACTTTTATTTTTTTCAGATAATCTTTTCATACTAAATATTTACTATTTTTTAGGCGGCACCTTTCGCAGCTGTCTTACCAGCCTTGCGACGGATAACCTCGGTTGTATATTTAATACCTTTGCCTTTATATGGTTCGGGTTTCTTAATACCTCGTACGCGGGCAGCCATTTCACCCACCATCTGTTTGTCTGCGCCCTCAATTGTAATAAGATTTTTATCTACGGAAAATTTAATTCCTGGAGTTGGTTTTACTTCTACCGAATGCGAGAAGCCGACTTCAAGCATTAAATTCTGTCCTTTCATTGCCGCTTTATAACCAACACCGTTAATTTCAAGCTCTTTTTTGAAACCTTCAGTTACGCCCTTTACCATATTAAACATCAAACTGGAGAAGGTGCCCCATAAAGCGCGATCCTGCTTATTGTTTTCATTTACAACCTGAGTAGTGATTCCGCTACTATCACAAACAACTACCACTCGAGGATGTAAATTTAATTTTAATTCACCTTTTGGGCCCTTAACCACAACTTGGTTCTTTTCAATTCCAGCTGTTACGCCCGCAGGTATGGTAATCTTTTTTTTGCCTATTCTAGACATACAATTTAGCTTATTATCTTGTAGCTTACTTAGTAAACCTCACAAATTAATTCTCCTCCCACTTCGTGTTTTCTGGCTTCGGAATTTGTAAGCAGCCCTTTAGGAGTTGAAAGAATTGCCACGCCAAAACCGCTTAATACTTTCTCAATATCATCTTTCTTAATATAGCGTCTGTGGCCTGGTTTGCTGATTCGTTTAATATGGGTAATCGCCGGCATGCCGCTATTATAGTGCAATGTCAGTAAAATATACGGATGAACATCTTTTTTCTCTTCGGCTTTTTTTAAATATCCTTCTCTAACCAAAATATCTGCAATGCCAAATTTGATTTTTGAGTATGGCAAACTTACCTCTTTTTTGTGCACTAAGTAGGCATTGCGTATACGGGTTAACATGTCAGCGATAGGATCCGTCATCATAATATTTTAATTTATCGAAATTACGTCGCGTAACGTCCACTGAGACGCGACGCTGTTAAATAGATTACCAGCTTGATTTACGTACGCCAGGAATTTTGCCCTGGTTGGCTAATTCACGGAAACAGATTCGGCACAGCCCAAATTCTCCCATATAGCCGTGGACACGACCGCATTTCCAACAGCGTCTAACAATTCTGGTGGTAAATTTAGGTTTTCTGTTTGATTTTGCAATTTGTGATTGAGTAGCCATAGTTTAAATCTTCAAGCTTATTTTACAAAGGGAAATCCAAGCTTGCTAAGCAAGGCTTTGCCTTCAGCTTTATTTTTTACATTAGTATTAATAATAATTTGTAAACCGTGCATTTTTTCCAATTCTTCGGATTTTATTTCCGGGAAAGCCAAGTACTCTTTAAAGCCTACAGTATAATTTCCGTTTTTATCAAAACTCTTTTCGGACAAACCTCTAAAGTCACGTACGCGAGGAAAGGTAATGGAAACTAATTTTTCCAAGAATTGATACATCTTTGTACCGCGCAAAGTTACGGCCACGCCAATTTCCATACCTTCACGGGTTTTAAAATTGGAAATTGATTTTTTGGCTTTGGTGCGAATCGGCTTTTGGCCGCTGATTTTGCTGAGCGTGCTTTCAACATTTTCTATAAAGCGAGGTTCTTTAACAAAACGGCCGATACCAGCGTTAATAACTACCTTTTTAATCTTTGGCACTTGCATCACATTCTTAAGACCCAGCTCTTTCTTAAGCTCCGGCACAATTTCCTTTTTATATTTTTCGTATAAATTCACTTTCATATACTACTAGTCAATTAGTTCTTTACATTTACGGCAAATGCGTTTTTTATCAGCGCCGTCCATTTTATAACCAACTCTGGTTTCTTTATTACATCTTGGACATACGAGCGCAACTTTACTTATATGAAACGGCCCGGCAAGTTCTATCTTTTGGCCTTTTTCGCCTTTCTTATTGGCTTTCATGTTTTTCTTCATAATGTTTACGCCTTCCACCACTACTTTTTCTTCTTTTGGAAAAACCTGAATAACTTTACCGGTTTTACCGGCATCTTTTCCGCTTAATACTTTTACATTGTCGTTAGTTTTGATTTTCATAAAAATGGTTTAGAGAACTTCCGGAGCTAAAGAAATAATTTTTTGAAAACCTTTACCGCGCAATTCTCTGGCAACTGGGCCCAAGATGCGAGTTCCTTTTGGTTCTTTTGATTTTCTATCTATAATGATAGCAGCATTTTCATCAAAACGAATATAGGTGCCGTCTGGTCTGCGAGTATGCTTTCGCAATCTGGCAATAACCACATGCACCACTTCGCCTTTTTTAACCAGTCCGTGCGGCGCAGCCTCTTTTACGGAGCAAGTAACAATATCGCCAATGATAGCGTATCTTTTTTTATAGCCGCCCAAAACACGGATGCACTGCAATTTTTTGGCTCCGGTATTATCGGCTACTTTGAGCATTGAGCGATGTTGAATCATATGCGTTATCTTAAACTTCTGAACTTAGGATTTATTTTTTAACTGCTTCTAATCTCCATTTTTTGGTTTTAGAAATTGGTCGGCATTCTACAAAAGTTACCTTGTCTCCCACTTTGGCTTCGCCTTTTTCATCATGCACTGGATATCTTTTGCTTACTTTATAATTTTTATTATATTTTTCATGCATTCTCATGGTATCAACCCTAACAATTACAGTTTTATTCATGGCTGTAGACACTACGGTTCCTTCAAAACTTCTGGTCGCGGATTGTGTTTGATTATTTAACATATTTATTATTTATCTTTTCTGGACAACTCTTTTAATGCCAAGCTGATCCGGGCAATGGTTTTTTTAACCATACCGACCTTATGAACTTGTTTTAGCTGTCGGCCATGCGCTTGAAAAAGCAAACTGCGAAGCTCATTTCTGTTTTCAGAAAGCAATTCTTCCAACTCTTTTTTGCTTTTATTTTTTAATTCTTCCCATTGCATACATTAGTGCTTAGTAACAAACTTGGTGCGAACACTGATCTTGAACGCCGCATCTCTTATCGCTTCTCTGGCAGTTGCTTCTGGCAAACCACCCATTTCAAACATTACCGTGCCTGGTTTTACGACAGCTACATAATGATCTGGGGCGCCTTTACCGCCACCCATCGGGGTCTCGTTGCCTTTTTTAGTAATCGGTTTGTCTGGAAATATGCGAATCCAAATTTTTCCGCCTTTTTTTACATAGCGAGTAAGCACGCGGCGGATAGCTTCAATCTGACGGCTGCTTACCCATCCATGTTCTTGACTCTTGATGCCATAATCTCCGAACGCCACGAAGTTGTTGCGTGTAGCAACACCCAATTGTCTGCGGCGGCCCTTATGCCATTTTCTATGTAATACTTTTTTTGGTAACAACATATAATAGTTAGTAGTGAGTGGGGTGTGATGAGTAGTTAATTTTTTACTACTCCTTACCCCCTACGCCTTACTTAGTTCTTTTAACAGTATGTTTTTCTTCTTTTTTAGTCTCTTCTTCTTTTTTGGCGAATTTATCTCTGCGGCTGAATGCTTCACCTTTATATATCCAAACTTTAACGCCGATTTTTCCATATAAAGTTTGGGCTTCGGCGAGCGCGTAATCAACATCGCTGCGCAGAGTAATAAGCGACATTTTTCCAGCGCTTAATTTTTCAGTACGGGCAATTTCCACGCCGTTTAAGCGGCCGCTCATACAGATTTTTACTCCTTGACCTCCGGCGCTCATGACGCGTTCTATGACTTGTTTCATGACACGGCGGAATGGAAAACGTTTTTCAATATCGGTAGCTGCGTTTTGCGCCACAATTTGAGCGGACAAAGCCGGCTGGCGCACTTCCAAAACATTAATTTTAACTTTTAATTTTTGTTGTAAAATACTCTTTTCAATTTTTTTGGATAAATCTCCCAAGCCCTGGCCGCCACGGCCAATAATTGTGCCCGGTTTTCCCGACAAAATATACACCGTCATTTCCTTTGGAGTTCTTTCAATACTAATACTATCAATCAAAGAATCCTTTAATTTCTTGGTTAAGAATTCTCGAACAGCTACTTCCTGTTTTAAAAACAAAGGCAACTGATCATTTTTGGCAAACCATTTTGAATCCCAGGAATAGATAGTCGGTATTCTGTGAATTTTTGGGTGTACTTTATGTCCCATACGTGAAATAATTATTTAGAACTTTCTTTAACTTTTTCTTTTTTGGTTTTTTTATCAAATACTGCTAAAACCAAATTAATATGGCTGGTACGTTCTCTAATCGGCGTAGCGCGACCATGCGCTTTTGGCATTGATCTCTTTAGCACCGGACCGCCATCCACATAAATTTGCGAAACTTTCAGATCTTCCACAGCCAAAGAGTGGTTATGTTTGGCATTGGCAACAGCGGAGTTAAGCAACTTCAAAACTGGACGAGCCGCTCTTTTTGGCAATACGGACAAAATATCAAGGGCTTGTGACACCTTTTTACCGCGGATCATATCAGCCACAAGACGAACCTTACGAGGCCCCATTCTCAAAAATCTCAATTTTGCTGTTACTTCAGTCATATTATTTTATTCGTATTTCACTTATTTTTTCTTTTCCGGACTAGCGGCTGCCGGTTTAGCGCTAGCTGCGGCTGCAGCGGCGCCTTCTTGATCTTTGGCCATTTTACCGCCATGTCGGACAAATTTTTTGGTCGGAGCAAATTCACCCAAGCGATGGCCTACCATATTTTCTTCTACCAGTACGGTCAAAAAATCTTTACCGTTGTGAACTAAAAAAGTTTGAGCTACCATTTCCGGAGAAATCACGCAGGCTCTGGACCAGGTCTTTATTGGTTGTCTTTTACCGCTGGCCTTTACTTTCAACACCTTATTTAACACTCTCGGATCAACGTAAGGGCCTTTTTTTAAACTTCTTGACATACAATTAATGCCTTATATTATACGGATTTAACTTTGCGTGATTTAACCACAAATTTATCGCTCCATTTTCCTGGTTTGCGAGTCTTCACACCCATTGCAGGTTTACCATAAATGGTTTGCGGGCCTCGTTTCTGACCAATTGGGTTATGACCCTCACCACCACCATGCGGGTGATCAACAGGATTCATGTTCTTACCGTTTACACGAGGACGAATACCGCGCATGCGGTTGCGGCCAGCCTTACCCCAGCGAATCAAACCATAATCCGGATTACCCATTGAACCAACGGTGGCTGCGCATTCTTTTAATACTTTTCTCACTTCTCCGGATGGCAATTTTACCAAAACATAGTCGTCTTCTTTACCAACTATTTGAGCTGCTAGACCGGCACCGCGTACTAACTGCCCACCCTTACCCGGAGTTAATTCAAGATTGTGGATAAACATACCAACTGGAATAAACTCCAAAGGCATACGGTTGCCAACTTTAGCTTCAATAGCTTTTTGAGAAGACATGATAGTGCCGCCAACGTTTAAATCTTGCGGAGCGAGTACGTAGGATTTTGTACCATCAGTATATTGCACCAAAGCAATACGCGGGCCGCGATTTGGATCGTATTCAATGGCCAACACTTTGGCTTCAGCATCAAATTTTTGTAATTTAAAATCTACTAAACGATAAAATTGTTTCACGCCGCTGCCCTGATGTCTGACGGTAAGCACGCCCTGATTATTGCGGCCGGAACTTGGGGTTAAGAAAACAACCAAAGACTTCTCCGGTTTCTTTTTGGTAATATCAGAAAAAGACTGCACGCTTGAATGGCGTCGTCCGTCGCTTGTTGGTTTGTAAATCTTAATCGGCATATATATTATTAAACTCCAGTGTGAATATCTATGGTCTTACCGGCTGGCAAGGTCACAATCGCTTTTTTATAATCACTGCGGCGTCCCAAAGATCTGCCAAATCTTACGGCACGTCCTTCCACATTGGCTACATTTACTTGAATTGGGGCTACACCGTAAATTTCAGCGACCGCAGATTTGATCTGATTTTTGTTAGCTAGCTTATTTACTAAAAAACTATATTTATTACTGCTTTCGGCAATCGCGCTTTTTTCCGTAACCAGCGGCTTTACAAGCACTTTAAACGCGGCGCTGCCGGCAGATACTTTCACGGTGGATTTTACCGGCTTAGCCTCATGATCTTTATGATCGTGTTCTTTTTTCTTTTTTGGGGCTTTCGGTTTTTCTTCGGCCACAACCACAGCTTGTGATTTTTTCTCACCAGCTTTATGCAACTGTTCTTTATCTTTCTTATGTAACCAATTATTGATTAAACCCATACTATTTTAATTCTAAGCTTTATTTAGGGTTGCTTCCAACTTTTCTATACCTAATTTACTGGCAAGCACGACTGATTTTGATAATACATCCATAACATTTACATCTTCAACACGGGTAGTTTTCACTGATTTCAAATTTCTGGTCATGCGCAAAACCGTATCATTTTTACCAGGGGTGAGCACCAAGAATGATTTTGCCTTGGCTGGTAATGATCCCAAAAATTTAACAAATAGTTTTGTCTTCGGTTCGGCAAAATTAAAATCCTCAAACACCCAGAGCGCTTTATTTTCAGCACGATCGGTCAAACACATTCTAAGCGCGGCCTGTCTGGTTTTTTTATTGATCTTTGTTTTATAATTGCGAATGGAAAGCGGACCAAATGTCACGCCGCCGCCCTTCCAAATTGGCGAACGGATAGAACCGTGACGGGCGCGGCCAGTGCCTTTTTGCTGCCAAGGCTTCTTGCCACCACCTCTGACCTCACCTCTGTTTTTGGTGTCAGCCCATGGTTCTCGTTGGTTATTTTGCAAAGCCACAAATACTTCATGCACAATTTCCGGCTTTACCTTTACGCCAAAAATACTGTCGGAAAGATTCATCTCGCCAGTTTCTTTACCTTCTAGATTGTAGACTTTTATTTTCATAATCGATATGAGTGAGCAAAATGGTAACTTGTTAACATTTTCGAACGAATGAGATTATATGTTTTAACTATATAGTATTTTTTATACGGATTGATTTTCGTTATTGGTTGTTTCGGCTACCGCTTCAGCTACAGGTTCGGCTTGCACTTCTTCAACCGGAGCTACTTCAATAGATCCTTCGCTTTGCTCAGGATGACTCACAAGGTGAGTCACTTTTAATTCGCCTTCAGCGCTAATAAGGAGTAGTGCGTTGCGTCCGCCCGGCACAGCGCCTTTGATAAACAGCTCGTTAGTTTCAGGATGTACTTCAACAATTTCCAAATTTTTTATGGTAACTCTGTCACCGCCCATGCGGCCACCCATTCTCATGCCTTTGAAAACTCTTTGTACACCGCCGGCGCCAATGGAACCAGGCATGCGCAAATTGTCTTTATGACCATGAGAAGCGGGTCCGCCTCGGAAATGATGGCGTTTTACCACACCGGCAAAACCTTTACCTTTGGATTCTCCCACTACCAAAACTTTATCACCGGTAGTAAATGCTTCTACCGTAATCGTATCGCCTCTTTTTACTTCGGAATTAGTTTCAATTTTAAAATCTCTTAGGTTTCTAACTTTACTTAAATCTTTTAAATGACCCACCTGTGGTTGAGCTAATCTGACTTCTTTGGTTTCACCAAAACCAATCTGAACGGCCTTGGTTCCATTCTTTGTATCAACTCTCACTTCAGTAATTTGGCAAGGGCCGGCTTGTACTTTTGTAACTGGTACTACCATTCCACTTGGCAAAAACACTTGAGTCATGCCTATTTTTTTACCTAAAATGAATTTCATACTACATCCAATTCTTTCTGCTTTTCTTATTTAAAAAACTAGAAACAATAACCTGCTTTTTCCGCTAAAATTAGCATTAAAAAACATGCTTTTGTTTCTAGCCTTATCTACTTTTCTACCCTATACAACACAGGGCTTTGCTTAGATTGGCCTTATGTGAATTTATTTTGAAATAATTTTCTCCTTGTTTTTTGAGGCCTGATAAATGTTTTGCTATGCATCTTATTTACTAGGCCAAAATCAACAATTTTGTTATCCGGATTTTACTATATTTTTTTATATCTGTCAAGGGCGGGCAGAATAAATGTACCGCCTTACATTTTTATTTCGATGTCTACACCGGCTGGAACTTGCAAACTCATGAGCGCATCTACGGTTTTGGCAGTAGGATTTAAAATATCAATCAATCGTTTATGAACGCGCATTTCGTATTGTTCGCGGGCATCTTTATGCACAAAAGTGGAACGGTTTACGGTAAATTTGGTCTTTTCGGTAGGCAAAGGAATCGGACCAACGATTTGGGCGCCATGACGTTCGGCTGTCTCAATGATATTTTTGGTAGCCTGATCTATAATTTTGTTATCATAAGCACGAATCTTAATTCTAATTCGGCTAATAGTTTCCTCCACGGTTTTTTTGTGCTGAGTATCTTTCATAAGGAACGAGATAACCCCGCCCCAACTAAGCGTCGGGGCGGGGCATCAACAATTATTTTAAGATTTTAGTTACTACACCAGCGCCTACGGTTTTACCACCCTCGCGGATAGCAAAATTCATCTTGTCTTCCATCGCTACTGGAGTAATTAATTTAACAGTAAAGCTGATAGTGTCGCCAGGCATAACCATTTCAGTGCCAGCTGCGAGTTCTACTTCACCGGTTACATCGGTAGTTCTGATATAGAACTGTGGTTTATAACCTTTGAAGAATGGTTTGTGTCTGCCGCCTTCATCTTTGGTCAAGATATATACTTGAGCTTCAAAATCAGTGTGGGGAGTGATAGTGCCTGGTTTGGCGATTACCATACCACGTTCTACATCTTCCTTCTTGGTACCGCGAAGCAACAAACCAACGTTGTCGCCAGCCTGACCTTCTTTAAGCTGTTTGTTAAACATTTCCACACCGGTAACAACAGTCTTTTGGGTATCTTTGATACCTACGATTTCAGCTTCATCGTTAATGTGAACGATACCTCTTTCCATACGACCGGTTACTACCGTACCGCGGCCTTCAATGGAGAATACGTCTTCAATAGGCATCAGGAATGGCTTGTCAGTATCACGCACTGGTTGAGGAATATATTCATCAACTGCTTTCATTAAGTCCAAAACTGGCTTAGAAGCAGCTTCATCGGTTGGGTTTTGCAAAGCCTGCAAAGCGGAACCGCGGATGATAGGAGTGGTGTCGCCAGGGAATTCGTACTTCTTTAAGAGATCGCGAACTTCGGCTTCTACGAGATCAATAAGTTCTGGATCAGAAACCTGATCAACTTTGTTTAAGAAAACAACGATATAAGGTACACCTACCTGACGAGCAAGCAAGATGTGCTCACGAGTCTGAGGCATCGGACCGTCAGCGGCAGAAACTACAAGGATAGCGCCGTCCATTTGAGCAGCGCCGGTAATCATGTTTTTAACATAGTCAGCGTGACCTGGACAGTCAACGTGAGCATAGTGTCTGTTATCGGTTTCATATTCTACGTGAGCGGTAGAAATGGTAATACCACGAGCTTTTGACTCTGGAGATTTATCCAAATCATCAACACCCTTGTTTGAAGCGGCTCCACCACGGCTGCGCAAAACTGACAAAATAGCTGCGGTTAGCGTAGTTTTACCATGGTCAACGTGACCAATAGTACCAATATTTACGTGTGGCTTGTTTCTAATAAACTCAGCCATAAGTTTAATCCTTATACGGCACTATTACCGAGTGGTCGGAATAGATTTTTTGTCCAGCCGTTATTTCCCGAAGGGATCCCTTCGGAATTTATGTTAAAATTATTAAAATTTTGCTAATTATTCAATAAAGTTTAATAGCGTGAGCATTGTAGCAGATAAATAAAAAAATTGCAAGGGGACAAATTGTGGATAGGAAATGGGTTTTTTCCCTTTTTTACCCCCTACTCTACTGGTTCTAAGTAGAACTTCTCCTCCCCTTCTTCTGAAGCAATGTCGCTCACTGATTCTTCCGGACCAACAGTAGCGCCATAATCGAGAGTTACGGCTTTGTTTTCTCGCGGTTTTTCAGGCTCAATCTTAGCTGGTTGCGCTGGTACCGGCTTTTCTACGACCTTATCAATTGTTTCCAGTCGTTCTTTATCATTATAGGCGCGCCAGACGGCCACATCTCTATTAATCTTCTCCATCAATTCTTCTTCGGTTAATTTCTCTATCCCTTCAGAGTTCTCCAGCATCTTTTCATAAGCGCCAAGATCCATAAGCATCATGACTGCATCTGATTCGGTATCCATAATTACCGCTTTTTCGCCGGTTCTCCTTACTAATCTCACCACTCTATTGATCTGAGAATTTTGCATACATCAATATATTTAGAACTTCTATCAAACATCCGTCCGCCCGAAGCGGAAACTTTTTAATATTTTACCATTAAAAATTTTAAAGTCAACCCCGAAACCAAGGATGTTTTACTTATACCGCAATGCCTCTAAAGGGTCCATACCCGCGGCGCGGCGGGCTGGAAAAATACCGGACAAGAATCCGATAAAAACTGAAAGAAAAATAATGATAAGCAGGAATGAAACCGGATACACAAATAGGTCGGTTTTGGCGCCGCCAAATTTTGCCGCCAGACTATTAATTGCAAAATTAAAAATCTGGCCGCCCATTATGCCGATGGCCGTACCAACCAACCCGCCTAAAAATCCGATGATGACCGACTCGGATAAAAATAAGTTGCGTAAATTACTCCGGCTTGCTCCAAGCGATCTCATAATACCAATTTCATTGGTACGCTCCAGGAGCGTAACCGTCATGGTATTAAACATGCCGATGGAAGAAACAACGAGCGCCACGGCGCCGAAAAGCCCCAAAACAATTTGAATAACCCGGAAAATTTTATTGGCCTGATCAATGGTTTCTGAAAGCGACTGTGTTTGATAGCCTCTCGCGATAACCTCTTCTTTTATAAATGGCAAATCATTGCTGCTATTTGCTTTTACTCGGGCTTGTTCGTAGCTGCTAACTTTTAAATAACCGGTCGTTTCTTTGAGCGATAAAAAAACATAACTCTCTTGATTGTCTTCTATAATCCCTTTTATCGTATATTTAACGGGGATATCAACAATCTCAAGCTGCTCCTGACCCAAAGTAGTTTTACTGTTAAAAATTTTTAAATTAACCTGCTTTCCTAAAACTAAATTGGGATCCGTAATGCCAAATAGCTGGAGCACCGCTTCGGATATCAATATTTGATTTTGATCATTTTCTTCATACAGACTGCCAAATTTTACCGCCGTACCAGAATAAGAAAAATAGGGAGAATCCACAGCTCTCATTTCTACAGTTCCATTGATACCGTCTAGCGACACCTGGCCGGTAAATTTAGCGAGCGGCGCGACATCGGCAACATTTGAAATTTTAGAAATATCGGATATGGCAGTGTCGTCTAGGATAATCACATCCGTACTTGGAGTAATAACTAAACTTAACAACGCCTGGTTAAAAACAATTTTCTCTAAAATAACATTTTGCAGTCCATACCCGAGTGAAACCAAAAATAACACCGCCGATATGCCTACGCTGATACCCAAAACAGTCAGCCAGGTACGAGATGGATTGGTCCTAAACATTCTAGTTGATAAGGAAAAGAGATCAGCTGACTTCATATGCTTGAGCCAAAATAATTTCTAGCCGTTCGGATAAATGTTCGGCCGTAAGGGAATTTAACCCGACACCCCCTTCGGCAAACGGCTTGTCCAAAAGCACGCTAAATTGCGCCGCGCTCATTGCGCCAAGCAAACGATCGTTAATGCCTTTTTCCAAAAGCTCTATTTGCCCTTCCTTTAGGGTACCACGATATTCTTCCAATAAAAACTTCCGAAGCATATCAACTAACTTTGCATTTTTTTCCGGATCCTTGCTAATTTTTAGATGCTGTAAAAATTCCTTAACTTCTTTTAGAACCGAAGAAATTTTGCGCACAAATCTAATGGCCGTGCCTCTATACAAACCAACACCGCCATCACTATATGGCATATTTAAACGCTCAAAAAACTGATGTTCGCTCAACTCTCCCGCGAGTATTTCTTCCATGCATTTTTCCAAGCGTTCCAATTGATTGACCGTAAATTCATCAGTTAAATAATTGGTTACGCTCCAGGCCTTAAGCTGCGGCACAGTCATAAAATTATGCGCGCGCGCCATTTTTTCAAGTTCTCCGAGCGGTGTATCTTGGCCTTGGCTCTGCGGTGTTTCGTTTGGCTTGGCATGCATTGGTTGCGGATTGGCGTTTTTTACCACCTTTTCCAATTTTGCATCCTTGAAATAATATATACGGTCGGCAAATGGCAGGTAGCTTGGGTCGTGGGTAACTAAAATAACGGTTTTTTTATCTTTTTTATTGATATCCCAAAGTGTTTCCATTACGATCCTGGCCGATTCACTATCCAAGTTTCCGACCGGCTCATCGGCTAGCAGCACAACCGGGTCATTTACAAGCGACCGACAAATAGCTACGCGTTGCTGCTGACCGCCGGAGAGCGATGCCGGTAAATTTTTGGCTCTGGTCTCTATGCCAAACCGAGCGAGCAGCGTGTGTGCTTTCGCCTTTCTAGCTTCTTGGTCGGCTTCAATAAAAACCTGGGGCAAGGTGATATTATCCAAAACATTTAACGAGTATATCAGGTTAAAATTTTGAAATACGATGCCAAAAAACTGAGAATCCATGTTCCGTTTTTCAGCTTCCGAAAAAGAGGCGCTGTCCTTGCCTTTTATATATAATTTGCCTTCGCTTAATTTCTGCAGCCCCAAAATCGTATAGAGCAAGGTTGATTTACCGCAACCGGATGGCCCGAAAAAAATTAAATACTCTTCCGGAAATACTTCTATACTAATATCATTGAGCGCAATATACTGATTATCTTGGCCTTTATTATATATAACTTTAATATTTTCTGTTTTGATAATTGGCTCCATGGAAAACAAGTTAAATTGGTCATACCGCTAGATTCCAATATTTTTGGTCCAGCCGAATACTGATTGGAAATTATTGATAATAATATCAATGATAGTTTCTTTTTCTTGCGGCGTCAGGATTGAGAATACTTCGGATTTGGCCATATTGCCGGCCAAGTCTTTGGATTCTACCCAATATTTATAGACCGTACCAGGTTTAAATTTCGTTACCACAACAATATGTCTGGTATTTAAGGCCGTGTCCAAAGGTAATGATACGATATTATCACCAGATAATCCTTCTTGATAGAATACTTGCGAGGTGGCCGGTTCATCGGTTTCCCAAGAAATAATTGTCTGCACTTTGGAATCTCTGCCAGGATATAATGTGGAATCTGAAGAGAGTTTGGAAATGGTTGGTTGAGCCTTATCAAGCGAAGTAGAGAATGTTATCGGCAAACTGGAAACTTCGTTGTTAAATTCATCCTTAGCTTTTATAACCAATGTATAATTTATTCCACCTTCAAGCGACTTCAGAGTAACCTCGTGGTTGATGAGCAAACTTGCGTCTCCTTGAGTTAAGGATTGGCCGGATCTGGCATTCTTATACTCTACGGTACCGGCTGTCGGAACATTAGTTCTCCAGCCCACCACTACCATGGATTGAGTATTCGTAGGTCTGGTAACTCGTATATCGGAAATCGCCGGCAACTCGCCCGAGGTTCGGAACGTAAAATCAGCGCTAGAGGCTTCTGGGCCAATTAAACCGCGGGATATCACTTTAAAGTGATACAGAATACCCGCATCAAGACCGGTTAATTCTACTCTATGAGCAAGCCCAAATTCATCGGGGTTCACCGCAGCATTGGTGTACGGACTGCGATCAGCAGGCTTATAATTACTATCTTTGGCAAAGTTGACTTCGGAAGTCGATTTTTTATCCGTAGACCAGGTAATAATTGCCGTAGTGCCCCTTACCTCCACGGTTGGCTTAATACCGACAATGGTCGGCGCCTCTATAACTTTACTGGCCATTTCAAGCAATGCTTGAATAAATTTATCTTCCGGAATATCTTTAAGCAGCGGATTGGACGCTATATCTTTCAAAAATTGCTGCAGAGATCGGCTTGAGGCTTTTTGCAAAGATTCTGATATAAATTGTGTTTCTGGAGGCAACTCGCTATCTTGGGTGCTTGTAGCAGTAGTTGTAGTGGCAGTTGAAGTTGCTTGCGTACCATCAGCATTTAGAGTGGTAAATATCTGGTCTTGCGACTCGGAACGATTGCCGGCCGCATCATAGGTAACTGCTTTCAAATGATACGTTTGTCCGGGTTTCAAATTAAACAGTTTTACATTATGTTGAGATGATAATAATTGTTCATCATTTCCAACCAAGGTTCCATACTGGACTGTTGAACCATAACGTATTAAAGAATTCCCCTCTTCATTTGTGCTCCAAGATACACTTGCTGAAATTGGCGTAATATCAGTAATGCTAAGATTTGCAATAGACGGCGGATCCCTATCCACGGCCGCCCCGCTTCCGCCGCCGCCAATAACCGTAACTGGCGCCGCCAGCGTCGTAAAGCTATAACCCGTGCCGCCGTTATTATCCGTACTAGTATTACTGGAAGCATCTGCAGATCTGATACGGAAATAATAGGTGGTATTTGCCGTTAATCCGGTAAGCGTAATTGAATGTCCGGTATTAAGGGTGGAACTTGAAACCGTAGCGCCATAGACTCCGGCAGTTGTATCATAGTTAATTTCCGAAGTGGCGGCTTCATTGGTAGTCCAAGTAATAATTGAAGAAGTATTATTAACTAAAATTGTAACATTAGAAATCGTCGGAGCGGTCGTATCGGCCACGGTTACAAACCTCCAGCCATTGCCGTTATTATCATCGAGCCCAGCATTTCCAGATGAGTCCGTGGATCTGACTCGGAAATAATATGTAGTATTGCCGCTTAATCCCGTTAAAGACACAGAGTGTGAAGTAACCGATGTGGTATTAGAACCAGCAATATAGTTATATGAAGATGTAGTCAGACCATACTCCACAATAGAACTGGCATTTTCGTTTGTTGACCAGGTAATCGTAACTCCAGTAAGCGTCACGCTGGAAGTAGTGACGCTGGTAATTGTCGGCGCCGTCGCATCTGGAGCCGCGGATGTGGTTATTACCTGGTCGGTGGAAGAGGTTAAATTATCATTTTTATCTCTTGATAAAATTTTGAAGTGATACAGCGTAGATGAAGCGAGGCCAGCGACCGTCACAAGATGTTGAGTGGTATAGGTGGAATCCAAGGTGGTAGTGGATCCGTAATTGGTAGTTGTACCGTATATTATTTGAGAGTTAGCAACTTCATTTGTAACCCACGTAACATTTGAAGAATTATTGCTGGTTGTGGTGGCAATGGAAGAAATGGTCGGCGCCGTCGTATCAAGCGTGGTGGCTAAATTATAATATTCATAAACACCGCTCACTAAATTTTTATCTGTAGAAGTTACCTGGGACGCGTTTACAGACTGAACATAAAAATAATATCGCGTGCCGCCGGTCAGTCCGGTGAGCGTTATATCATGCGATGTGCCAAGCGCGGATGAGCTGGTAGAAATTGCGTTTGATAAATTGGTGGAAGTGGAATAATAGACGGTGCTATCGGCATTTTCCGAAGTATTCCAAACGATTCTCGCAGAGGTATTATAAACTTCCGAGGCTGAAACACCGGTGATGGTTGAACCATTGGGCGTTCTAAATATATATCCGTTGCCGCCATTATTTTCGGTGGTGGAAGCACTAGCTGCCGTAACGGATTTTACATTAAAATAATAAGTGGTATTTGGCGTGAGTCCTCCCAAAACTACGGTATGAGGACCTATGGATCCGGAAGAACTATCTACCATCGTACCGACCGTCACTGAATTATCGGTAAAATTACCTGCCGTGGTGGAGAATCCAACAATGGAATTGGATAGCACATCCGTATTCCAAGTAATGGTAATTGAAGAAGGTGTTGGCGAAGAGGTTGCCACGCTGGTAATTATAGGCGGACCGGCGCCACCACCGCCTTCACCCGCATCTTGATCACCGTTAGCGCGGCCGTTTACTATAGATGAAAATATAGAAACATTGCCTGAAGAATCCGTTGATTTCACTTTATAATAATAAAGCGTATTAGAAACTACAGAACTATCCGCAATATAATTGTTGGTGATGGTAGTATTGGTGGCAACCGGCGTCCATACAGATTGATCAGGCGATCTATACACTATGTAATTAGCAAACCCTGGGCTAGGAGTAGTTATTACTTTCCAAGCTACGAAAAGACGATAGTCGGTTATACCGTTTACCAGATTAGAAATATCTTGAACTATGGTGCTGCTCGGTGTTTCCGGAGTGGTGGCGCTAAAAATACTGGACGTGTTATTAAACCCATCTTTAAATTGCACATATACGGTGGCCGGATTTGAAGTTAAGGTAATTGTGGTCGTAGCCGAAAATGCCGACCAGCTGGAAACATCGGAAAGCGTGCTATTTAGCGACACTTTCATATACAGAGTTGAACTATCTACGGCAGTAAGTGTAACCAAAGCCGACGTTTGCGAACCGTCCACCACAATCGCGCCTGAGGCTGGCGTGACGGTATCTAATTGAAACGTATTTGAAATCGTACTCGTAGTATTATTTGCTGCCTCATTATCATTTAATGTTACGCGAATTCTACTGGCCGCAATACTTAAACCTGCCGGCGGAGTCCAAGTAACACTGCTTGTAGTCCAATTTACATCGTCTACAGCCACGGTATTGGCGCCCGAAGAAAGCTGGCTAGTTGGAATAACCTGATACGCGCCAGCCGCATCTAAATATTCAAAGGTAGAGCTCACATACCCAGGATTTATTGTGCCAGTATCTGTATCTGAGTCACGTACTTGATAAGTAATAGATACCGTACCGCTGGCCATTTGACTGGAAGAAGCATTTTGTATTTCCGGACTGGCATTAACTACATAGGTGGTTGTAACGCCGATGAGCGTAGGAGTAAAGGCGCGATTTGTGGTTTCTAAATAAACTTTATATTGAAAATAGCGATCGTTAGATCCGTCACGCATGGTGGAAGAAGTATTTTCTCCGGTATTGGTAGTAAAGTAAGTCGTGCTGACACCGCTTGGGCCAACGAAGTCAGCTGTGTTAAGACTGGAAGTGCTAGAACCGGTACGCAGCTGGAATTTAATTGTCGTACTGGTCGGCTCCACCCGATTCCAAGCAACACTGGCGAGCACATTAGTTGGATCTCCCGCATCGTACATAGAAGAAGTAAGATAACTGGAGGTTGCGTAAGAAGAATAAGAAAATGTAACATTATCCAGCGATGGCGTGGCGCTGGTACTAGATGTGCCTAAATACGCTTTATAACGCCAATACCTTTTATTAAGAAAAGATGATGGGAATGAAGTAGAGCCATTATTTATAAAGTAAGTAGCAGTTGTTCCATCTGGGCCAACATAGCTCCAGGTGCTGTTGTCATTATTGGCTGCGAGTTGAAATTTAATCGCATCATTACCCACTCCGGACGGAGTTGTGCTGGTCCAAGACAAATTTTTCATTTCGGCTACGCCCAAATCCATGGCCGCAGAAGTAAAAGTACCCGTAGTGTTATAAACGGTTTCGGTCATGGTGTATTTAAACAGTTCATTATCCTGATTGGCAGTAAAAAAATAAAATGATTCATCGCCCGATCTTAAGTATGCGGTTTTATTTGGCGCGCCATAACCACCGGAATGACCCGCAGTTATATGGTAACCTGTCCAACTATTGCCAGAAATAGAGTACCCCCACACCCTTACCGCGCCACAACAATCCCACTCACCTGTCGCATATATAACATCTCCTCCTGCAGGGTGGATTAAAGTTGAACCAAAATCAGGATTTACTGAAGAAGCATCTGCCATAGTTGACCATGAATTTCCGGAAATGGAGTATCTAAGGAAACTATTATTAGTTAAAAGATAAATATAATCACTGCCATCATCATGCAAAACACTGGCGTTGTTACCGGTGAGACTTACAGAACTAGAAGCCATATGAGACCAGGAATTTCCGGATATAGAATAACGATAAAAAGCTGTGCTATTTCCGGTAATCACATAAATATAATCGCCATCTGCATCTCTGACAGCTTGGATACCGACATCGGCTGCGACTGGCAATGCAGTCATGGTGCCCCAACTATTTCCACTAATTGAATAACGATAAAATGCTGTTTGCCCCGCGCCTCTAAAAAGATAGATATAATCTTCTGAGCCATAGCGCAAAGCGGCCGTTTGGGTAATGCCGGTAGGCAGTGCTGCTGGAATAGCAGTCATAGATGACCAAGAATTGCCGGAAATGGAATAACGAACAAAGGCAGTACTTTGGCCTTCAGCTAAATACATATAATCATCGCTTCCATTCCATAATAACTGAGCGCCAAAGTAGGCATATGTATAAGACGCCAAATCTGTCCATGAATTTCCGGAAATAGAATAACGGCGCAATGCCCTGCCTTCATTGGCGGCTTCAACAAAATATAAATAATCTGATCCGGAAGCGCCAACGACTTGAGAAGCGCCATGAAAATTAGCGCTCGCACCATTATTTGAGGAAGTAACGGTAACTCGATTTATCGCACTTGAGCTCCCTGTTAATTTAATTACAGCTGAAGCGCCGCTGCCCGAAACAGCTGCGGATGAAGTCGTGCCATTATTAAAACCGCCTCCGGTCGCGCTGCCGGTAGATGAAAAAGTTCCATCGTCGGTAGAACTGTATGTGGTACTGGCAATAGTTACGGTTGTAGTGCCGGTTGTGAAGGCACTAGTGCTAGTGGAAAATTTATTCCAGCTGGTTTGGTTGGTAGGGTGTACCGGAACGGTGGCGCTTGCTCCCCCGCTCCAGCTGGTTTGAACAAACGTATAGGTTGCGGCTTGGGCAATTTGCCCGGGTTCAGGTAAAAATACATTTACCAAAATAACTATAAGTAAAACCACAGCCGTCGCGGCGCGAAATTGTTTTTTATTAACTATGTGACGGGTGCGATAAAGAATCGCCTTCGCTCGCTGTGGCTCACTCAGACATGAATTCTCTTGCGAAAGAAAATTCAACAAAAAAAATCTCTTTAGTCTTTTTTTGATAAGGAGGAAATGCAAACTAAAAAATTTTTCCCTTTTCATAAGAGCAAACTTTCTTTACAGAAGAATTATACCATAAAAAATCAAACCAAACTACCGGCATATAACCATAAATTTATCATTAAATGTGGATAAAATTACTAATTTTTACCAAAACAAAAACCAACCGGTATATTGGTTGGTTTTTGCCTTATTTTTTTACTTCTGTGAACCCGCAATGATAGTCTCTGCCACATTTCTTGGCACTTCGGCATAATGACCGAACTCCATGGAATAATTGGCGCGACCCTGAGAAATACTGCGAAGCGTGGTGGCGTAACCAAACATGCTTGCGAGAGGTACAATAGCTTTAATAACTTTGATCTGACCTCGGTCAAACATTTCCTGAATTTGTCCGCGTTTTGAGTTCAAATCACCAATCACATCACCCATATATGCTTCCGGAGTGGTGACTTCAACTTTCATGATCGGTTCCATAATGATTGGATTTGCCTTTTTACAAGCAGCTTGGAAAGCCATGGATCCGGCCATTTTGAAGGCCATTTCCGAAGAGTCAACTTCGTGGTATGAACCGTCGTACACCGTAACTTTTATATCCACCACCGGATAGCCTGCTTGAATACCGCGAGTAAGCGAAGCTTTCACACCTTTTTCCACAGCTGGAATAAATTCTTTAGGGATGGATCCGCCTTTGGTATCATCTTCAAATTCATACCCTGCACCCTGTTCTTTTGGTTCTACCTTAAGCCAACAATCACCATACTGACCCTTACCACCGGACTGCTTGATATATTTACCCTGGGCTTCGGCAGACATTTTAATTGTTTCTTTATACGCTACTTGCGGCTTACCAACATTGGCTTCTACTTTAAATTCACGGCGCATGCGGTCTACCAGAATATCCAAGTGCAGCTCACCCATACCCGCAATAATAGTTTGCAAGGTTTCTTCATCGGTATGTACGCGGAAAGTTGGATCTTCTTCGGCCAGTTTCTGCAGCGCCATACCAATTTTTTCTTGGTCAGCTTTGGTTTTTGGCTCAATCGCCATGGAGATTACCGGTTCGGCAAAAGTCGGGCGATACATGATCATTGGCTTATCTTCATCACACAACGTATCACCGGTACTTACTTCTTTCAAACCAATCGCGGCGGCGATTTCACCGGCATAAACTTCTTGCACATCCTCGCGCTGGTTGGCATGCAAACGCACAATGCGGCCTAAGCGTTCCTTGCCGCCAGTGCTTGAGTTATATACATAACTACCGGCAGTTACTACACCGGAGTAAACGCGGAAGAAAATAAGTTTACCAACAAACGGGTCGGTAGCAATTTTGAAAGCCAAAGCGCAGAAAGGTTCTTTATCCGAAGGCAATCTGGTTTCTTCGGCTTCAGTATCCGGGTTAATACCTTTAATCGGAGGCAAGTCAGTTGGCGCCGGCAAATACGCAATCACCGCGTCAAGCATTAATTGCACGCCGATATTAGCAAGTGCCGAACCGCAAAGCACTGGATAGATAGTGCCTTTAATCACCATGCTGCGAATACCTGTTTTCAATTCATCGATAGAAAAAGTTTCTCCGCTTAAATATTTATTCATCATTTCATCATTGGCTTCGGCTACTTTTTCCATGAGTTTGGCGCGATATTCTTTTACCTTTTCTTTCATGTCTTCAGGAATTGGCATTTCAACAATATTTTCACCTTTAGCGCCTTCAAATTTAAAAGCCTTTTCTTCAATAATATCTATAAGTCCGGAAAAGCTGCTATCAGCGCCAATTGGTAATTGTACAGCTACGGCATTTGCGGACAATCGTTCGTTAATGGAATCAAGACTCATGTAGAAATCCGCGCCGAGCTTATCCATTTTATTTATAAAAGCAACGCGAGGCACGTTGTATTTATCGGCCTGGTGCCAGACAGTTTCGGATTGTGGTTCCACGCCTTGAGAAGCGTCAAACACAGCCACGGCGCCATCAAGCACGCGCAAAGATCGCTCTACTTCTACCGTAAAGTCTACGTGGCCCGGAGTATCAATGAGGTTGATGCGATGGCCTTTCCAAAAACAAGTGGTGGCGGCGGAAGTAATGGTAATACCGCGTTCTTTTTCCTGTTCCATCCAGTCCATGGTCGCTTCACCTTCATGCACTTCGCCAATTTTATGTTTCTTGCCGGTATAAAAAAGCACGCGTTCGGAAGTGGTGGTCTTACCCGCGTCAATGTGCGCCATGATACCGATATTACGAGTTTTTTCTATGGGATATTCACGAGGCATAAAATATAAATCTAAATATTTATTTGTAATGCCGAACTAGTTTTCAGCATCTCACAGGATCCTGAAATGAATTCAGGATGACGATTAAATTTTACTTAGCAAATCTAGCAAAGTGAGCAAAGGCTTTATTAGCTTCAGCCATTCTGTGAACATCGTCGCGTTTCTTAATCGCATCACCAACACCTTGAGCGCTGTCCATAAGCACTGTAGCCAACTTATCAGCCATAGCTTGTCCTTTTTTATTTCTGGCTGCCTCCACAACCCAGCGAAAGGTTAGAGCGTTTTGTCTGCCAACGCTTACCGGCATTGGCACCTGATAATTGGCGCCGCCGACTCGGCGAGATCGTACTTCCACTTGAGGCTGTACGGTTTTCATCGCTTCTTCAAAAACTTTCATTGGGTCTTTTCCGGTAGCGGCGATTTTTTCAAACGCGCCATACACAATAGATTGAGCCACAGTTTTTTTGCCTCGTTCCATGATGTGATTGATGAATTTTGCGAGCGCTACACTGCCGAATTTTGGATCCGGAGCTATCTCTCGTTTATAATCTTTATTTCCACCGCGCATATTTCAATAATTTAATAATAAGTTTATATTGTCATGCTGAACAAGTTTTCAGCATCTCATCTCAATTTTTGATCCCTTAGATCCTGAAGTGAATTCAGGATGACAACTTTATTTCTTAGCTGCCTTTGGTCTCTTGGCTCCGTATAAACTGCGGCCCTTGCGACGTCCTTCAACGCCTTGAGCATCATACACACCGCGTACGATATGATAACGTACACCTGGCAAGTCTTTTACACGACCGCCACGAAGAAGTACGATAGAGTGTTCTTGTAAATTGTGTCCTTCTCCCGGAATATAGGCGATTACTTCCATACCATTGGACAAACGAACCTTGGCTACTTTACGAAGCGCAGAGTTTGGTTTTTTAGGAGTAGTGGTATACACCTTGGTGCAAACACCTCTTTTAAAAGAAGAGCCTTTAGCAAAAATAGTTTTGCGTCTGTGCAAATTGTCTACGGTAAATTGCAAAGCCGGAACTTTACTTTTGCGAACCTTGCTGGTTCTGCCTTTGCGGATAAGTTGATTAATTGTTGGCATACGTTAGTTAATAAATTCTAAATTTTAAATTTCTAAATTAAACAAAAAAACTGAACGAAAATGTGCTCAGCCACGAGTCTCTTTCTCCAGTCTTTTTGGAGAACCCCCGCAGGGGGACGTTCTGGGTATGAGTATATATGATGATCCCAAAATAGTCAATAGGATAGCGTTCTGCCGCAAACTCATAAGCTAAACTCGTCCCAGCGCCTTCATTATTGACTCTCGCAAACCGTTGTTTCCTGTAAATTGCATATAAAAGTCATCGTCTGCGGGATAGGGGTGCCCGGGATTCTGCGCTAGCCAATTTTTGACGCTGTTTAGGGTTGAAATATAATAATCTACGTTTACGGGATTGCCGCTACTGTCAAATAAAATGGTTAATGGTTTTCCACTGCCGCTTTCTACGCCTTGCAACCCATCTTGCTGTGTCTTTACATGCAGAAGCCATTGAATAATATAATCAAGATTCCCTCCGCTCACCTTTAAAAAATCCGGAGCCATAGCTCTTACGACTGCCTCCCTAAGCCCGTACTTTCTGGTAATTTCTTTTATTATTATTCCGCCCACCAACTTGCCTTGTTGAGCTAAGTCTCTTACGACCACTACTGCGGCCGGATTTATTTCATTCCCAGAACTATCTGTCAAACTTCCCGGCGCGGCGCTGCGAATTAATTCAAAAATATCATCAAATGTTTTTGCTCCATCAAAAAACTTTGTTTGCTGTTCTTCCTCCCAAGGCCCGCGCACACGATCTCCAGCCATACATTCAATATTAAAAACTAAAAATCTGATCTTGCTTAATCCATGAGCTGTTCCGCATAGATACCGCTCGTAGTTGAAAAATCACCTTGTAATTTAAATTCTCCCGTATCGGTTTTTAACATAACTTTAAATTCCGCTTTTTTACCTGTGGATGTTGTTATTTCTATTTTTCGCTTTGTATCAACAAAAGGTTCCCCGGCTTTTTGTTTTTCTGCCAAAAAAACCCCGTCATGAAATGCGAATTCCCCGACTTTTTCTCTCATCTTTGCCACTAAAGCCCTGACTTCGGGATCTGAAAGTTCCGGCCCGCTGGTGGCTTCTATTACCATTCTGCGTAAAGCTAAATCTACGGCCGTAAAATCCTGCTCTCTCATTTTTTCCGCAACTTTTTCTTTCGCGACGCCGCTGGCTGCTAAATCAGCACGAGGTTTTTCTGCCTTACTGCCAATCTCTCCAGCCACTTCTCGACGCGCGCCAGAATCTATTGGGATCTTTATCATCGGCACAGGCTCTCTTTGTTTGCCACTATGAGGGGATAATCCTTCCATAAAAAATTATTTTTTAACTTAAAAACTATACCACGATATTATACCACAAATTAGCCAAAAAGTCAATGATATTTTTTAGTAAAAAATTACAAATTCTACTTATAAATCATCCAAACTACGCAAAAAACTTCCTGGTTTTATTTTAAGCGGCCTGTCTTCACTTTCATAATGCACACCCGCATCTTCATCATCTAAAACTAGTCCGTTTGAAGATAAAAGCGAATGATCTTCTATAAGATCCGAACTGATTTCACCTAAAAACAAACTTGGGCCGGCCATTGAATCGCCCCAGCCGCCGGCCATTGGATACGAAAGATGCAGATGCTTTTTCGCGCGGGTAATGGCCACATAAAACAACCTGCGCTCTTCTTCCAAACCGTTTTCTTCTTGAAGCGCTCTGTCGCTCGGAAAAGCGCCGGAAGCTAAGTTGATAATAAATACTGCCGACCATTCCAAACCTTTGGCCTGATGAATGGTTGAGAGTACAACTTTTGGCCCTGACTGATCTTTATTTTGATTTGCCGTGCCGCGATTAAACCCTTCCTGCAAAGTGGCTTCAGCCAAAAACTGTTCCAGCTCATTGTACTTTTGGGCAAACATTTGCAGCTGCGCAATATCTTCCAACCGATCCTTACTGTCTATATATTCAGTCTGCACGTACTCTTTATACGGTGAATCTATAATTGAGGCGATAAGTCCCGCGGTGTCGGTGCGACTGTTACTTAACATACTTTCCCAAATGCGCACAAAATTATTCCAGCCGTTTTTGGCTTTCTGCCCTAACACTTCTTGGCCGATTATTTTAATATCTTCTATATTGGTCGCTTTTTTTAATGCTTCCACAATTTTACTGGCGGCTACTGCCCCAATCCCTTCTTCGTGCATCAGCACTCGCATCCAAGCGGCCGTGTCTGTTATGTTATTTAAAATTCGCAAATAGGCCAACACATCTTTTACGTGCGCGCGTTCAAAAAATCTTAGGCCGCCACGATAATCATACGCAATCCCCGCTTTTACCAGCTCCATTTCCAGCAGCTGTGAATGGTGGCTGGCACGAAAGAGTACCGCAATATCATTTGGCGGTACGCCTTTATCTATCAGTTCCAAAATTTTACTTACGACAAATTCCGCTTCGCTGCCTTGATCCATCTGCGGATGCAAACTTGGTTTTTGTCCGCCTTTTGATATGGTTTTGAGTTCTTTTTTATATTGTTTTACATTATTTACAATTACATCATTGGCGACCTGTAGAATTTCCTGGCTGGAACGGTAATTGGTTTCTAATTTAAAAACTTTAGCATTAGGGTATTGCTTTTCAAATTGTAAAATATTAGCAATATCGGCGGCGCGGAAAGAATAAATGCTTTGCGCGTCATCGCCTACCACCAGCAAATTACCATGCACGATGGCTAATTTTTTTATAATAGAAGATTGGATTTTGTTGGTGTCCTGGTATTCATCAACCAAAATATATATAAATTGCTCAGCGTACTTTTTTAATACCGATTCATTGTTTAAGAGCGCCAAAAAATTTACCAGCAAATCATCAAAATCCATGGCATTTGCCTCTTTCTTTTTCAATTCATACTCATGCGCCACGCTTTTAATTTCATCAGCAAAAATCATCCACTGTGGAAATTTTAAATCCAACACATCGGCGATGGTCGTTTCCGAATTACGAGCAAAACTGATTATATTTTGCAATACTCGCGCCGAAGGAAACTTGGCTCTGCCTGTATCTTTAAACGGCTTGGCGCATAATTTTAAAATTGTCTCACTGTCATCGCTATCCAAAATCGTAAAATTACTTTTATACCCCAAAACCGGCGCGTAAATTTTTAAAATTCTATACGCAATATGATGAAATGTGCCGGCCCAAGGCAAACGGCTTTCCGAACCGGTCAGCTGTTGCATGCGGCGAACCATCTCATCTGCGGCTTTATTGGTAAACGTTACCAATAATATATTTTCTGGGCCTATACCCTGTTCCAACAGATAGGCTACACGATACGTAATTACTCTAGTTTTACCGCTTCCCGCGCCAGCCAAAACTAAACACGGCCCATCGCCGTGCAACACTGCTTCCAATTGTTCTGGGTTTAATTCTTTGGCAAAATCAATCATACAAATTATACACTACACATATTCATCCCAACTTTTTATTTTCAAATCACTCATTTTAAATTTACTAATAGCTTTTACATACCGGCGCGCGAATTCTAAATTGGTGATCAAAGAAATATTTTGATCTATGGCTTTTCTTCTGGCCAAATAGCCGTTACTGATACCAACCTTCTCCGTATTATTTGGAATAGCTACGACTAAATCAATCATCTTGTCAGATAAATAAGACATCACGCTAGGCTGGCTGCTCTCCGCCCACTCCAAAATTTCAGTTTGAATATTATTTTTCTGTAAAAAAGTTCCGGTGCCCTTAGTAGCATAAATCTTTATACCCATATCTTGCAAGGCGCGCGCTTCTTCCAAAAATGCCAGTTTTTTATCAGCCGAGCCAATGGACAATAACACCGATTTTGGTTCCACGTTAAAACCGGTGGAAATTATACTCTTTAAAAATGCTTCGTTTAAATTATCGCCCAAACAAGCTACTTCACCGGTAGAACTCATTTCCACCCGCGTTACCGGATCTGAACCCTTCAGCCTGGTAAAAGAAAATTGCGAAGCTTTCACTCCCACATAGTCTAAATCAAAAGACGAACGGCTTAATTTTGGCACGGACTGGCCCATCATGAGTCGTGTGGCAATATCTACAAAATTTATTTTCAACACTTTTGACACAAATGGAAAACTGCGGGAGGCGCGCAAATTACATTCAATTACTTTAATATCATTATCCTTGGCAATCAGCTGCATATTAAACGGGCCGGTAATTTCTAGGGCTTTAGCTACTTCTTTAGCGATCTTCTTTATTCTTCTGGTGGTTTCCAAATAGGTTTTTTGCGGCGGAAACACGAGCGTAGCATCGCCGGAATGCACCCCGGCATTTTCCAAATGTTCGGAAATGGCATAACAAAACAGTTCGCCATTATTTGCCACGCCGTCCAGCTCTATTTCCCTGGCTTTAGTAATAAACTTGCTAATTACCACCGAATGTTCTTTGTTTATATCAACGGCTTTTTTGAGAAATAATTCCAAATCATCTTTGCTATAGGATATGCTCATAGCCGCGCCAGAGAGCACATAGCTGGGGCGCACAAGCACCGGATACCCTACCCGCTCGGCAAATTCTTTGGCCGAAGCTAAATCGGTAAGTTCCTTCCATTCGGGCTGATCTATGCCTAAACCATCTAAAATTTGAGAAAATTTCTGCCGGCTTTCCGCATTATCTATTTGCATCGGTGACGTGCCCAAAATATTTACGCCGGCCTTATGCAGTTTTAAAGCCAGATTATTTGGCACCTGCCCGCCCATAGAAACCACCACCCCTATTGGCTTCTGCCATTCGTAAATATCTAAAATCTTTTCCAGGCTTAATTCTTCAAAATATAATTGATCCGAAACATCGTAGTCCGTACTTACAGTTTCCGGATTACAATTTATCATGATCGTTTTATATCCGCATTTTTGCAGCGTCATAAGCGAATTAACGCCGCACCAATCAAATTCTACCGAAGAGCCGATACGATATGGTCCGCTGCCGAGCACTATGACCTGTTTTTCTGTAGACGGCATCACGTCATTTTCCTGTCCATGATACGTAAGATATAAATAGTTAGTTTTTGCCGGGTATTCAGCCGCCAACGTATCAATCTGTTTCACCACCGGCAATACGCCAAGCTCTTTTCGCTTTGCGCGCACTTGTTCACTGGCGCAGCCAATCACTTCGGCTATCTGTTTATCGGAAAATCCCGCTTGTTTGACGGTTTTTAGCACGTCCAGCGGCAAAGTTTCCAGAGTAAAGTTTTTTAAACTATTGTCCAGATCAACAATATTTTTTAGTTTATGCAAAAACCAACGGTCAATTTTGGAGAGTTCGTGAATTCTATCTACCGTATACCCCTGTTTTAAAGCCCGGGCAATTGCAAAAATTCTTTTATCCGTTGGCTGGCTAATTTCCTTATCTAAATCCAAAAATTGCAAGCTGTCTTCTACGAGTCCGCTCATTCCAATATCCAACATGCGCACGGCCTTTTGCAATACTTCTTCAAAACTGCGGCCAATGGCCATCACTTCGCCTACGGATTTCATTTCCGTACCCAGCACTTTATTTACCTGCTCAAATTTTTGCAGATCCCAGCGTGGAAATTTGAGGGTAATATAATCAAGCGCCGGTTCAAAACAGGCGGAAGTTTCTTTGGTAATAATATTTTCTACTTCATTTAAGCTATAACCCAGCGCAAGTTTGGTTGCCACAAACGCGAGCGGATAGCCGGTAGCCTTGGAAGCCAGCGCCGAACTACGGCTAAGCCGCGCGTTTACTTCTATAATCCGGTAATCTCCCGAACGCGGGTCGAGCGCGTATTGAATATTGCACTCTCCCACAACTCCCAAATGTCTGATAAGTTTAAGTCCGATTGCCCGCAAATTAAAATGCTCTTTAGCAGTTAAAGTCTGCACTGGTGCCACCACAATACTGTCGCCCGTATGAATACCCATCGGATCAAAATTTTCCATGGAACACGTGGTAATGCAATTATCGTAGGCATCGCGCACAATTTCGTATTCTACTTCTTTCCAGCCATACAAACATTCCTCTATTAACACTTGATTTGTAAACGCAAAGGCTCTATCGGTTTTTTCTTTTAACTCTTCTTTGTTTTGCACGATTCCCGAACCCAAGCCGCCAAGCGCGTACGCTACGCGGCACATGACCGGATAACCGATTTTTTCGGCAGCTTGTAAGGCTTCGTCAGTAGTAGCAGCTGTAATGCTTCTAGCCACTTTTAACCCAACTTCCGTAACTTTATCGGCAAAGAGCTGTCTATCTTCGGTATCTTTAATGGTTTCTACCGATGTACCCAACACTTTTACGTTATATTTCTCTAAAATTCCTTGTTCATACAATTGCACTCCAACATTTAAAGCGGTCTGCCCGCCAAAACCAAGTAAAATACCATCGGGTTTTTCTTTGATAATTATTTGTTCCACAAAAGAAACATTCACCGGTAAGAAATATACTTTATCCGCCAAATGCTCCGAGGTTTGGATGGTGGCAATATTGGGATTTATAAGCACCGTAAAAATTCCATCTTCTTTTAACGCCTTTATCGCCTGGCTGCCGGAATAATCAAACTCACCGGCTTGTCCGATTTGCAAAGCGCCGGAACCAAGGATCAAAATTGTTTTCGGTTTAATGCTTCTGATCATAACAAATAGCCTTTATTAAAGCGACCTGATAAACATATCAAAAATAAATTCACTGTCATCGGGGCCCGGCGCGCCTTCGGGGTGAAATTGCGCGCCAAAAAACGGCTTGGAAATATGAATAATACCTTCATTGGTATCGTCGTTATCATTTGCAAACCACTCGCGCCAATCTTCGGGCAGCGTTTTTGTGTCCACGGCAAAGCCGTGATTTTGTGAAGTGATAAAACATTTTTTCGTGCCCATTTCCACGCATGGCTGATTTTGTCCGCGATGTCCGTATTTTAATTTATAGGTATCAGCTCCGGCGGCCAGCGCTAAAATTTGCGAGCCTAAACAAATCCCCAAAATTGGCCGGCTGTCCGCAAGCGCGGCCCTAACATTTGCAATCGTGTCTGTACACATTTTTGGATCACCCGGCCCGTTGGAAATTAAAATGCCATCAGCAGCCGTATCCGAGAAATTATAATTCCAAGGAACTCGTAAAACCGACACGCCTCTGTTTACAAACGAACGAATAATATTATTTTTCACGCCGCAGTCCACCACAATCACCGTCTTTTCCCCGCTGCCATATTTTATTGGTTCTTTAACACTTACTTCGGCTGCCAAATTACGAGTGTTAGGGTCATCAAATTCTATATTGCTTGTTTCATCAACTATAATTTTGCCGAGCATGGTGCCGCTGGCGCGTAATTTTTTTGTTAAGGCGCGCGTATCAATGCCATATATGCCGGGCACATTGTTTTCTTTCATCCAGTCCGACAAAGATTTTGTTGCGCTGAAGTGAGAAAAATCTTTACACTGTTCACTCACAATCAAAGCCGTGATTTGGATAGCGCCCGATTCGAAGTATTTAAAAAAATCATCTGCATTTGTTGCAGATGGCACGCCATAATTTCCAACGAGCGGATAGGTCATTACTAAAATTTGTCCGCGGTATGAAGGATCGGTCATGGTTTCGGGATACCCTACCATGCCTGTATTAAATACCACTTCACCACTGGTGCCAGTCTCTGAACCAAAAGAAAAACCCTCAAACACCGAACCATCTTTTAGGATCAACTTTGCTTTCATCATAAACAATCACATACTACCATATCTTGATTATTTGTACAAAATCTTTTACTATGGGGTCATGCCATTTTTTGAACTACAGCATAAAGACGAAAATTCCCGGGCTAGAACCGGCGTAATCCATACTGATCATGGCGATATTTTGACACCTATTTTCATGCCGGTAGGAACTCAAGCTACCGTTAAAACGTTAGATCAAACCGATCTGCAAAACTTGCCCGCCCAAATTATTTTGGGCAACACCTATCATTTACATTTGCGTCCGGGCGAAGATTTAATTAACGAATTTGGCGGGCTGCATAAATTCATGAACTGGAACAAGCCAATTCTTACCGACAGTGGCGGATTCCAGGTGTTTAGTTTAGGGAAACAAAAAAGATCAAGGCCAACAACTGTCATCCCGAGCGCAGTCGAGGGATCCCTTAAACCAGACGAGAGGGATTCCTCCACTCTGTCTACGGACTCCGGTCGGAATGACAACGCACAGCTTGTTTCTATAGATGAAGAAGGCGTTACTTTTAAATCTCATATAGATGGCAGCTCACACCGTTTTACTCCCGAAATAGCCGTTGAAACGCAGCATAAAATCGGCGCGGATATTATTATGGCTTTTGATGAATGCACGCCAGATAGCGTAGAAGAAAAATACGCGCGCGAAGCCATGGAACGCACACATCGTTGGGCCAAACGATCGTTAGATGAACACCAAAAATTATCCGCGCAAAATACTCGCGACTACAAACAATTTTTATTTGGCATTATTCAAGGATCTGTATACAAAAACTTGCGCCAGGAATCTGCCAAATATATTTCATCTTTGGATTTTGATGGCATTGCGATTGGCGGCGAATCGGTTGGCTACAATATGGAGGCGACCAAAGATATTTTGGATTGGGTATTTCCGCTCATTCCGGAAAATAAACCGCACTATGCCATGGGCATTGGCTTGTCACCTACCGATCTGCTCATTGCCATAGAACATGGCGTGGATATGTTTGATTGCGTGGCTCCAACCAGACTAGCCCGCCACGGCATGCTATTTGTCGGTCCAACTGAAGAACAAAAGTTGAGAATAAATATTACCAATAAAAAATACGCAACAGACAGCGGCCCCGTAGACCCCAATTGCGGTTGTCATACCTGTCAACATTATTCACGCGCCTATTTGCACCATCTGTTTAATGCCGGAGAAATTTCGGCTATGCGCTTGTCTAGCATTCACAATTTATTTTTCATGCTTGACTTGATGCGCCAAGCCAGAACCGCGATACAGGAAAATAAATTTATGGAATTAAAAAATAAATGGATTTAAAAAATATTTAGCAGCAAAAAGGGCGCCGACATTTCGGACGCCCAACGACTTTTTAAAATTTGCTTACGTATCTTTCTTGGCAATTTCTTCTTCAACCTTCTGCAGGTTGTACCGTACACCCACTTCCCGCAGGTACGCAGCTGGCAGAGCTTTTTCTGCAAAATCACCCGGCTTAGGCATGATAATACAGTGTGCAGCCTGCGTTCGCGGCGGTGAGCTGGCATACTTCTTTTCCGTCATGGTTACACCCTGAACGGTAGAGAGTCGGTAGGCCACCCTGAATTGGTTGAGTCCAATCCGGAACAGCTTTACCCAATTCTCATGAACATGGCCAGCCAGCGCCACATCTGCGCCTACTTTTTCCGCTGCGCCAACCAGTCCGCTTGTACCGGGCCCTTCAGGATCATGCTGAATCAACAAGCTGATTGGACCGAACAATGCCTCGCCATCTACACCATGCCCGTAATCCTCAATATGGATAATACGAGCATCACCATACCCACCCAAACCAACACGCGCCCCTTGCATTGAATCAGCCCTATAGTGATCAGACACTCCGACTTCGTACACTCCAACCCCTTGGGCTTTAACATCTCTCGCAAAAAAATCCGTTTCCCGCAAACCAGTTTGACGCAACACGCCGTCTGCGTGATTTCCGGGAACAGAGAGATGTGCCCACTTGGACTTGCTCACCGACAGAGTAATATCCAGGAACTGCTGATAGTACCTGGCCACTCTTTCCAACATCACTCGCATACTGCCCGGGTAGCCGCTCATTGTATCGCTCACCATTTTGGCGGCTAACTCAAGAATTTCTTCCCTATTTTCCTGATCCAAGTTAGCCAACTTGCCAATATTTTCTTGCAGAAGCTCTTGCGGGTCACGCCGATCATCGTACCGACGATCCCACCTGATGAGCGTTGCTTCCGAAGTATCGCCGCCGCTGATAAACGACGCGAGCTCAGTTGGCCGACCGTAGAAGTTAAATGGATTATCGGCATGCGCCTTACAGAGGGCGAACAGACCATCTCGCACCATGGGATTTTCTTCCGGAGAACCCAAGTGCTCATCGGAAGTAACCCACGCGGCAAAGTAGCGACTTGGCTGATTGAGAACCGATCCATCCTTAAAGTCCTGATACTGGATGTATCGAGTCCAAAGGAGACCATCACTGGCACTCTTAGTAAGCATGAACAAACCAGAAACACTTCCGTTGTGGAGACGACGGAAGACTTCGTGACTCCTTGTACCGCCCGGCTTACCCAGGCTCATGCGAACCGGCTCTTGGTTCTCCAAAAACCGCACAATAAGCTCTTGGTCTTCAAAGGGAATTGCCAAACAGATTTTCACGTAATCTTTCAAGCCGGCAATCACTGGATCGTAGGCAGAATTCCCCTTAAAGTTGGTCTCCTGAAGATGGTCCTTGATTTTCTGCAGGGTAGCAAAGCCAATTCCATGGTGCCCGCTCTCAACACAAACATTGAACTGCTGCGCCTCAGCTTCGCTAGCCACCTGCTTAATCAGATTATTGTACTTGTTCTGGTTAGCCAGCACCGAACGAACCAAGGAATGATCTCGATGAAGCACCGGCATCCAAGTCTTATGGCCGCTATGCGCATACTTCACCGTCAGATCACTTTCCGATTTACCAAACCGCAGAACCTGCGGCCGATCCATGAACTCAACCTCATGCTTGATGCAAATATCCTTGTACATTTGCATCAGGTGCTTTACAAACGTAGCCGTTACGAATTGATGCGTCGGACGAATCTTCTGCGCCCGATACAAAGTCAGCTCTTGCTTGCTCGCCACGATCTCTGCTTCCATTTTCTTGAGGGCGCGGCGTTGTTTCTTGATCGTCCGGCGCTTTGCCTTGCGCTTTCCAGAAACGAACTTCTTGGTTCGGTATTCCTTCCGGAGTTTTTTATACTCCGTAGCCAAGCCCCTCTTTTCCTTGACCATCTCCTTGATGGCCATATTAATTTGGGCGCGGCGATGAATGAGAAGATCCAAAAGTATGCGAGAAACCGTGTATTGAGTATCGTCATTATCAACACACAGCACAATCTTGGCTTCAGGCAAACGCTTGCGCAGATTAGCCAGATGTTTATCCAAGATTTCCATTTGCACTTTCAACATGCTCTGGCTCTGCTCGTAATTAGGCACTAAGTCACTAGCCTTGCGGCACTCCTTCTCGCTCTTTTCCCAATACGTCAGGAGGCTGTTGAGAATTTCTGGACGATCGAGGCGAATTAAGGCGCCATCAACCACCAGCATGATATCGTCGGGATCCTGTTCAAGGAACCTGACCAAATTCTCATAGGCATCCGCATTGAAGAAGTGAGCGTCGTACGCGATCTCGCTCAAAAAATAGACGCGCTGATCTCTTTTCTTCGACATGTGGTACTTCCTGTCTGTGAGTATTTGGTTGATTGTCAATGAACGCTCTAAGCTACAAATAAAAATCCCCGAAATAAATCAGGGATTTTTATTTACCTACTAAATTTTTGATTACTGCTTGCGGCAACACGCTTTCTTGCCTTTTTTGATCCAGACTGCCTAAAGGATTGGGTCGCGTTTGTATAGCTTCCCTACTTTGCGCAGAGCGCCCGGGCGGCGGCATTGATTGCTTAAGTAGTTTTGACATACATAGTAAGTAAGTCTTTGATAAATTTAATATAACATAAACCCTTTTGTATGTACAACAATGTACAACCTTAGTTACCCACAATTGACTTTGGGGTTACTCGTACGCTACTATCCAGGATAGCAACATCAAAAAATAGGGGGATACCATGGGTATTGCGCTCTCTCACTATTACTGTCCGATCTTCGGCTGGCTTGGCATTGACTTCACACCGCGTTTGGCTGAAAGTTGCCTGCCTCCGCATAACAAGCCGACCAGGGCGGCGAATGCGGCAGATCTGCCGCCAAAGCATGCAGTCAGGCGACGAGGTCAGCGCGGCATCTAGCCCATAACTCAAGGTTGGTCTGCCACGCTCCTAATGTTCTAATTAAATGTTAAGAGCGTGGCTACATACTATATATGTTACATATAGATTTAATCGTTCTCGGAAAATTAAAAGAAGCTTTCTGGCAAGAAGCCGAGGCTGAATATCTTAAACGCCTAAAACCTTGGGCCAAAATTATTATTCACCAGTTGCGTGAAGAATCTTTTTCCGAAAAAGATAATATAGAAAATATAAAACAAAAAGAGGCGGAAAAAATCTTGGCGGCTTTAGACAAAATAAAAGACGCACATGTAATTGCGCTGGACGAACATGGCAAAAATTTTTCTTCAATTGATTTTGCCAAACAAATCAACCAGTTAACTAATCAACAAATTAACAATCTCACTTTTATCATCGGCGGGCCGCTCGGACTGCATGAGTCTATTCTAAAACTAGCGAAGCTAAAACTCTCTTTGTCTTCCATGACCTTTACCCACCAAATGGCCCGGGTATTTTTATGGGAACAAATTTATCGGGCCATGATGATAAATACCGGCAGGAATTATCATTATTAAAATTACTTACAGGTTTCGCTAATTGTCATCCCGACCACCCTAAAGGGTATAAACTCCGCGGAGGGATCTCTGTCCCAACTGTCATTCCCGCCAAAGCGGGAATCCAGTCGACCCGATCGAATACTGGATTCCCCTTGTTAGGGGAATGACAACTGTGATTGTTTACAAGCCATAACAAATTCGGTAAACTATCTCTATCAATTTCAAATCTGCGTAATCCATACTGTAATCCGTGTAATCAATACTATGAAACGCGTATTCTCCGGCGTACAACCAACCAACAATTTGCATCTGGGCAATTACCTTGGAGCGATCAAAAACTGGGTAGAATTGCAAAATTCCTATGATGCTTTTTATTGCGTGGTAGATTTGCATGCCATAACGGTAAAACAAGACCCTAAACAACTTCGCCAAAATGTTTTAAATGTGGCCAAAACTTATTTGGCTTTGGGTGTTGACCCGGACAAGTCTACAATTTTTGTCCAATCACATGTGCCGCAGCATGCCGAACTGGCTTGGGTTTTAAATACTATCGCTAAACTTTCGGAACTAGAACGAATGACCCAATTTAAAGATAAGGCCAAAGAGCACAAAGAAAATATAAATATGGGGCTGTTTGACTACCCAGTACTTATGGCTTCCGACATCTTATTATATAGCCCGGAAGTCGTGCCGGTTGGCGAAGATCAAAAACAGCATGTGGAATTAACCCGAGATTTAGCCGCCAGGTTTAATTCCTTATATGGTAAAACATTTATTGAACCAAAACCACTCATAAATAAAGAAGGCGCGCGCATTATGGGCCTAGATGACCCAACCAAAAAAATGAGCAAAAGCGCCGCTAGCGCCAACAGCTATATTGCTCTACTGGATTCTCCAGAAGTAGTAGCCAAAAAAATCAGCCGCGCAGTCACTGACTCCGGCACAACTATAGAATCTGGCGCAGACAGACCAGCGTTAACCAACCTGCTTACTATATATTCTTTACTTTCAAATCAGAGTATAAAAAATATTGAAAAAGAATACGCAGGCAAGGGTTATGCGGATTTCAAAAAAGGCTTGGCACAAGTAGTCACACAATTTATTTCGGAATTCCAAAGTAAATTTAACGCGCTGGACGATAATAAAGTAAAAAAGATTTTGGAGGAAGGCGCAGCCAAAGCCAAGGTCGTGGCAGAGAAAAAAATGGAAGAAGTAAAAACAAAAATGGGATTGCTGTAATGCCAACTCAATTGTCATTCCCGCCGCAAGCGGGAATCCAGACAATTCGGCCGGATACTGGATTCCCAATTCGTTGGGAATGACAAACAAAAAACAACTTAATAATTCTTAATTATAACAATATAGGGGCTAAAGCCGCATATATACTCATTCACTCGGAAATAATCAAACACATTTGATTATTTCTCTCACTCATTTCGTATATGGACAACCAGCCAGCACAATCAAAAAAAACAATCAAAAGCATCTACTTCTACCTCGTATCATTTGTCGCCTTAATGATGGTCGTATTTTCTACCGCGGATTTAATTAATATCGCTCTAAAAACTTGGGTATTCACTCAAGCGGACAAAGATGTGTACTATGCGCCAAACATATGTGAGAACGCCAGACTGGTGCCGGCTGGAGTAAAGACCGATCCAAACGCGGTCCCGCCAATATCTAGGGAAGATTGTGAAAAACAAAATGAACTAAGCAAAAAACAACAGGAGGATAATCGCATCGCTCAAAAACAAAGGGATGTCGTGCGCGATCTTTCTATGATTGCAGTTGGCATTCCACTGTTCTTAATTCACTGGAGAATCGTTCGCAGAAAGGATGAAAACCTTTAGTTCGTCTTAAATAAAAAATTAACAAAAAAGTCGCCCTCATCGGTGACTTTTTTGTGCGAGCATATACGGTTGACAAAGCCAGAGTTTTATGATACATTGTTTAGTCTCTCTTGTTGTTCCAAGAGAAAGGATTTAAACTTCTTTCTGTCGGAATAACTGCCATATATAGGCGGGGTTTCCGCGTTCTGTACAACTTAACCACGAGGTGATCTATGCGACTATCCCAATGAAATTTGTCTTTACGCCGCACATGACAACCTGCTGAGATGAACAGCGTGCCATCTCTCCAAGAAGTGTGCGGTCCAACCCGCGCGCTTCTACGAAGAACATCGAGTTCAACAAGGAGAATGCCATGTTCGCTCGTCTCACCGATTCCCTGGTCAACATCCTCGGCCAGATCCTCACCGGCGCCATCAACAACCAGATGTCCGTCACCACCTCCGAGGCCAACGCCCCGGAGACGACCGACACCAACCCGCTGTCCCAGGAGGTACAGCTCAAGCAGATGAAGCCGACCGTGGTGGAACCCCCCGTGGTTCCGCCGCCGAAGATCATGGCTCCGGCCACCAAGCAGTGTCGCAACCGGGAGCACCCGGATACCGGCGCGCAGTGCACCAACCGGCTGCCACTGGGCCACCGCTCCGGGCTGTGCGACGACTGCGTTCATTCCTGCTGGGGTGGATGCGGCCGGACCATTCCGGTGTGGCACACCTACTGCCCGAACTGTTCGGAATTCGCCACCAAGCCCTGCAAGGGGTGCAGTGTCGAGATTCCGGCGGACGGTGGGCTCTACTGCTCTGACTGTGGCCACCAGTGCGCTGGTCCGGACTGCAAGGCGATGATTCCCAACTACTTCAAGTACTGCATGGCTGATGCCTGCCAGGACGCGAAGTGGTACGAGGAGAACTCGCCGCAGCAGACCACGACCAGCACCAGCACGGGTGCCAAGGACTGGAAAAAGTTCAAGAAGGACAGGGCCAAGGCGCGCCGCAAGGCCGCACCTGACGGACGGGACCCCAAGGGCCAGAGGTAGTTGTACAAGCCTCGACCAATGCTGTGAAGCATGGGTCGAGGCAAAAACAAAAAACAGCGTTTTCATCAAAGGCTGTTTTTTGTTTTTTAAATATTTTAATACGCTCTGGCAAAAATCCAACGCTTGCCTTGCGGCGCAGCTTTACCACAATGGACACAAACATGCTTACCTGTTTCTTCTTCAGCATCAAACGGTAAACATCTGGTGGTTGCTTTGGTTTTTTCTTTTATTTCCAACTCACACTCCGCTCGCTCGCACCAAAACGCGGAAATGTATCCGCCTTTTTCCAAAGATTCTACAAACGCATCCCAATTATCTACTGATACAGTATTTTGTTTCTGTCGGGCCAAGGCTGATTCAAATAAATTGGTCTGGATTTTTTCAAGCAAATCTTTCACCGTTTTTTCTACATCACTAAGCGGACACACAATTTTTTCTCCGGTATCTCTGCGCACGAGCACGCACTGTCCGGCAGCCAAATCCTTCGGTCCGATTTCCAAACGCAGCGGCACGCCTTTTTTTTCCCATTCAAAAAACTTCTCCCCCACTCGTAAATTATCCCGCTCATCTAATTTTATTCTGAATGTATTCTTTAAATTTTCTGCTATCTTTTTTGCTTCTTGCAGCTGCGCGTCATCCGCATTTCTAAATATCGGCACAATTACAAGTTCAATTGGCGCAATTTTTGGCGGCAATACCAACCCATTATCATCACTATGGCTCATAACAATACCGCCAATCAGACGTGTACTGACACCCCAGCTGGTTTGAAACACAAACTGCTGCTCACCCTTCTCATCCAAATACATTACTTCAAATGATTTAGCAAAATGATCTGACAGGTCGTGAGCTGTACCCATCTGCAAAGATTTCCCATCTTGCATCAAGGCTTCTATCGTAAATGTAGAAAGCGCGCCAGCGAATCGTTCATTCTGAGATTTTTGCCCAACCAAAACCGGAATTGCCAAATACTCTTGCGCGAACCATTTGTACACATCATTTAAAATCATGAGCGCATATTCTTTGGCTTCATCGGCAGTTTTGTGAGCTGTATGCCCTTCCTGCCATAAAAATTCAGTGGTACGCAAAAACAACCGCGGCCTCATTTCCCAGCGTACTACATTGGCCCATTGATTAATAAGCAGCGGCAAATCACGGTATGAATGTATCCACTTGGCAAAGGTGCTATACATGATAGTTTCCGAAGTCGGGCGCACCACCAGCGGTTCTTCCAACTTTTTACCGCCGCCGTGGGTAACCACTGCCAACTCCGGCGAAAATCCTTCCACATGTTCTTTTTCTTTTTTCAAAAAACTTTCAGGAATAAACAAAGGAAAGTACGCATTTTGCACGCCTAACTCTTTAAATTTTGCGTCTAAAATCTTTTGAATATTCTCCCAAATCGCGTAGCCATATGGCTTTATCACCATTGTACCTTTTACCGGCCCGTGCTCGGCCAGACCCGCAACATCAATAATATCAATGTACCACTGGGAATAATCTTCGGCTCGTTTGGCAATAGCTTTGCTTTCCGATCCTGCTAACTTCTCTTTATCTTGAGGCATAAAATAAAATTAATACAAGGATAGATTAGCAGTAAAAGGCTTAGCTGACAAGTTTAACTGGTTGACAAAACTAAAAAATTGGATATAAATACCCAGGTTGAACTTTTTCAAATCACCGTAGTACAAGCTACGGTGTACCCATCACCACGCGAGGCAATCATGAACAACAACCCCGTGCTCTTTACCTATTCACCGGCCAATACGAGCGGAACTCCGATCGCTCAGATTCCAACGCCGAACGACGTTGTGTTCCTGGTGAAGCCAGATTTCCTTGACGAAGGAACGGCCATAGCGTGCAGATATTCAATTGAGTTCTTCAGAAATCAAGGTGAGGCCGGCAAGGCATACCTTGATAATCTGGCTCTGGCAGTTGACGCTGTTGGCAAGGTGGAAGGTGTGCAGGAAATGAGCGGGGAGCAGCTGCAGAAGCTGGCTGCGCTCAAAGTCATAGTCTTCTGCCCCGAAGAGGCGAAATGCGTACTCGTTACCGGCTTCATGCAGGCAATGCAGTTGCGGCATCCGCTTTCACCTCTGGCCCAACACTTGGGCGAACTGTTTCCAACGCACCGCTGCGCCTGCGCCCGCCACTTCCGCTCGGCGCGAGCGACCGCGACCAAGTAGCAGCACATGGATTGGAATATCGTCCGATCTAAAGAGAGGGCAACAAGGCTGGCAAGAAATTCAACTACTCAAAAAGTTTGTTGAAAAGTACTGCCAGCCTTTTAAAATTTAAAGCGCTTCTATAGTTCTGCGTTTGCTAAAATAATTAACCGCGAGCGCAATGGCGCAAAAAGATAGGACCCAAGCCCAATAATACGGAACGTATAATTTAATAATTTCAAATATACTTACCCATTCTACTTCTACCGACCCTTGGACAGTCTCCACGTTATCTTGCAGATTTTGATCTTGCTCGGCCAAATTGGAAATTTCAGATTTGGCATTTTTTATTCTGTCGTCCAAATAAAATTTTTGAGAATTATAATTTTGATTTTCATCGGTAATTTGTCTTTGCAGCTTTTGCTGGACAGCAGAAAGCCGTGATATATCTCGTTTTATCTCCTCTTGGCGCACGGTGCTCGTTGTTACCTCGTTACGCAAACGGTTTATACTTGCCACTACTCCGTTTAGCTGTTTTTGCAGATCGGAAATTCTTGTATTGTGCTCTTTGGTAAGAATGGCTAGCTCGCCTTCCAAAGAAGCTAACGATTCTTTGGCGGTTTCGGTTGATTTTTCTATTATGACTTTTTCCGGCAATAAATTTTGAGCGCGAACTGATTCGGTGTAAAAACGGACATTTACCAAACCTTTGATCTCATTTTTAAATGCCTCCAGCGAACTTTTCGGAACCACAAAGTAAACATATCCGTGTTTTTCCTGCACATACATATTGTCTACCCTGCCGCCATGCCCGCGCACAATCGTTTGCACGCGCGAACTTATTTGCTCAACTTTTCTGGTTTTAATGGTGGCGCTGTAATCATACTTTAAAAATTCACGAGCATCGGAGATAGCGCCGTTTCTATCTTGGCCTGTAGAAATAAAGTTGGAAACTTTCTCAACCATACTATCTTCATACGATCTGCCCCCCAGACCGGTTGCCTCACCATATTGAATACCCAAATCGCTCGGGGTTACATTCGGCGTAACCATGTCTGATGCCAAATTTTCCTCTTCATATTTACTGCTTAAAGCCATTTGTTCTTGAGAGGCGATACCAAAACCACTATCTGCGACGGGCGTATTTATCTGCCTTAAAGTATACTGCCCAATAAACAAAACCAAGGCTGCCAAAGCTCCTGACAACACAAACCAATAAGGCGTGCGGTTTTTTGTTTTTGGCAAGGGTTCTGCCTTTGGCTTTACAGATGCCAGAACTTTTTCTTTCATCGCCGAAACACTCGCGGGCAATTCTTGTTTTGCTTTGCCCCACTTTCGCAATTTATTGTCTAACGGATTTGTAAAAAACATATTATTTTTGTATATGGTTGCGAGCGCGTGACAAAGCTCTATGCAAGCGTACCCGCGCCGCAATCATGGAAATTTCCAAAATACCGGCAATTTCTTTAAAGGATAATTCGGCCAAATAGCGGAGCCGTAAAATTTCCTGTTCCTCATTTGATAAATGAATAAAAACAGATTCAATCATTAGATAATCGTCGCTGTGGGTGGATTGTAAATTACTATCAGCCCCCTCTTCAGTCCAATCTACCGGTATTTCTTTATTTCCTCCTCGCCAATGTTGCCGGCACTCATTGCGGGCAATCGCAAACACCCATGCGCTAAAACGAACTCCTCTGTCCTTAAACTTATCTAAATGGTTTATAGCCTTGAGCCAGGTTTCCTGGGTTATATCTTCGGCCAGATCTTTTTGACGTAACTGATTAAGCAAATAGCCATATAATTTTGGAGTCAGGTCATCCCAAAGCAAGCCCAAAGCATCCCGGTCTCCGGTCTTGGCGCGAGCTACCAGCCTCAGCTCTTCACTGACTTCCATAAACTAATTAGTTATATATAAGGATAATACCTGAGTCGCCAACATGTTACATTGATGCTCTAAATACTATCCTAGTAATATTTCATTGACAAGACGGGTTAAAAGATTTATGATACGCACCACATATGAAAAGCCTAAATAACAACTTAAATAATAATAACGCCTAACGCAGGTGTAGTTTTATATAGAAACTACGCCCGCCACAAGCGGGCTTTCAAGTTCTATTCCCAGGTAGTTGAGCGGTACAACGCCACGCTGTTAACGTGGATTTCCTTGGTTCGAGTCCAAGCCTGGGAGCAAATTAAATACGTGAGAGCGACCCGTTTGGGTCTTGATTCAAACGAGGTAATACTCGTTTATTTTGTTTATGGGGAAAGGAAAATACTTAAACAAGCCATGTCCGTGTAGGAGTGGTAAAAAATATAAGAAATGTTGCATTAATAAAACTCGAGAAGCTTCTACTCCTCAAGAGTATTCTGTATTGAGTAATTCAATCCAGAGGTTAAATTATAACGATACATCTAAAAATCAAAACGGAGACTTTATGTTATACGCATCAAAGCCAAAAAGACAAAATAATCATTATGTTCCGATTAAATACCAAAAAAGATTCCTTCTACCTGGACAAAAAACGCTGCACTGTATTGATTTAAAGCCTTATAAGGATCTCCCGAATGGAAGACGAGTAAAACTTACAGAGAAATATAATAAGGGACCTGGAAGTTATTTTCATAAAAAAAATTTATATACGACAAATTTCTTTGGCATGAGAAATGAGGATATAGAAACTCTTTTATTTGGAAAGATGGATAACAATATTTCTGCTGCCATAGATGGATTAGTAGCAAATGATCCTAATATTTTACATAAATATTTTCAAGATATATTTGTATATATTGATGCCCAAAAGCTACGGACTATTAAGGGGCTTGATTGGATTCGTTCTAACTATTTTCAGCTTACAAAAGATGAACTGCTACTAGAAATGCAATTTTTAAGAACCATGCATTGTACTATGTGGATAGAGGGAGTGATGGAGATAGTTTCTGCCGAAGAATCCGATATTAAATTTATTATCTCTGACCATCCTGTGACAATATATAATCCCGCCTGCCCTCCTGAGTCAGAGGCATGCAAATACCCCAACGATCCCTCAACAGCGTGGAAGGCATCTCAAACAATATTTCCATTAGATTTAAACCACTGTCTTGTTTTAACAAACCTTGAATATGCGACCTCTCCAAACGAAGTAGATCCAGTTTCCAGCAGAACTAACCCGCGATTCTTTTCTCAAACTATAACTAGGTGGGATACTGTTATACGAGAAAGGAAATTAAAAGCCGAAGAAGTGCGTGCGTTTAACTATATTATAAAAAACCGTGCTCGAAAGTACATTGCTGCTGGGAAATTAGAATGGCTATACCCAGAAAAAACATACTCTCAAAATGAGTGGGGGTCTTTATATAAAATACTACTACCACCAAAGGATGGATTATACCAGTTTGGAGGTGAAATTTATGTTGGCGGCAAAGATGGCGGCCTCGCTTGGTATCAGGATGCGTTTGGTCGTAGGCATACAAGCAGAGAAAATGAGAATGACCCAGTACGAAAATACTCAATTAAAGAGAGAAACGAGATTCTAAATAATGCGATCTACAAAATATTTGGTTTTGATAAAGGCATAAATTGGGATGACTTTCGCAAAGAGTTGACTGATGATAAAATTCGGGAATTATACCGTGTCATAGGGCATCTCTGGAATCCTGATACCGAGCTAACAGCATTGCTATCAAAGCCAAATAAAGATGAATTAAAAGCCCTTTACCATGGTTCACTTGACCCCAGAGTAACCCCACTAACAATAATGGGTTATTCTCTGTATGTCGATAAGATAATTATGTATTCGCCATTTTTAAATCCCAGGACCATGAACGAAAAATATAGCCCTTATGAAAACCCTCATCAATACATGGAGAACACGATTAAAAATGTTAATTTAATACTGGGCTTAATGCCTCTTATTGATTCTGGCATTGTCGAAATGATCCCAGATCCCTGCGATTTTAATTTAGATTTAAAAAAACGTACTTATAAAATGGCTGAAGCGAGAATGAAATATCGTAGTATAGATAAAAATGATACAGATCTTGCACAAAAATTGATGCGAGATGATATGAAAAGTTCGATCTTTAACTTACCACCAGATATTTTAAAATACAAACTTAAAGAAAAATCACCCAATGCTTCTGAAGAAGAGATTGAGGATGCCTTGAAATATATACAAAAGAAAAAACTAGACAACCCACTAGCATCCTTACAACCAATTGGTATCGGTGAAAAAGGGGGTCAAATGCATGTTTATCAAATGAGCGGCACTCTTGAAATGGCACTTTACCTAGCACAGATTACTGGCTCTTTTGTATATACAGATATAAAACATTTTTGGAAAGAATATAAATTATCAGAGCTTAAGAAGCCTAAAGAAAAACAGGATAATTTGTGGGAAACTTTAGCAAAAGCTTTGGATGAGTATAATTTAATTATGTTTACTGATCCAGATACAAGATTCTGGCATCAAATTAAGGAAAAAGAATACTTAAAAGATTTTATAGATTTATATAGAGATATTCTTACGTCTGTGCAAACTATTACTAATCCAGTGGAGGCAAATATCCGAACCAAGGAATATGTTGATCGTCTTAAAGGGATCAACTTGGAAAGTATATTTAAAAATATAGAGGCAGACTATAAAGAAGAATATAAGAATGAAAATAATAATGCAATGACTCACAAAGTAAAGATACCCGCTAGCTACTTCCTCCCAATTAAGGGCATAAGCTCTAATACTGTAACTCAAATACTACTAACTTATGGTATAAATATGTCTTATTGGAAGGCAACACCGTTTGGGGTATATTTAGATTTGAACGGAATGAAGTCTTTTTAAATTCAGACTGAATAAAAACAATATCTAATTAGGCTGAGAATGCCCATCCCTACCCAAACCATAAACTATCGTAAATTCTAATTGTATAGTATTGTAATAATCACTAACGTGGATTTCGTTCAATGTTCGGAGCCAAAAAATAAAGCAGTACATGCTTTATTTTTATTTTAAAGAATACTTGATAGTTATTTTTTATAATGAAAATAAATAAGACTAGTAATTTTTGTGAGGTTAATTATAATTATCGCCGCTAGCAGCCACCAATCTATATGATGCGTAACAAAAATCTGATAAATTAATCCGCCGGAAATAAATATCGTGGCGGCAATGGTTGCCACTCTATTGGAAAGATTGCGATGCAAAACCTCTCGCTCGTCCTCGCTTTTTATCTCCCCGGCCAGCGATATCAACACTGAGTACAAAACCAAAACCATGGATATGGAAATCATGGCGGGCATAGACATTTCATCCATAGGCTTAAAAAATAGATAGGCCGCAATCAGGGCAATGAGGACAAATAGGATTATATAATAAACCAAAATTTTTAGACGCGGCATATAACGTGCGGTTAAACTAATTAATGATAAAAATTTTTTCTACCGGCATATCAAAAAACTTGGCTACTTTTAAAGCCAGGCCCAGCGACGGCTCGTAGTTTCCTTTTTCCATCGCAATCACGGTTTGGCGGGAAACTTTAAGCGCGCCCGCAAAATCCTCTTGGGTTATGCCTTTATTTTCTCGCAAATTTTTAATTTTATTTTTAATCATGTGCTTATCCAAAGGTGAATGTATATACTTCCAGCCCGGCTTCCGGAATTTCTATGATAATTTCATGGGAAGCATAATTGTTTGAATCAAAAAGCGTATATAAGTCGGACACAGAAATAGTAACCGGTTTTTGTTTTTTACCATCTACCGTAATCTGTACGATTATCGGTTTGCTTGCTTCTGCCACCATATGAATCTTGCCGGCAAAAAATTTCATTTTAATTATCCCGGCTCCTTCGGCTAATTCTACATATTCTTTATCAAATTTCCACATTCCTTGTAAAGCAAAATGATTTTCTTCATGTTGCGTTGGCAAAGAAAATTGCTTACCTGATGCAGAAGGAGATTGAGAATTTGTCAGGTATTCCAATCTATCCGTGCCAAAATAAATTTCCGGAGTGCGTATATTTTTGGCCGGCTCTTCCGTGCGTGGCGCGACCGCAGCTTTCATACCCAGCAGGCTGGCAATGTTGCTTTCTGTTTCTTCGTACTTGCCTTCGCCAAAATGGTAATAACGAATATTTCCATCGCGATCAATAAGATAGTGGGCTGGCCAATAATGATTATTATAATTATTCCAAGTACCAAAATTATTATCTAATACTACTGGATAATTAATGCCATATCTTTTTGTCGCGGTTTTTACATTATCTAGCACTTTTTCAAATTCAAATTCCGGCGTATGCACCCCTATAACCACAAAACCTTGGTCTTTATATTTTTCATACCAAGATGTTACATAGGGCAATGTGCGAATACAATTGATGCAGGAATATGTCCAAAAATCAACGAGCACCACTTTGCCCTTCAGGTCATTCATGGTTAAATTTTTGTCGGTGTTAATCCAAGAGATTATGTTTTTAAAATCAGGAGCTTGTCCGTAATTGGGGAGGTCGGTTGTGGTTGTACTGCTGTTTGTTTTCACATTAGATGCCGGTAAATTATTCAACCTTGGCCGAATAAGTTTTTCTTCTAAAGCGGGAAAACTGTAGTATTCCAAAATTTTTGCCTGTAATTTTAAATCATATTGAAAATACATAGCCGCCGCCAGCAATAAAATTATACCGCCAAATAATTTTTGAATTGTGTTTGTATATTTTGCGATGGAACGGACTTTGGTAGTGACGGCTTGTCCGCCGTAAGAAATCGCAATCATTGGCACGCCCGCTCCAGCCGAATACGCTACAAGCAAAACTGCCGCTTGGCCAAAATTTGACTGGGTCGCGATAAGCGTAAGAATACTGCCCAAAATTGGCCCGGCGCAAGGTGTCCATATAAGACCAAGGATCGCGCCCAAAACAAAACCGCCAAAATTTTTACTGCCTGCTTTTTGACTGATTTGTTGGGCTTGGGTAGAAAGCCCGGATAATCGCTGCGCCAACACTTCAAAAATTCTAGGAAATAACATGAGCAAGCCAAAAATGGCAAGGCCGGCCACTGCGATATTTCGCAGCAAATCGGGCGCGATCATGAGTTTTTGCACAATAAGGGATAGCGTAAGCCCCGCCACCGAAAATGTAGCAACAAAACCAAGGGTAATAAACAGCGGTCTGGTTTTGCTAGTATGACCCACCGATGCGCCCAAGATAATTGGAAGCATCGGCAGAATGCAGGGCGCGCCAATGGTAAGCGCGCCCGCCAGAAAGGAAAAAATAATTTGCAACATTTTATTTTAAATTATTTATTAATGCTTGAGTGCCGCCGCCGTTCCATTTGGTAATTTGATTTCCTTGCGCGTCTACTTGCACAAAAGTATGCTGGTATGTAACGCCATATTTTGTTTTAAGATCTTTTTCGGTATCGTAATTAGTTTTAAGCACTGTTACATTATTTGGGATTTTACTTGTATTTGCCAAAAAATCGGCATTGGCTTCCTTGCAGTAGGGGCACCAGGCAGCCCAAAAAAATAGCACGGCTTTACCGCCATTTTTGGTCGCTTCGGCTAGGGCAGCTGGCGAGTAATCTTTATACATTCCTGCCACAGCTTTATCCATCATCGCCTCTTTCTCTGCCGTCGCTGTTTTCTCCAACGCCATCGTTCTTTCTTTTTCCATTGCATCTGCCTTCTCTTTTTCTTCCATCTTTTGCTTTTCCATCATTGCCGCTTTTTCTCTCTCTTCAATTTTTTGTTTTTCTGCCATAGCATCTGCGGATGAGCTGGCCGCAGGAGCGCTTGATTGATTGGTAGAAACACAGCCCGCTCCGGTAATGGCTATGGCTCCTAGCAGCATAGTAATGCCGACCACTAATTTATATTGCATATTATTAAAATTATCTCCCGATAGATATCGGGATGATTTATATTAATTTTTTGTCTAGAACAAAAGATTAAATTTGAATTATAAAGTTAATTTTAAAATAGAAAAAATATAATGTCAAGTATACTTTACATTGGTTATCCCCAGATACATTGTCCTAGCTTAGGAGAGTGGACGGGCGCAGCATTGTTAATTTTAATAATATTTATTAAAATAAATACACTTACATATGCTTATGCCCAAAAAAGAAATCTCTGCCGGTGTGGTACACAAAGTACCGGTGGATTTACAAAAAACTCTCACTGCCGATAAAGCAGCGCTCGCAAAATGGGAGAATCTTACGCCGCTCGCACGCAATGAGTGGATTTGCTGGGTTACCTTCGTCAAGCAAGCCGAGACGAGAATGGGGCATATTAAGAGGCTGGTGGGTGAACTAAAGGAAGGAAAGCGCCGGCCGTGTTGCTGGATTGGCTGTATTCATCGCACGGATAAATCGGTAAGCCCTTCGGTGCAAGGAATACTGAGTAGACAATCTAAAAAATCAAAATCCAAATTATAATTATAGCTTCTAAACAAAAAACTAACCCGTGGGTTAGTTTTTTGTTTTCCTAATTTCTAGGGGCGAGCATTTTAGACAACTTTATTTTTAAGTCTGCCGGCAATAAAATCTTTAATATTTGAAACGGTTACGTCTATGATACGCTGCAGGGCCTCGGTACTATTAAACGCGTTATGCGGGGTAACAATGGTGTTGGGGTGGTCAATGATTAAATTATTAATGAGTGAAGTTTTTAGTTTGCAGGCATTATCCCCGCAATTCATGACTTCTTCAAAATTTTGAAGCAAGTTTTCATCTTCCAACACGTCCAGGCCGGCCCCGGCTAAGCGTTTTTCATTAAGCGCTTGCAAAAGTGCTTCCGGTTCCACTAGTCCGCCGCGCGCGGTATTTATAAGCAAACTGCCCGGTTTCATTAGTTTGATATTTTTTTTGTTTATGAGATGGTATGTCTCTTTAAATAAAGGCGTGTGCAAACTAACGATATCCGACTTTTTAAGCAGTTCGTTTAGGGACACATAGGCAAAGCCCATGGTTTTTGAAAGTTGGCGATTTGGCTTAACGTCGTAAGCGACTACTTGCATATCAAACCCCTTGGCCATTCGTATGACATGGGAGCCAATATGTCCGGTACCGATTATACCCAGAGTTTTATCTTTCAAATCCATACCTCGCAAGCCATCAAAATCGTATTTTCCTTCCTTGACGCGTTTAACCGATTCAAAAAGTTTTCGCGTGAGGCCGAGTATAAGAGCGAACGTATGTTCGGCTACTGTATTTTCTCCATAGGTCGGGACATTGGCTACGCTAATATTGCCCTTCTTCGCAGCCTTTAGATCTATATGATCATACCCCGTACTCATAGCCGAAATTAATTTTAAGCGAGACATTTTACCCATTATCTCCTTAGTTACCGGCGACTCAATAAATACGGCCAAAATGTCAGTGTGAGGATCAACATTGTCTATGCTAATCTTTTCACTATGCAGGGCGCAAGAATATGCGCGCAACAAAGTACGAGTATAATTATGTAATTCCGGCCAAAGACCATAGAAAACAACGCGCGATTTTTTGTTTACTGGCATACAATTAACTATATTAAAATTTTTATCGCGCGGATCTAAAGCAGCGATTCATATTTATGCAATAGGTTACTCTAATTATACCGAGATAGATAGAACTAGTAAATCCCAACTACTTCTTTTAGCCAATTGTCAAGGAGCTATCGTCCTTTTTACCGCTTCATGTAACTATGTTTCTGCATGCTCACCTCCTCTCTGAAGCGAATATATAACGCTTCTACCTAAATAAATGCAAATGCTGCCTAAAAGGTGTCTAACCCAAGTTGCCCCCTCTATACAATCGTGATAGGGTATAAAAATATGCCTCCAAAAAAATCAAAACCTAAACAAAAAATAACTGCCCCCGCGCTCAAACAAAAGTTTGACGATACCTCTGCGGGAACAATTATAATTACCGCTCCGGATGCGTCGGTTTTGTATGTTAATAAAAAAATCCAAGAAAAAACCGGTTTTTCACCCGGCGAAGTAATCGGCAAAAAACCGGGGCAGCTTTGGGGCGGCAACATGCCGAAAGAATTTTACCAGAACATGTGGCAAACCATCGGCCGACAAAAGCAGCCCTTCATCGGCTGGGTTAAAAATAAAAAAAAGGATGGCACGATTTATTCGGATCTGTTGCATATTGCTCCTATCCTAAACAAGGCCGGTGAAATTAAATTCTTTATTGAAATTGATATAAGTAACGCCTTGGATCTTTCCAAATCTGCCAATTTTGACCACGAATTTATCAGTCAATTTGAAAAACAAAAAACCGACGACAGCGCGATTGGCTTTTTTTTACATTTATTTTCTCTATCTTCACCGCTGGGAACTGATGATTTTCCAAGCTCGCAAACTCAAAAAACAGATTCTCTTTTAGAACAGTTCTTACAAAAAATTCTGGTGGAACCAACGCAAACCCAATACCGCGACAGGTTGGAAGATAGTGAGCTAATACATTCAGCCCAGTTAAATAGCTTGCGTTTTGATAAATTGTATCAAAAGTATTATGTGCATATAAAACAATACTTTTTCAAACGGGCTAATCCTGCCTTTGTTGAAGATTTAGCCCAGGAAACTTTTCTGCAAGCATTCAAATATTTGCCCCGCTTTACCGTATCCAACGCCTCGTATCTGACATACCTTCTGCGCATTGCTCACAATGTTTTGGCAAGCCACTATCGCTCCGCGGCCCATGCTCCCCAAGTCCAAGATCTGGATTTGGCGGAAAATATTCCGGCCACACCGATTGATGAAGCAAAAATATGGGATATTGAAAAATTATGGAACGCGATTCATACAATGTCGGGTATTAAACAAAAGATTTTAATTTTAAAATATCAGCAGGATAAATTGACAAAAGACATCGCGCTGGCGGTTGGAAAAAGTGAAAATGCGGTAAAACTTATCCTTTCTCGCGCCCGCAAAAAATTACGGCGCGCCTTGGTTGTCTCCAAATAACAAATAGAGCTATAGGGGTGTCTTTGACACCTTTTTTTGGTTTTAACCTATTAATTATAGAAGGGTGCAAATCTGCCGTAATCACATTAATTCATTAACTTTAAACATATGGCAAATGTCCAACATCCTCTTCTGCAATCTCCGGGGACAAAGGATACTGTTTTTGGTATTGTGCTTATCATTGGCGTAATGATCGGCATTGCCTACTTCATCTTCTTTTTACCTTAATTTTGAATAATATGATTATAAAAACATCCTCCCCATCCGTTCCGCCTCCCCATTATTATGGAGATATCGTGCGTGAATTATTTTTGGGCGCGGGGATTCTGATGATAAGCGTTCTGCCTTTTTTCACCGAACTTATCGGCATTCCCTTTATTATTTCCATAGCAGCCATTATGATTATGGCTCTTTTGGCAGGGCTGCAAAGTCCAAACAAAAAATGGGTAACCCGCATCAACACCATTATTGCCGCGCTGGGCTATGGTCTTTTTCAATATGAAGCAATTTCTTACTATCTTGCCTCAACTCCATTTACTATTTCTTGGCGATTTTTTACCATTAACCAAATACTCGCCATAGTATTTTTTATAGCCCTATATTATAGCAGCAAAACTATGCGTAATTTCGGCGTAAACCTGCCGCTCTTTTTCTTTGGCGGAGGTAAAGACCATAATGCATAAGCAAACTGATTTACCTTACCACCGGAACGAAACCGATACATCATAGGATACCCAAATGGGTATTCTATATTTTTACCAAAAATTTGCCTTTACCTGCCCCAGCATCAGATGTATAATTTCTTAATCGCAGCCACCTGCGCGTTATAAATTAACCATAATACTATGCAAAAAATTATTCCGCATTTATGGTACGACAAAGAAGCCAAAGAGGCTGCCGAATTTTATACCTCGCTGTTCCCGGATTCAAAAATTACGAATGTAAAAACAATCCGCGACACGCCATCCGGTGACTGCGATATAGTATCATTTAAACTCTGGGGGTATTCGTTTATAGCCATCAGCGCCGGACCGTTCTTTAAATTCAACCCATCAATTTCCCTCATGGTTAATTTTGATCCTTCGCAGGATACAGAGGCGCGCAAGAGAATCGGTGAACTGTGGGATAAACTTTCCGATGGCGGAAACGTACGGATGGAATTCCAGAAATACCCATTCGCTGAAAAATATGGCTGGGTGAGCGATAAATACGGTTTGGATTGGCAGTTGATTCTTACTAATCCAGAAGGCGAAAGACGACCGCCCATTATTCCATCATTACTTTTTGTTACCGATATAGGCGACAAAGCAGAGGAAGCGACAAATTTTTATCTCTCCGTATTCAAAAATACAAAGCGCGGACAAATTGCCCGCTATCCCGCTGGCATGCCTGCCCACAATGCTTCCCGTAGCGATGCGGGCGGGGAATCAAACAAAGAAGGCGCGATCATGCTTACCGATTTTCAGCTTGAGGGTCAGTGGTTTGCGGCAATGGATGGAAGCAGCGCCATGCACAAGTTTGTATTTAACGAAGCGGTTTCATTTATCGTACATTGTGATACCCAAGAAGAAATTGATTACTATTGGGAAAAACTTTCGGCTGTGCCCAAATCCGAGCAGTGCGGCTGGCTCAAAGACAAATATGGCGTTTCCTGGCAGATCGTCCCCTCGGCTATGGACGAGATGATGCAAAATGGCACGCCCGAACAAATTAACCGAGTAACGCAGGCATTTTTACCGATGAAAAAGTTTGATATTGCAAAACTTAGAGAGGCGTATGAAGGAAAATAAAAAACAGTTGCAAAATTTTGCATATTATCATAAACTGCCGCGACCGCTTTGCTTAAATTAAAAAATAATGTATAATAATTGTATTATTAAATAAATATTTTATATGGCAAAAAGACCTACCGGACTAAAAAAAAGAACTAAATCAAGACATTCTCCTAAAACCAAAAAGAGATTGGCGGCAAAAAGATTAATGCTTGAAAAAAAGGCTGCGAAAAAGAAACGCAAATAAGATATATTTTATAGAATTAAAAAACACCGCCGAAAACGGTGTTTTTTAACACTTGCAAATTAAATAAAAATATTATAGTGTAAATTAATGTGTTTGCTAGAACGGTTCTGGCAAACCAATTTGAACCGACCATGGGGGAAACCGTGACTCATTTTCCGAACCACAAGTATTCCGAGGAACAGCTGCTACGGGATTCGATCGACCAAGATCCTTCGACTACCCAAGACAACAATTCCACCGACCAGCCGCCGGCGCAGACCAGCCAGACCTCTTCCGGTCCGGCACAGCCCGCTCCTGCCAGGGAACAGATCCCGCAGTTGCAGTCGTGGCAGATCGACGATCGGCGGCGCCGTTCAAGGAGCGGCGAGCCGTTGGACTGAGCTTCCCCTACAGGCTGAAACACCCACTGGCACAGTTCGCAATGCGAACGATGCCGAAATTCAGCCGTCAGAAAGCGGTGTCTTTTCAGACGCCGCTTTCCCCGCCGTATCAAAATAAATCAAAAATAATTTAAATAAAAAACAACCACCTGTATCCTCCACGTTATTATCCATTTACTATGGGTAGTAACGCAGTGTCAGGTGGTTGTTTTATTACAACCCCATTCACTACATCAAGACGTCAGGCCTTTGCTTTTTTGCGGCTCTGTTCAACTTTTCGCAGCGCCTCTTCGGCCTCTCTTTCAGTTTTGCGTTGCTGCTCCATTTGAAATTCCACCATACCAAGCGCCCAGGCGCCCAATTCCGTATCTTCGTGCATTTCCACTTCCGGCAAGCCTTCGCAGTTATGCCGAGGAAAGCGATCTTTATTTACCACTTCTTCTACATACGGCGAAAAATCTGTTAGCCATATGTAATCCCTATTTTGCGCGTGTACCTGCAACACCTGTTCAAGGGAGTTGATCAGGTAGATACGCACCCGCCCATATAGCGGCCTTTCGGGATCCGTGCTGAAGGCAGTGAAGATGACCCGCCGTTGCAGGTTATTCCACAAACCAGGCACCGACATTAGAACATAAAGCACTTGGAACCACTTTTCTTTGACCAAATCGCTCATGTCAATCCCCCAGTTGGTGATATGGGTATTAAATTCTATTTATTAAAACAAGTCAATAAAACAAAACACCGTTTATAAAAACGGCGTTTTGTAAAATTATTCTTATCAAGAATTCGTCATCACCTTTCTATAAACAACTTTTTCATTTGCAGAAAGGTGATGCGATAACGAGAGCTCTTGATCGCACCACTATGAGCTGGCGCTGTGCATACGCTGCTAGTTAGATCCAGCTTGCGTCAAATACGACGCTGGATCTGGGAACAACTCCCCCAGTTGTTGATACAAGCCTTCTACTTCTTTATCACTCATGTTGAGTGTGGATTGCAGTTTTGCCGATTTGAACAGCGCCTGTGCCTGCTCCAAGGTAAACACCTTTGAAAAAGATGTTTGGTACTTCTCGCCAAGATGAAAACTCAACCTTGAGAGAACCCGACCGTTTAGCCTGGTCACCTGGCGCAGTATGACGTAACGACCACACTCCACGGTACGCACGAGCAGAAGCTTCTCCCGAGAAATTACTACTCTCATGGAACAACCCCCTACAACTTAATTTTATCGTATCAGAGTTCACTGTTTTGTCAAACTTAAAAAACAAAACACCGTTTATAAAAACGGCGTTTTGTAAAAATTATTTTTTGAGAAGAAATTCGCCGCCAGTTTTATAAAAACAAAAGTTATTTTTATAAAGCTAGGACGACGGCGAAAAAACTTCTTTCGCGGATTGCCCGGGCTTCATTCAGCCAGTTGCGGCGGAATTCGGCTGCAGTCCTGAGCTTGAGTGATCGCCATCAGCTCTTTCAAACCAACCGCAATTGAGGGTGGGGGCGGGTAGTGCTTCTGGCACTTGGCGCACCAGATAATATTCTCGGCCACTTCTTCCGCCCGCCCGCCGCAATTTGGATTGGGACACTGTACCTCGCTAAGGATATCAGGAACCCAGGTTTCAATTTCAAGATCTTCCAAGAGTACGTGCTCCGTTTTAAGCAAGTTTTCCCCCGAAAACTTGCCAGTTGCACCGTGGCCAGGGGTTGGCCAATTTCACGAAAGGCTATACTATACACTAAGATTAGCCATTTGTCAAACTCCCCTCTTTCTTATTGACAAAACCACTCTCTTCCTATATACTCACCCCATTAAGTGGGACCTGGGACACCTCGGGGTTTGCACCACTAACAATTTAAAAATATGTCAAAAAGAATGGCAGCGAGCAGCGCCAAGGTAGAAAAAAATAAAGTCTATTCCTTGGATGAGGCCGTAAAACTACTCGCGGAAACTTCCGGCGTAAAATTTGACGCCACCGTGGAATTGCATGCCAATTTGGGCATCAATACAAAAAAGACCGAACAGCAAGTTCGCGCAACTATTGTGTTGCCGCACGGTACGGGTAAAACCAAAACCGTAGCCGCCTTCGTTTCTCCAGAAAAAGAAAAGGAAGCAAAAGAAGCCGGAGCCGATTTCGTATACGGAGAAGAAGAAATCAAAAAAATAAAAGATACCGGTAAAATTGCATTTGAAGTGGCCGTAACTACTCCGGACATGATGCCTAAACTAGCCGGAGTCGCCAGAGTCTTGGGTCCAAAAGGTTTGATGCCTAACCCAAAAAGCGATACCGTTGGCACCAATCTTAAAAAAATGATCGCCGATCTAAAAACCGGTAAGGTAACTTTCAAAAATGACGACGGTGGCAATGTCCACCAAGCCGTAGGCAAGATCAGTTTCGGTGAACAAAAATTAAAAGAAAATATCGGTGTGCTCTTGGACGCGTTGCGCAAAGCCAAACCGGCCACAGCCAAAGGAACATTCCTGAAAAACGTAACTGTCTGCTCTGCCATGGGTCCTTCCATAAAAATTAGCGCCTAAAAATAATGCAGTCCCGCCACAAGCGGGATTGTTTCATTGTCATCCCGACCACAGCGGAGGGATCTACACCTGTCATTCCCGCCGAAGCGGGAATCCAGAGACAACCCCAACCGGATACTAGATTCCCGCTTCGGCGGGAATGACAAAATAAAATATACTATATGTTCATTATTGCTACCGTTGGCATCAATAACTTTTCCGAAGATAAAATCAGAAAAATTATTTTGGCCGGAGCAGATGCCTTGCGGTACAGTTTTTCGTATGGCCCGACTGAAAATACCATAGACCGCATTAAAATCGGCATGAAAGTAATTGATGAACTAAATTCTTCGGCCAAAATTATTGTCAACCTTCCTTCCAACCAAATTCGCCTGGCCGGGCCACTTCAGCCACGCACGGTTATGGAAAATGAAGAGCTTATTTTACACTCCGCGTATCATGACCAGCCTATGGTTGATGATCATGTATATGTGCATATTCCCGAACTTGGCAACCAGGTGTATATCAACCAAATTACCAGCATTGACCACGGAAAAATCGCCTTACAAATAACCGAAATTATCAATGATAAAACCGTAAAAGTTAAGGCTTTAAACGAGGGCATTTTACAGTCAACACTCAGCATTCATATTGCGCAAAATACCGAAAACGAAGCCTATATAAACCGCTGCCAGGAAGTCCTGGCCAAGCTGGAAGAAATTTCTCCCGAATATGTAGCCATTCCGTTTATCAGTCCGGCGGTAAACGAAAAAATCAAACAGTTATCCAACTTTAGCTGGCGGCCAAAAATTATCGCTCGCATTGAAAGCCGGTTGGCCAAAGAAAATTTAGAAGCCATTTGCCAAGATGATTTTTATGATTTGGTTCTGCTCAACCGCGGCAAGCTGGGTCTGGATATGCCATTTGAACGATTGGGAATTTTCCAAAAAGATGCGATTAAAACTATTAAAAAATATAAAAAACCGGTCATTATTTCTTCTCAAATTCTAGAAGGCACGATTTACAATTATATTCCTCTGCGTTCGGATATTTCCGACCTTACCAACATCGTGCTTGATGGCGCCGACGGTATTATGTTGTGCAACGAAACCGCGCTGGGTACTCGTCCGGCTTATACATTATCGGTCGCCAGAAAAATAATTTTGGAGGCGGAAAAGTACAAAAAATCTCACGGACTTTAATCCGGCAAACATCATTTGCCAGCCTATTTATTTGTTGCTAAACTGGATTAATAATTCATGTGCAATAAATGTGTATGTCAGAAGAAACTTCTAACCAGCCCTACGTTCGCCCTACCTGGGACGAATACTTTATGGAAGTCTGTCGGGCGGTAGCCAAACGCGCTACTTGCGACCGAGGCCGAGTTGGTTCGGTAATTGCCAAAGATAGACAAATTTTGGTTACCGGCTACGCTGGCGCCCCCAAAGGCATGGCTCACTGCGATGAAATTGGGCACCAAATGAAAACGGTTACTCACGAAGACGGACACCAAAGCCAACATTGCGTACGCACAGCTCATGCCGAACAAAATGCTATCGTACAAGCTGCCAAGCTGGGTGTGCCGATTGATGGCGCTACCGTTTATTGCCGCATGACTCCGTGTGCCGTATGCGCCAAAATGATAATTAACGCCAGTGTGAAAAGAGTCGTGTGCGAAAAAAGATACCACGCCGGTTCCGAAAGCGAAGAGATGTTTAGGCAAGTTGGAATAGAATTAGATTATTTTGAAGATAAAGTTGAAGCTTATGCAAACCAATAGCAAAGTAATTTTAGGTTTTACCGGCCTCATGGCCAGCGGTAAAGGTACAGTGGCTGCTTATTACCAACAAAAATATGGCGCCACTACTTATCGGTTCTCTACCATTTTGCGGGATTTGCTTGATCGTATTCATCTAGAACATAACCGCGATAATTTAATCAAAATGTCCGAAGCTATCCGCGCTACTTTTGGCGAAGATATAATGGCCAAAACTATTGCCGGAGATGCGGCCGCTGATTCTAACAATATTATTGTTGTAGAAGGTATAAGACGTATGGCCGATATTGTTTATCTTTCCAAATTGCCAAATTTTGTCTTGGTAGAAATTTTTGCCGACCCACACACCAGATACTCTAGAATAATACAAAGAAGAGAAAACCCGGATGATGCCAACAAAACTTTTGAACAATTTATGGAAGACCATAAACGTTCCACCGAAATGTCTATCCCCGAAGTAATAAGCCATGCTGCTGAGAATTTGGATAATAACGGTAGTATGGAAGACCTGCAAAAAAATCTGGATAGCCTATTATCTAAATATCAAAATTAATTACATGAAAAAAGTTGTTAAACACTCACTACTAGCCTTGGCAGTTATTTTACTGCTAACTTTTATTGTGGGAAGGGCTATATCACACAAGGCTTCAAAAAATAATAATTTTATCGGAGTAGTTGGTGGCCATGTTTACGTAGACAACTCCTCAGGAAAAATACTGGGGGATACCGAATTACAAGGCTGTTGGTCAATGTTATATAGTGGAGCACCTGGCCCTTTTTTAGAGTTTGGCAGATTAATAACTCAACGAATGGAAATTACACAGACTACCGGAATGCAAGATTATTGTGGATTTTGTACTGTTAGGCTCTACACTATTTTTAACATCCCATATCTGCCAACAAGACCGCTGCATCGCGGGTGCGCATAAATTTTATGAAAGTTAAAATCAAAAGAATAGACACTTCTCTACCCCTGCCCGAATATCAAACTACCGGCGCCGTGGCTTTTGATTTGTATAGCCGAGTAGATATGACTATCGCTCCCAAATCTTTGGGGCTTATTCCAACAAATATAATTGTAGAAATCCCCAAAGGCTATATGCTTACGGTAGTCACCCGTTCTAGCACCCCCAAAAAAAAGGGCTTGCTTGTACCCCATGGGATTGGTATAATTGACCAAGATTACCACGGCGAAAAAGACGAAATAATGCTCCAGATTTACAACTTTACCGACCAGGAAGCGCCTGTAGCCAAAGGCGAACGCATGGGCCAAGCGGCGTTTGTGCGCGTAGACCAGGGCGAGTGGGAAGAGGTAAGTGAAATGAAAAAAGATAGCCGAGGCGGATTTGGAACTACCGGACAATAATAGTTTATTAATTAACTCGTCCCGTTTAGCGGGATCTAACTTAAATCGTATATATATGGAACAAGAAAAAAGAGCAAGAAAACCAGAGGGTTACTTACCTGGGGTTCACGATGAAAAAGATGAACAAATGTTAAGGGAATTAGAAAAGGTAAACGAAAAAAGGAAGGTTTCGGGACAAAAGCCGCTCAGCCCTGCAGAATACGAAAATACCCTCGAAAAACAGTTTGCTGACGGCACAGGAGAAACCGAACTCTCCGAAAACGATCTTATATCTTTAGAAGATGAGGAGGATGAAAACTAAATTAATATGGATAATAAAAAATCTTTGCCACCAAGCACGGAAAGAATCATTAGCGAGGAAGAAGCTAGGGAATGGGATGAAAAAATTGCGGAAGCTAAAGCTAAAATAGATTTACAAGAAATATCAAATGAAGATGTTGATAATGCGATTGATCGCGTAGCTACAGAGGACGAAAATGAGAATACAGACAATTAAATACTAAGGTATAAAACTAAATAATAGTTTGTAACTATGAAGCAATACCTTGATCTGTTAAGGCACTTATATGAAAACGGAACAGATAAGAATGACCGGACTGGTGTAGGTACCCGCAGTGTTTTTGGATATCAATACCGAGCAAATCTAGCTGACGGCTTTCCTCTACTGACTACCAAAAAAGTCCACCTCAAAGCAATTATTTACGAACTGCTTTGGTTTTTACGTGGTGATACCAACATTAAATTTTTGATAGACAATGACGTAAAAATCTGGAATGAGTGGGCTTTTGCCGACTATCTTAAAAAAAATAATTTAGAAAAAGATTTTCCGCGCTACTCAGAAAACTGGAATGTTGAATTTGAAAAATTTATCGGCAGCATGAAATCTGACGAACAGTTTGCTAAACAATGGGGTGATCTAGGACCGATTTATGGCAAACAGTGGGTTAAATGGGGTACCAAAGATGGTAAAGAAATTAACCAAATAAACCTTGTTCTTGATTTAATAAAAAACGATCCAACTTCACGCCGCATTATCATCAATGGCTGGAATGTAGGTGAAATTGAAACACTAATCCGTGCTCACCACAGCGCTCCACCACCATGCCATACATTATTTCAATTCATGGTTATCAATGGCAAACTGTCTTGCCAGCTTTACCAAAGAAGTGCGGATGTTTTCTTAGGCGTACCATTTAACCTCGCATCATACGCTTTGTTTACGATGATGATCGCGCAGGTAAGCGGGCTGGAACCTGGGGAATTTATTCATACATTTGGTGATGTTCATATTTACCGCAATCACTTTGAGCAAGTGAAAGAACAGCTATCTAGAACTCCCAAAAAATTACCTCAAATGAAAATTAATCCGGATATAAAAGATATCTTTGGTTTTAAATTTGAAGATTTTGAACTTGTTGACTACAACCCAGATCCACCTATTAAAGCACCGATCGCTGTTTAATATGAGCTTCTCTCTTATCGCGGCCGTGGCCAAAAACAATTGTATCGGCAAGGATAACAAAATCCCATGGAATGTTCCCGAGGATTTTCAGTATTTTAGAAAAACTACTCTTGGCAAAACCTGTCTGATGGGACAAAAAACCTTTGAGTCCATTTTGGGATATTTGGGCAAGCCCCTGCCGGGCCGACAAACAGTTGTAATAACTCTAGACACAAATTTTAAAGCGCCTGAAGGCGTGCGTGTTTTTTATTCACTAGACGAAGCCTGGAATGCTCTTAAAGACGAGGACGTATTCGTCTGCGGCGGAGCCAGTATTTACAAACAAACCCTTAATAAAGTTGATACATTATATATAACCTGGATAGATCAAGAACCGGATGGCGATGTATTTTTTCCAACCATAGATTTAAATATTTGGAAAGAAATATGGAGAGAAGATCACGAAGGATTTTCTTTTGTAAAATATACCAGATAGTATGTTCATCATGATTGACGGTATTGATGGTAGTGGCAAAAGTACAGTCGTACAAACTTGGAAAGACTATCTGACAGCCCAGGGCAATACTATTTTTGATTTAAAGGATTACCAAAAAGAATTTAACCGCTACCCTGATTTTAATGAAGCAGACTCCTGTGACTTTATTTTTAGCCACGAACCTTCCAGCGCCGGAATTGGCAAGGTTATCCGGGAAGAATTTATCAAAAACAACTCCGACTACCCGGCCTATGCCATTGCTGAAGCTTATGCTCTGGATCGTTTAATTCTTTACAAAAAAATGATTGTGCCGGCTCTTGCAGAAAATGAGAAAACCATCATTAGTGACCGGGCAGTATGTACTTCCATTTGTTACCAACACATACTTGATCCTGAAAACTTAACTTTTGATGTTTTGGCCAAAATACCCGGCAATGCTTTTGCTTTAAAATACCCGCCTCAACATCTCGTATTAATGGATATTTCTCCGGACAAGGCCTTTGCGCGTATAAGCGGAAGGCTTGAGAAAAATGATGATGCTATTTTTGAAAAACTCGACTTTTTAAAAAAAGCCGCCGCAATTTACAGGTCAGAAGCTTACCAAAACTTTTTTACAAAACTCGGCACCCAAATTCATTACTTGAATGCCGAGACTGAAATTGATATAATGAAACAAGACAGTTTAAAATTATTTCAACATCTAATTCACAAATAACTCATACCTATGCTCAAATCAGCAGGGGAAATTATTAGCAATAGTTTCCATTTATATATCAAAAATTGGCGAGCCCTTGTCCCATACCTGGGTCTTCTGTTCCTTCCTACAGTCGCACTATCCCTTTTGGGCATTATTTCTCTATACTTAGAAGTCATTGTGCCTAAATCCTCTTTACCTACAAACCTGCTTATAACAGTTGTGGGCGTAGCTACCATTGTACTTAACATTTGGACAACGATTGCCATGGCAAAGGCGCTATCCGGTCTTTTGTCCGGACAAACCACAAACTGGAGAGAAAACTTTTCTTTGTCCAGCCCGTTAATCTGGCCTTTCATCTATACTTCTCTGCTTTCGGGCTTAATTATTATCGGCGGGTTTTTATTACTACTCATTCCAGGCATAATCTTTACCGTATGGTATAGCTTTTATGTATATGTAATGATTTTTGAGAACCAGAAAGGCATGGCTGCCCTAAAGACCAGTAAATCGCTCGTACTTGGACGATGGTGGTCTATTGCTTGGAAAATCGTGGCGCCTAATGTGATATTTGGCGCCATCAATCTTGCCCTCTTTTACGTCCTCGCATCCTTAGTTGATCTACTACCGCTTACCGAATTTTTAAAAGGCGGAGTGGCAAGCGTGGTTACTTCCCTTGGAACCGTTTTGGTGGCACCTCTTTCTACAGCCGCTATGCTTATTTTATACTATAGCGCTAAACAGAATCCGGTATCTGCTTTGCCTTCCACTCCACCTTCTCAACAAATGTAATCAAAAAAAATATTCTAAAATCCTCCATATTTATGGAGGATTTTAGTTAAAAAATAATCCTTTATCACCCCATTTTGTCAGCAAAAACACATCTCCCTCTTACCCCCTTTCTTTTAAAAGAAAGGGGGTGGAAAGAAATCGCTCACGGTGGAATTACTCGGAGCCAGACAGGACTCACCACTCACTTCTGCCCTGAACTCGCCTCGGCTCAAACACAGGGCAGATTCCGCCAGGGAATCGTTCGGGTTTGTCTCTGTCTGCTATCCTCATAATTCCAATGTTCGCCTGGACAACGTTGGACAACGGTTCGATACCCGAGCCTATGGACTTTGACCGAACTGGCCACAGTGATGGTGAGCGGTTCCTCCCGCTTGACGGGAGGAATTTGTCCTGCTGTTTGAGATTGGCCGTTATAGACGGCCAATTGAGTTCAGGACAAAAGCGAGACAGAGCTGATGGCAGTTCGAGGCATAAGTACATCCGCGAGGCAGTTTTGGGGCATCACCCCGTTTTGCTGACAAAATGGGGTGATATAGAATTGGGATAAAGAGTAAAAAATAAATTGCCAAAAAAACTATAAAATGATAATCTTAACGCATAAATAAGACTAAATTATGCCCAAATACACCCCTATAATCGGCATGGAAATTCACGTAGAGCTTAAAACCAAAAGCAAAATGTTTTGTTCGTGCAAAAACGATCCTTTTTCCGCCGCTCCCAATACCAATGTCTGTGAAATCTGCTTGGCCCACCCCGGCACCTTGCCTGTGCCAAACCACACGGCAATTGAATGGGCAGCCAAAATTGCCAAGGCATTAAACTGCCAAATAAATACCGAAAGTAAATTTGATCGCAAACATTATTTTTATCCGGACCTGCCCAAAGCCTACCAAATTTCTCAGTATGACCAGCCTATTGGCGAACACGGCTATATAGATTTAGAATTCTTACCGGGCAAAAACTATCGTGACAAGGCCCATATCGGTATTACCAGAGTACACTTGGAGGAAGACACGGCTAAATTATCTCACGACTCTTCGGGCAATACTTTAGTGAATTTTAACCGGGCCGGTGTGCCGCTGGTAGAAATAGTTTCCGAACCGGATGTTACCAGCTCGGCCGAAGCCAAAATGTATTCCCAAGAACTGCAAGCAATTTTTAGATATTTGGGTATCAGCGATGCCGATATGGAAAAGGGTAATATGCGCTGTGAGGCCAACATTTCTCTTCAGGAAGAAAATAAATTTATAAACGATAAAGGAGTAATAAAACCGGTCGCCGGCTATACCCTAAATCATAAAGTAGAAGTAAAAAACATTAATTCTTTCCGAGCCGTGGAAAAAGCGATTGAGTTTGAAATAATCAGGCAAACCGCCATGCTGGAAAAAGGAGAAGCCTGGAAACAGCAAACTAGGGGCTGGGATGACAACAAAGGCGAAACCGTGATGCAAAGAATCAAAGAAACAGCCGCCGATTACAGGTATTTCCCCGAACCGGATATTCCGCCTTTTCACCCGGTAAAAATCGCCGGAGATATATCTTTGCCAGAATTACCCCAAGCCAAAAGGCTTCGCCTGCGTGAAGAATATGGATTTTCTTATGCAGATGCCGAACTGCTTTCCAGCGATCTTCACTGGTCCGACTATACAGAAAAGGTCATGAGCGAACTGGTAGACTGGCTGCATAACCTAAGCGAATCAAAAACAGATACGGACGAAATCCTACAAAACAAACAACAGCAACTCGCCAGACTTGCCGGCGGTTGGATTACCAGCAAGCTTATGGGCGCGATGGCGGAACGCAGCATAAATATTAAAATTCTTAGATTAAAACCGGAAAACTTTGCCGAACTAGTAGCGCTTATTTATACCAACCGCGTAAACTCTACCAACGCTCAAAAGATACTAAATGAAATGCTTGATTCCGGCGTGGATCTGGACCCAACCCATGTAATGGAAGAAAAAGGTTACGGACAAATTAGCGATGAAGGAAAACTCTCGGAAGTTATTGATGAAGTCATAAAAAATTATCCGCAACAAGTGGAACAGTTTAAAAATGGCAAGGAACCTATTCTTCAATTCCTCAAGGGCATGGTCATGAAAGCTACCGAGGGATCGGCCGATCCAACCGTGACCGAAAAACTCCTGCGAAAAAAAATAAGTAAATAAAAAAATAACTAGTTTCAGCAACACACCGGAATCCCGAATCGCGTCGGGATGAGATCTGAACGCCCGAGTCCGCCCGAGGCGGACGAGAGGTTGTTTGCTGAAAACTAGTTATTTTTTTATTAAATAGCAGCTCTTTTTACCTGCTTTTCTTCTTCGTTCTTCATATAATGCGCATACCAGCCGTAATCCGATCCGAGAAGCTGCGCGACCAGTTCAATTACCAACTTTCCGGTTTTACCATCTTTATCCAATTCTGGCGCTAATTCAACCACATCTAACCCCACGATTTTATTTAATTTGCCAATGAATTTTGTCAAATTGGAAATCTCTCTTCGGGTTAAACCGCCTTCAGTAGCCATAGGCGTGGCTGGCGAATAATCCAAGTCTATGGAATCCACATCCAAACTTACCCAGATATTACTGACGCGTTTTTGTAAATCTAACAGACTTTCTGTTACTGGCCCAAAACCTTCCCGCACCAAATCCATCATGGTAAACGCATGGAGTTTTTCCTTTCGGATCAAATCTATTTCCGCCTGATCCAGATCTTTGAGGCCAATATAAATAATATTTTCCTTCTTAATCTTTGCCCCCGGCTTTAATATATCCGTCAACGTGTGATGTCCAAGACCCATGACTGCCGAAGATGGCATACCGTGAATATTGCCGGATAAGGTATTTTCATGTGTCATCATATCGCCGTGGGCATCTATCCAGATTACCCCCAGATCACCTTCGCAAGCTACTGATGCCCCGGAAATACTGCCGATAGAAACAGCATGATCACCGCCCAGCACGAGCATTTGGCCGCCCATTTTTATCTCATCCCGTACGATTCGGGCGGTTTTTTCTACCACCCTGCTTATCTCATCCAAATATTTTACTTTTATATCTCCCATTTCCGCCGCTTCACGACCAGCGCATTCTATATCTCCCAAATCTTTATAAAAAAATCCCAAAGTTCTGCACATTTCTTCCAAACCATGTTTGCGTATATATGCCGGGCCAAGCTGAGTACCAGTGGCATCTTTGCCTAAATCCAAAGGCACTCCCAACACCGACACATCCCCGCTTAACTTCCGATTTTCGTAAAAATCTAAATTGTCTTTTACCATAATATATCGATACAAAAAATTATTTATCTATTCACTTGTCCATTCTCTTGTGCCATGAATTTTTTTACCTCGTTTATCGTACTCATAAATTGAGCCGGAAAAATAATCGTGGAATTTTTCTCAATACTGATTTCGGCCATGGTTTGTAAATTACGCAGCTGCAGCGCGATTGGATGGGCCGCCATAATATCGGCAGTATCAGCCAATTTTTGAGAAGATAAAAATTCTCCTTCCGCCGCAATAATTTTGGCGCGTTTTTCTCTTTCCGCCTCGGCTTGCTTTGCCATGGCGCGCTGCATACCTTCGGGAAGTTCAATATCTTTTATTTCTACCACCGAAATTACCACTCCCCAGGCCTCAGTATGGGCATCCAAAACCGTGGCAATGCTTTTATTGATCTGCTCGCGTTCGCTTAATATCTCATCCAGCTGAAATTTACCGACAATATTTCTAATGGAAGTTTGCGCAATCTGGTTAATGGCGCTCATCACATTCTCTATGGAAACGATACTTTTGATCGGATCTACAACTTTGTAATAAGCCACGGCCGAAACATCTACGGACACATTGTCTCTGGTAATAATTTTTTGCGTTGGCACAGGCAAGGTAATTGTGCGAAAATCTACTTTTTGCAGCCTGTCAATATAAGGGATTATCCAATTCAACCCCGGCTCTTTTATCCCAACTATTTTTCCAAAACGAAAAACCACGCCCTTTTCATACTGTTTTACGATTCTTAGGCCAAGTACAGCCAAAATGAGTATAGCCAATAAAACAAATTCCATATGTTTAAATTAATTTATTTAATTCTTTGCAAAGCCTCTTTAAGCAGCTGCTCGCTGGTTTTGCCGGAAATATTCAAATCTTTTACCGCGTTTCTGGCTTCGGCAATGGAATAACCCAGCGCGCCCAAGCCTTCTATCACGTCTGCCAAGGCTCCTTCAAATTCTCCCAAGCCCGTACCATCACCACTCATTTTATTTTTTAATTCCACTAAAATCCGTTCCGCAGTTTTTTTGCCAATACCGCTTACCTTTGTCAGGTATGTTAGATCTTCACGGCCAATGGCGGTGGAAATTTCCTGTACACTGCCAAGCGATAATAAATGCAAAGCGGTTTTTGGCCCTACTCCGCTTACCAATAAAAACTTTTCAAACAAATCTTTTTCCTGAGCACTGGCAAAACCGTATAACTCTAACGCATTTTCCCGCACAGCCAAATACGTTAAAATTGTGGCTTCTGCCCCCACAGTCCACGCCTTGATTGAAGCGGCGCTTGCTATAATTTCATAGCCAACTCCACCCGAAGTTAAAACAGTTAATTTATTGCCATTTTTATCTAAAATATTGCCGGCGATTACCGAAATCATAAAAAACTAATTAATACTAGCGAGTAAAATCTACCTCTTTTTCACCCGGCTTACTCGTATTAGCCCTCCGCACGGAATAATTTCCACGCCTTTTTTCTCTAGGGCATCTAAGTATAGATTCATACCCAAAGAATCCGAAGACATATGTCCGGCCACAATCACATTCAAATTATGTTCAAGAGCTTTTTCGCGAGAATCTTTCTGCATATGCATGCCAATAATTGTACTGACACTGGCGCGAGAAAGTTCAGCATAAATTTTGCTGGATGGCTCCGTGCCACCGGTCATTTCTACCATATATTTTCCAGCTTTATTTTTTGGACTACCGGCAAAAATCACAGGACCTGCGCCTCTTCTTTTGGCTTCCTGATATTCCGGAACTTCCATAAGCGCATCCATAATTTCGCCTACGGTCTGCGGTTTCTTTTTGGCCAATAGTTGTTCCAAAAATACCGTAACCAAATTATCAGTTGGGGTATGCATATTCATGAAATTTACCCCTAAAATTCTGGCCGTATCTATAATTTGATAATGGTTGTAGGGGTGGACGCCACGGCCGACTTCTTCAATTCTCTCGGCCATAAATTTTTCTGCCAAATGTACCGGCACTCCCAAATCTTCATATACCTCAACGATCATATCCATAATGCCGTGTAAGGTCGCCAAACTGCCGCCCATTGGATGATGGGCGATTACCGCATCTATTTTCTGGCCTCGTTCATTAAGCTGCGTAGCCAGCAGTATTTCACCCACGTCTGTATCTATGCCAGCTAAAATTCTTCTTACTGGAGCTTTTGGGTTGCCGACATGCATGCGGCTATCACTGTGATACGGGTTGACCAAACGATCCTGGTCAAAATATTTCTTATCTTCCGGTTTCAAATCAGCATACTCCTTTTTAACCCGTTCCAGATAATTTTTTACTTTTTTAACCCCGCGCGGATCGGCAGCTATGCCCATCTTCACGCCCAGGTCGTACATTTCTTTAAAATTCAGCATACCTTTATATTATCATCCGAACCATGTCATCCTGGACTTGTTTCAGGATCTAACGAAGTGGTTTCGGGATCTTTTAAATTAACTCTGAAATGCCGAAAACTTGTTCAGCATGACACTAAATTTACTCGTAATTTACCCTAAAAAATCCACACTGTCAAACCAAAATATAACCAAAAAACAGCCTTATTTAAAGCTGTTTTATAGGTGCCACGAGAGAGTGTTCAGGAAGGTCACATCTTTTTCTCGTGGCGGGTTGTAGCGGCGTTCTGGGTTGGAGGCCTCCTTGGCAAAGATCTGCCACTATTTACGGTTTGTGCCGTAACACACCCACCTCCGCACTGTCCGTGCGAATATGAGTAACATAAAGATACACTAAATACACCCCTTGGTCAAGGGGTGTATTTTTTCACTTTAGAGGATTCACAGTTTCTCCACCAAAATATCTACTTTCATGCTATCTATTTCTTTTTCTTCTCCACCTTCACCTTCTTCCACCACATCGGCCAGAACTGACTTTTTAATTTCGTCATTGTATTCCACAAACACAACCTGCAACAATTCGTCTTTAGTATGGTATTTTATAGATACTCTATCTGAAATAGTTAATTTTTGATCTTTGCGAATTTGGTTTATGGTGCGGATAATTTCTCGGAGCAGACCTTCTTTTTTGAGCTCTTCTGTCATTTCAATACTGAGAGTCACAACAACATCCTTAGTTTGTTTTGTAATTCCCTCTCCACTTCCTCGCTCAACTTTTTTTACATTCAATTCATCGGCTATTACTTCTGCTAAACCATCTACAAGCGCTAAGTCACCGATATAAATTGCACTAAGCGGTTGTCTTATTTTAATCCCTGCTTCAGCTCGAGCAGCCAGCCCTAATTCAACGACTTCTCGTACTGTTTTCATACCTTCCAATATTCCATCACCCTTTAATAAATACCCATCTACCTCCGGCCAATCCTCCAAATGCACGCTTTCCTTATCTCCTCCAACTTCTTGGTATATTTTTTCCGCGATAAACGGTGTAAATGGAGCCATAACCTTAGACAAAGTACTAAGTACTAAGTACAAAGTACTGAGTGCTTGTTGTTTGTCTTTTTCATCATCCCCCTTAAATCTGTCACGTGAACGGCGCACATACCACTGAGATAATTCAGTCACAAATTCCACAATCGGACGACTAGCTTCCACCAATTTGTATGCTTCCATCCCATCAGTTACGTCTTTAACTAGAACCTGTAATTTAGCCAGAATCCATTTATCCAGCACACTGTCGGACTTTTGACTTTTGACTTTTGACTTTTGACTTTCGTTGGCAAACATCTTATAAAATTCCAAAACATTGTACAGTGTATTGATTAGTTTGTTATACATTTCCCGTACGCCGGCTTCAGAAAAATTCAACGCTTCCGCAACCATGACCGGTGAGGTAATTAAATAATAACGCAACGCATCGGCGCCGTATTTTTCTATCACTATTTCCGGCTCCGGATAATTTTTAAGTCTTTTACTCATTTTACGGCCATCTTCGGCCAGCACTATGCCGTTTACAATCACATTTTTAAACGCTGGCTCACTATTTTTTACCGAAATGGCAGGTTTATCACCCATGGTTAAAGCTGTAGCCAAAACATGCAGGGTATAAAACCAGCCGCGGGTTTGATCCTGGCCTTCGGCAATAAATTCGGCCGGAAAGCTGGCTTCAAACTTGTCTTTATTTTCAAAAGGATAATGCATCTGTCCGTATGGCATACTGCCGGATTCAAACCAGCAATCCAAAACTTCCGGGATTCGTTTCATTGTTCCGCCACATTTTTGGCAAGGAATTTCTATACCGTCAATAACATGTTTGTGTAAATCAGTAATTTTTTGTCCGGACAATTTCTCAAATTCAGCTACCGAACCAATCACTAGTCTGTGTTCACACTTTTCACTAGTACATTCCCAAACTGGCAGTGGCGTACCCCAATAACGACTACGAGAAATAGCCCAGTCGCGCGCGCCTTCTAGCCACTGGCCAAAACGCCCTTCTTTAATATGCTCCGGCACCCAATTTATTTTTTGATTATTCTGCAGCAGCTGTTCTTTTATTTTGGTAACGCTCACAAACCAACTGGTGGTGGCATAATTGAGCAGCGGCGTATCGCATCTCCAGCAATGCGGATAGCTATGCTCTATTTTTTCTTTGCTAAATAATTTGCCGTTGTGCGCCAGCCATTTAATAATTTCCACGTCTGCTTTGGTATTATCATCTTTTGGTTTTACATCCATGCCGACAAAATCGGTAACTTCTTTCACAAACTTGCCGTCCATAGATACGTGTTGCACCAGCGGCAACCCTTCGGCCTTACCTACTTTAAAGTCCTCCTCGCCAAAAGCCGGAGCAATATGCACAATGCCGGTGCCGTCGGTAACCGAAACAAATTCCGCAGCCACAACCCTAAAAGCGTTTGGCGTATCTTTGTAATACGGAAACAACGGTTCGTATTCTATCCCCACTAAATCAGCGCCTTTAAACCTATTTACTTCTTTATATTTTTTATCTTTCATTACTTCTTCCACTCGTTCTCGAGCCACAATGTATTTTCCGTCATCTCCCTCAATTCCTACAGCCAGATATTCAATATCGTGATTTACTGCCAAGAGCACATTGCCCGGCAAAGTCCATGGAGTAGTTGTCCAGGCCAGAATATAAGTATTCTCCGGCAAATTATATTTCTCCGGATTTTTTACCTTAAATTTGGCTATTACCGAAATATCCTTAATATCCTTATATCCTTGAGTAACTTCAAAATTAGAGAGCGTGGTAGAACAGCGCGGACAAATATGCATTGCTTTATAATCTTTGTAGATCAAATCTCTATCCCAAAGCTGCTTAAATACCCACCAAACACTTTCCATGAAGCTGGGATCCATCGTCTTGTAGTCGTTTTTCATGTCCACCCAGCGTCCCATGCGACGAACCGTCTTTTCCCATTTATGCGCGTACTTCAAAACCGTAGCCCGACAGGCTTCGTTGAATTTATCTATACCATAATCTTCAATTTCTTTTTTGGAAGACAGTTCCAATTCTTTTTCAATAATATTTTCTACCGGCAAACCATGACAGTCCCAACCCCAACGACGTTCTACCCTAAATCCGCGCATCGTGTAATAACGCGGCACGGCGTCTTTCATAAGAGAGGCCACAATATGGCCATAATGAGGCAAACCGGTAGCAAAAGGCGGCCCATCATAAAAATGATAGGGTTTTCCCTCTGATCTACTGGAAATGGATTTCTCAAAACTGCCGTGCTCCTCCCAATATTTCAGTATTTCTTGTTCTTCTTTATTTGAGTCGTACATACTATTTTCTTATCGGTAAATTTCTTATATATTTTAAAAAGGTTCCCTCTGCATATTCCTGTAATTTGCCCAAATATTTTTTATCGTCCTCTGTAATTTTAACTAAAAACTGCTCTTCAACATTTCTCAACGCTACAATTTGAGCTTCTATAAACACTTGCTGATCTGCTGTGTTTTTTTCTTTTTTCAAAAGATGTGATATTCTTTGTGCGGCTATATTAATTTCTTGAACAATATTAAGCGTGTTAGTTTTTAAACCTGCATCTTGGATTTTTTTAACATACGCAAACATTGGCTCACACATCTTATGAGTTTCATTCTTTAAAAATTCCCACTCTGTTTCGGTTTTTTCTACAGAACGATACACGCTATCACCGTAGGGCAGTGGTTTTGTTTTACCTTTTTCTGGACTCATATAATGTGTCTCTAACTTTAACAAAAATGCTTAGTTTAGTCAAAAACAGCCTTTCTAAATTGATAAAAAGGCTGTTTCTTTTAATTTAACTTCTTAGATAGGACCACCTCGACGAATCGAGGCGGTAGTTGAGGAACAGCCGGGTTGTGACTAATCGGAGCCACCGAGAAACTCCTCCAGTTCCCAGGAGCCCGGATCGCCAACATCGGAATCGTAATCCGGCGGTTCACCGTTCTGCGCTTCCTCCAGTGCCACGACGCCCTGGTGGTAGCCCAATCTCCAGGTAGGATTCGACTCGGTCGCTTCGCAGCCAGCATGGCCGACCTTCCAGCCAGCCTGCCAGACCCGCTCGGCTTCTTCCCTCTGCTTGCCCTTGGGCATGGACTGCGGACAGGCGGCATCGTGCTTGTCGCCACTGTAGCGGCAACGGTAACAGTCGCTCATAGCCATTCCTCCACTCAAATTGATCCCATGATCGCTTGGATACTTTCCAAGCAAAAACGGGAATCCCATCTAAAAAGTTAAATTTTAAACGAACGCTTAATAATATCAGAAAAAACTCGTCTTGTCAATGCTCGATAAAAGCTATATAATTAGACTTAATAAACCTGCTTTTAACCAACTTTTATGCTCTATATCGCCTCCGACCACGCCGGTTTCCAGCTCAAAAAAGAGCTTATAAAATATATACAAAGCGAGCTAAATCAAGAGATAACAGACCTGGGACCGGAAATTCTGATAGAAACGGATGATTTCCCAGATTACGCCGTACCTCTCGCTAAAACAGTCGCTCAAAACAAAGAGAGTTTTGGTATTCTTATCTGCGGCAGTGGTCATGGCACCTGCATCGCGGCCAATAAAATAAAAGGCGCTTACGCTATATTGGGCTATAACATTCGAGCTACGGAGCTGGGCCGCAAAGACAATAACGCCAATATTCTTTGTTTGGGCGCTCGACTCTTGCCTTCCGCAGATTTCGCCAAAGCAATTGTCAAAAAATTTTTAGATACAAAATTTGACGGCGATGAAAGATTTAAAAGAAGAAATAAAAAAATTGAAGAATTGGAAATTTAATTTATGCTCCCTCTTATTACCCCGGCAATTCTCACCAACAATCTGGAAACATTTAAAGAAAGGCTGCAAAAAGTCGGTAAACATTTTTCATCTGTGCAAATAGATGTAATGGACGGCGTTTTTGTGGACAACAAATCTTTTTCACAGCGCGAAGAACTAAACGATATAAACTCCGAGGCTTATTTTGAACTGCATTTAATGGTAAAAAATCCGATCGCCGAACTCGCTACCTGGAAAGATGTGGCTAACGTGACGAGCGCTATCTTTCATGTGGAATCTGACGACAACCCTGCGCAGTGCATACAGATAATACGGCAATACGGTTGGAAAGTCGGCATCGCTCTTAACCCTGAAACATCCATTGAAAAAATAAAACCATACCTGCTATTTGTAGACGAAGTAGTATTTATGACCGTACAGCCCGGGCACCAGGGAGCGGAATTTGTACCGGAAGTGTTGGAAAAAATAAAAGAATTCAAAAAAATAGAGCCTGGCATTACCTGCGCGGTTGATGGGGCCATAAATGAAACCACCATCAAATCGGTTGTAGAGGCCGGGGCGGAAAAATTATATATCGGCAGCGTCCTGGTTATGGCGGATGATGTAGAAGTGGAGCACGAAAAATTAGTTCAAGCTATAGGAGAAACTACTATTTAATATTATGTACGATCTTATCATTATCGGAGCGGCCGCGGCCGGATCCAGCGCGGCCATATATTGCGCGCGCCGAAATCTGAACTTTAAAATTATAACCCTAGATACCGGCGGTGAAGTTGCCTTGTCCGGAGAAGTCGGAAACTGGCCGGGGATTTTATCTATCCAAGGTTTTGAACTGGCTCAAAAATTTACTGAACATGTAAAATCATACGGGGTACAGATAGACGAAGGATGGAAAGTGGAAAAAATCACACCTATAAAAAAACATTACGTTATCACCGCGGTAAATGGCAAAGATGAAAAAAAGGATTTTGAAACCAAGGCCGTGCTAATTGCCACCGGTATTCACCCTCGCCATTTGGATATTCCCGGAGAAGAAAAACTGGACAGAAAAGGCATTACTTATTGCACCGTCTGTGACGGGCCTTTGTTTAAAAACAAAACGACGGTTACCGTAGGTTCGGGCAACTCTGCTCTGGAATCTGCCCTTATGATGACTGGCATCGCCAAAAAGGTCTACTTGTTCAGTAAATTCGCCAACACACCCGAACTAAACGGCGGATTCCCTAAAGGGGAAAATATTTTAATTGAAAAAGTAAAGGCACTGCCTAACGTGGAAATTATTTATGAAGCCGAAGTTACGGAAATTATAGGAGAAAACAAGGTGTCAGGTATAAAATATAAAGATAAAACAGGCAAGGAACATGAACTGGCAGCCGAAGGTGTAATGGTGCATATCGGCCAAATTCCGAATTCTCAATTTATTGATAGTGTAAACAAAAATAAAATCGGTGAAATAATCGTAGATGAGAAATGCCGCACTAATTTGCCGGGCATTTTCGCGGCCGGTGACGTAACAAACGTTGCCTACAAACAAATCGGCATTGCCGCCGGACAAGGCATTGTTGCAGGCCTGGCGGCCATAGAGTATATTAATATGTGGAAAGAATAATATGCTGTTTAAAATTTTGGGCGCTATCGGCATGATTATGATTAGTTATGGGATAATAACCAAAAACAGCAGCCTGCACGACTGGTTATTTATCGGCGGCGGCATTCTACTTCTCATCTACAGTATTTCGCTTCGGGATCCAATATTTATTCCATTGCAAATTATCTTTATTATCGCCAGTGTATATAAGTTTTATAAAACTAAATAATGTATATGTCTGAATTTTTAGATCTCTTCTCTACTCTGCCTTTGCCGGTTATCGATATTATCATGAATGTGGTCGCTGGTCTTGGCGCCATTTTGCTTACCTATGGCATATTTTTGGAAGCCGAACGCCACCAGGACGCGGTATTTATCGTGGCTTCAGCCTGTTTGCTCACTTACTCGATTTGGATTGGCAATAAAATCTTTTCACTGGCCATGCTCGGACTACTGGTTGGCAGCTCTATAGAATATATAGAAATCATTATCGGCAAACATAAACACTCAATCGCGACATCTGATGAAAAAAAATAAAGAAAAAAGTGAGGCGTGGGGCGTAAAGAGTAATAATAAAATACTTTTACCCACTCACTACTCCCTACACCTTACCCACTACTCCTTAATATATGTTTAATCTCATCACCATCGGGGACGCGCTTATTGATACGCATGTTTTTATAGATAATGCCACGCTTGAATGCGACCTTAATCAAGAAAACTGTCAGCTCTGCTTGAATTTCGCCACTAAGATTCCCATTACTCACAGCTTCCAGGCTTTGGGAGGAAATGCTGCCAATGTGGCGGTGGGGACGGCAAATTTAGGCCTTAAAACCGCAATTCTTACGACAATTGGCGATGATGCCAGCGGCAAAATGGTAAAAGAAGAACTTAAAAAACAAAAAGTACATACCAATCTTGTTTCCGTAGACAAGCAAACCCCCACTCGCTATTCAGTGGTCTTGAATTTTAAAAAAGAAAGAACTATTTTATCCTATCATGAAAAAAGAGAATATGATTTTCATGAAGATCTGCCGCAGATAGATTGGGTTTACTATACAAGTCTTAGTGAAGGCTATGAAACACTCCAAGAAAAAATGCTTGATTTTTTAAATAAACACAAACAAATACATCTGGCTTATAACCCGGGCTCTCTGCAATTAAAAAACATTCCGCTGGTAAAACAAGTTATTGCCCGTACGGATATGTTAATTCTAAACGTAGAAGAAGCGGAAGCAATTTTGAACACAAAATTTAATCCGGCAAAAATCCGCGCATGTATAGACGGTCTGCTGAACTTAGGGGCAAAAGAAGTCGCCCTTACCGATAGCGCCAAGGGTGCTTGGGCCGGAAATAAAGACAAAGTTTGGCACTGTGAAAGCTTCCCTGTAGAAGTGCTATCCAAAACCGGTGCTGGTGATGCGTTTTCCGCGGCATATCTAGCCGCGCGCTTCTATAAAGAAGACATTGATACTGCATTGCTATGGGGTATTGCAAATAGCAGCCATGTTATTTCTATTGCTTCTTCCGATAAAATACCTTTAAACAAAAAAGAAATGGCTAAAACCATTTCCCAATTCTCTCCTATAAAACCAACTGAGATAAACTAATTTCAGTATACGTTAGAATAAACTACAATATGCCTTTCCAGGAAAATAGATATAATGAAATAGCAGAGAAATATAGTGAAAGTGATATAAAACCAGATAAAAAATACTCTATTCTTCCAACTGTTTTACAATTAGCTGAGCGACTTGATGGAAAAACTGTACTAGATTTAGGTTGTGGAGATGGATTTTTTACAGAACAACTAGCAAGTCAAGGCGCAGTAAAAGTTATTGGTATTGACAATTCAGAAAAACAAATCGGACTTGCAAATAAAATAAAATCTGAAAAAACAGAGTATAGATTAGCAGATATTTTTAAAGATGAATTACCCAAAGCTGATTTTATAAACAGCCCGTTTGTACTCAATTATGCCACTGATACACTTACTCTTTCTAATTACTTCCAACGTCTTTTTAATACATTAAATACAGATGGCAAAATAGTATTAGTTTTCGACAAACCTTCAGGAAGTAACTTAGAAAAATTTGGAGCAAAAAAAACTTTAGATGAGAATATAGATGGGGCAAACATGCAAATTGACCTATACAATCAAGGAAAATTTATTTTATCTCTTCATGCAACTTACTTTAAAGAAGAAACAATAAAACAATTACTTAAGGAAGCTGGCTTTCAAAATATTACTTCTCATGCACCAATAATTTCAGATGAAGGAAAAATAAAAATGGGAGAAGATTTTTGGAAAGGCTATATTGAAAATAGCGAATTAGGTTATATAACAGCGGAGAAAATATAAACAGACAAAAGCGCGTCCCTTAAGAATTAAAGAAGTCTATTTGCATAGGAATATTAATACCCTTCATTCGGCTTAATTCCACTTTTCTTCCAACAAAAAAATCTTGGGCCTGACACACCGCCTCATAATCCATTTCTGACCCAAGCAAACATAAACTATGTTCAAAATCTTTAATTTTTGCATTAATTTCACTAACTAGTGTTGAGCCGTCTTCTTCCTTTTCCACAAAATTACGCAGGGATTCCAAATTAAACTTAATTTTTTCCAGTAAATCTTTATATTCTTCTACTTTGGCAAGGTAAGAATTTTGGTTTACCCCTACTACATCCCTATTTACATATTCCTTTACATGTTGTCTCATTTCCACCAATCTTTCGCAGAGTTCAGCTCGCTGCTCGGACGTAAAAAATGATGCCGGACGCCCAGAATGCAGATCTTGTAACGTACCGCCATACGTTTGAAAAGATAGGTATCTATTGCGCAACTCATCGCTCAGGCGCGGCAGTAAAAAATGATCGCCAAACTGTTCGGTGGCTGCAGTCAAAAAGTATTTATATGCTTGATTCCACGCCCAAACTTGATAACCAAACTGAATCATTATGTCTTCTATTTCTTCTAGACTAATATTGGAATTATTTTCTAAATTTTCAAGCGCCTGTTGCATACCCAACACAACCGACTCGGGCACCAGTGGCGGTAAATTTTTATACAAATGATTGAAGAGTTGTATGGTGAATTGCATTGTATTTAGTATTTAGAATTTGAAATGTGATACATCGCCACACCGGCGGCCACGCTGACATTTAAACTATTTTTCTTTCCGCGCATAGGAATTTCCAAAGCCTCATCGCAATATTTTAGCAGTGTTTTGGATACGCCTGTCTTTTCATTTCCTAAAACCAGCGCCAATGGAAACACCGGTTTCCACTTAAATATGTTCTGGCTGGTTTTCGTTTGTTCAAGAGCCACTATATTATACCCTACTCTCTTTAATTCTTTAAGTAATTTTCCGGCTTGCTTGTGATATTCCCACGGCATCCATTTTTCCGCTCCCAGCGATACTTTGTCTACTTGGGTATGAGGCGGACATGGCGTATAACCGGTTAGATATAATTTGTCTGCGCCCGCGCCATCAGCCGTACGAAAAATTGCGCCCACATTGTGGCCGCTGCGAATATTGGGAAGAATAAGAATAAAATTCTTTAATTCATTTTTCTTATCAAGAACCATATAGAAAATATTTCACTTCTTCTAGACACCATACCATTGATGTATAAAAGGCGTGGGGCTTGACTCGCGCAGAGCTTCGCCCATAAATCCGTGGAACAACCTTCTGCATCGCCCCTGTTAGAACGACAGCGGTGCGTAGGGGCACATGGCCGTAGGAAAGCCAGAGATCAGATGACAGCGGGTCTCCTGCCACCACTGACCCAAGGAATACAGGAAACTTGGATCCCCATGAGCAATGGTCAGCGCCGTAACGGCGATGACCAGAAACACGAGCGCGGAACCAAACGGCTTGTACCACTTATCATAGGTGATCATGCGACCATTCCTCCACCCGCACAATACGGGCGCTAGTTGTTTACGAACACTTGCAACCGGCTTGGCGCACCTTTCTAAAGGTGCCACCGAGCACTATGCAAGAAAGATAATACTACCATAATTTAACCATTTTTTCAAGAGCCGAATAAGCATAATTTTTTATAATCAAAAAACTGCCTACTACGGCAGTTTTTTGATTTATATTAAAATGGGGTGCACGGCGGCCTGCTTGAGCCGCCGTGCCACTGACAACCGTTGCGATTGACTCACCTTCTACAAGAAGAGCCAAATCACAAACTTTACCCCGAGCCCTAGAAGGATCGCAGTCACGATCCCGTAGATCAGGGACTTCTTGGACTGTGCCTTGACCTCCAGCCAGAGATGAGAAATCAGATCAGAAGCGCTAAACAGCATTCAGTTACTCTCCCGGTTGTTGATCTTGCAGCGGGCTTTAGGCGCCTATAATAAGGCGCTATAAGTCATACAAGATAACAGACATTATCATACAAGAACCTCTTTGTCAACCCTATTAAACCAAAACTAAAAACCGCCTGGAGGGCGGCCTTTAGTTTTTAAACTGCTATATTTTTATTGTTGATATTGCGGGAATGTATTTACAGTTATAGGTAGAGCGGCATTATACAAGGTTTGGCCAGAGGCACTTACCATGTTTAATGTACCGCCGCGACCAGCATTGCTAAAGCGTACGGTAGCCACGGTTCCATCACTAAAGGTGATGCGAGCACCGGTTTCGGTGGCCGTATTATCAGAGATTACCGATGTTACTTGGCTGTTTACACCTATAACATGCAGGAACAAAGATTGAGTGCCGTTGTTGTCTACAGCTTCTGCTCGTTGACCGCTAAATACAGGCACGGTTGTCCATGGAACATTGGCAGGAGAGAGTCTCCACACATCGGCTCTTTGCGCACCACTGGTAAAGGTTAATCGGTTGCCAGAGATAAACGGAGCGGTTGACATTTGTAACTGGAAAATTCTGGAAACCGCAGATGAGTTGGCAGCAGATCTATCAAACAGCACAACCGCGCCCTGTTTAATAAAGACCATTTCTCTTTCTGATTTTACTACTTCCGGTTTGTTGTTATAAATCGGTTTAGTATTGGCCAGTTCATAAGAGAACAAAGTTCCATCAGATAAAGCCAAAACTTCGGATGGGGCAGCGCTTTCTACTTGTCTGACAGTACTTCCACCGGAACGGAAGCGTACCAAGTTATGCATCTCTTCGTCTAATTCTATACCGCTAGAAGAGCGGCGGTTTGCATCATCAAATAACCAAGCGCCGGCAGAATTAAGCAGAACTGAACCTTGATCCCTATGAGCATGGCTTTGGTCGTAAGGGCCAGCCATCATGTGTACCATTATGGCATTATTATTCCAAGAAGAACGGGTATAGAAGTTGCCAGTACCGGTTCCAAAATAGGTGGTGTTAAGAGTAGTTAAAGGTCTGGCAGTAATGGATGGCCAATCATTTACAAAGTCCGACCAGTAACTTACGCTAAACTGCATTCTTTGTACATTGGACTGGGACAATAGTTGTTTTACCGCTCCAGAAATTTGTTCGTTTGGATAGAGAGAAATTAAATTCTGAAGTAAATCACGATGGTAATCATACAACTCGGCAGTTTCATCGCGAGAATGATCGCCGGTTGGAACCAATTTATCAAGTGATGGAACGATGGAATGGGTAAACCAGAACATTGTGCCCAAAGTGTGCGGAGTTTGGTTGGCAATATTTACACCGGTTGATTTTTCCCACCAGAAGTATAACTTGAATAATCTGGCCAGAGCCGTGCCATAACCCGTACCTTCACGAGATCCGCCGCCTGGCATAATATTGAAGGCTGGCAATAATTGAGCGATGATTTTATCGTTATAAAATTTATTTAACCACTGTTGCGCTTGAGGGTTATCTCCGTAAGTAGCTAAACCAGTCAACATGGTGGCTTGCAAGAATGAATAATAATAATTGTTGTAAGGATCATTTAATGACCAGCCGGACCAAGGATAAGAAACTCCGCCCCAACGAACTGCGTCCGGATTACCCCATAAATTATTTAAAACTAAATTCATGTAGTTAACCCAGGTTGTCTTTTGAGCTGGAGTAAGTAAATTGTTTGCCCAGTCATATACAAGGGCCACATCGCCGACCATATCTCCCACTTCTAAGAAACTATCACCAGCGACAAGCGGACGTTGGCCGGCGTTTATTCTGGCCATTTCGGCATTAACAAATGTATCTACTTTATTTACGGCAAAGGTTCCATAGCTCGCTGTACCGGTGAGACGATACATTAAAGCGGCAAACCATCCTTGGAAGGCATAGTTTGTGCCCGGACTTGCAAGTTCATTGTTTACCATGGTTCTAAATCTGGCCGCGCCAGCCGCATTTGTAGACAAAGCATTTTGTAATCTTGATACGGTCGTAGCATCATTTAACAAAACGCGCGGATTGGCAGTAGCCAAAGGTCTTACGGAAGTTTGGGTAGTATTTGCTGCAAATGTCGCGCCAACGCTTCTAACGGCAGTCATTGAAACGACACAGGTTCCAGTACCGCTACAAACTCCACCGCTCCAACCAATAAATGTATTTCCGGTTGCTGGAGTTGCGGTAAGAGTAACCGAAGTACCGCTCGTAAAGTTGGCAGTACAGGCAGCGCCACAGTTAATACCAGTCGGAGTTGAAACTACGGTACCACTACCACCAAGAGATACGGATAAAGAATAACTAGTTGGCGGAGTTGAAGCTGTTCTTTGAGCGCTGCAGTTGGCAGTGGTGCCGCCATTTGATCCGGCGCAAGACCAAGTCCATGGGCCGGAACCGGCGACCGCACTAGCTGTTCCAGCGGAACAAAGGTTGGTGGTTGGAGCAGAAGCAACGGTAGTGTTGTTTGCAGAACCACAAACGCCATTTACTAAAGTAGTTGGTGGAGGAGTGACAGGACTGGTTGGACCATTATATCCAAGGGTAGAACGCATCCACCAATTAAATTTGCGAGGAGGATTTACGCGATATTTAGGAAGAGTAATGGTGGTGCGAGTGGCATCATTAAATGCATATACCGCGCAAGTTCGTAGTTGAGCATGGCGAGCGGTAAGCGCAGTAGCAGATTGACCAAGAAGCTGTTTGGCGCTAATGGCAAACGATACTATTCCTGAAACATCTAAACAGTGGTCTAGGTCGCCTGCGCTTGGAGTTTCCGGAGTGTAAGGACCTGTAGGACCAACCAAATAGTAAGCAGCCGTTATTCCGGCATATGGATCGTCTACAACACCGGCATCAAAATAGGCGTGCTGTTCCATCCAATCTGCATAACGAGTTACTTGTTGCAATATTTCTGTATTGCCAGTTATAGCATAAAGTCTGCGGGCAGCTTGGAAGTATAATCCACTCATCCAAGGACTTGTGATGAGTTGTGTTCCTCCGCCACCTTCATGGCGATCTACGGTAGTAAGAGGTACGCCTCCGCCTGCGTTGGCCACCACAGTCCATTGAGATATCAAAGCATTGGCGCGAGTAAGCGCGGAAGAATCACCAGTAATTTCGTACCAAGACACGGCCGCTTCCAAAGCCAGACCAATTTCACGTTCTGTCCAAAGATCGTTTCCATTTGGTGAATATGTGCTACTAAAATCACTCATCCATGCATTATAGATTCTTTGGGCAATTGGACGATATTGAGTGTCTCCGGTTTCTTTTTCGTAAAGTAAGAATGGAGTGATATAACTATATTTTGTATCGCCATATCCTTTTGGAGTAAATATACCGGCTGAATCTATATGATTTCTATAATAAGCAAAGTCGGATAAAAATTGCTGATACCAGCGAGCTTTTTGCGTAGGGTCGGTAGTTCTTTTATATAAATAGTAACCAACGGAAGCACGATCAAAAAGCCATGGCTCATAAGTGGTTTCGGTATAATTCCAATTGCCGCTATTGCCGCTAAAGTTAGGATCAACATTATGTCCTTCAAAATTCCAATTTCTTGCCCATGTTTCTGCAAATTTAATAAGCGGGGCATCTGCCGGATCGTTTAAATTAAAGGCCGGATAAGTTATGGCGCCGCCCGGTGGAGGAGTTGGAGGAGGATTTGGAGATGAATAGGCGGTTAAGAAATTTTCTACCGAATATCCGTCTGCTCCCGCATCGTAGTTTATACCCCACCAATTATAGCCTCCCTGGGCTACTGGCCCGCCTGTTACTGTGCCTAACGAACCGGAAGTTTGTGTGCCAAGCAAAGTACCTGCGGTATTTGGAGTGGCTCTAACATTTAAATTAGCTGTTGTTTGCACGCGTTGACCGATTGTAAATCTAGTTGAAGGTGGAATTGTAGTTGATCCGGAAAGCTGAGCGCTACAATTACCGGTTGTGCCGCCATTTGAACCGGCGCAAGACCAAGTCCATGGGCCAGAACCGGCAACCGTGCTGGCAGAACCGGAAGAACACAGATTGGTAGTTGGAGCAGTTGAAACTGTTGTGTTATTGGCTGAACCACATACGCCATTTACCGGAGTTTGGGTAATAGTTCTTTGGGCAGTACAGCTAGCAGTAGTGCCGCCATTTGAACCATTACATGTCCAACTCCAAGGACCCGAACCGGATACAGAGCTCGGGCTGCCACTGGCACAAAGATTGGTAGTTGGGGCAGATGAAAGAGTGGTGTTATTAGATGATCCGCAAGCTCCGCTTACTGGAATCGGAGGAGAAATACCTGCTAAAACTACGGAAGCATCATCAAGCATAACTGCTCTAAGAGGAGAGCTGCCTTCTTGGAAAATACCAACACGGACCCTGTCTAAATCACGAGCGCTATCAAGAGCAAAGGAAAGATTAACTGTACCTTTATCGCCAACAGAACCACTAACATTAGTACAATTACGTACGCCGGATCCGGTTGCGTAATCAACTAAACCGCAGAATGAAATTTCGGAGGCAGAAGCAACGGTAGAACGAATACGGATAGAACCGGTAAATTGAGAAGATCTTTTGGTAGTAAAAGTAGAAATGTCCCGGCCTGCCCAAAGAATACTATCGCCGTAGCCGCCGGTAGTTATAGATAAACTTCTAGCGCCGCTAATGGGATTAACATTTGTAACATTAACAGAGGTGCCGGCTTGATTTGGTTCAAAATTAGAAAGAGTGGTTTCAAAACTAGGTTCTTCAATTAAATTATTTGCGCTTGAAACAGGCGGCGGTGTGGAAGAAATAGTTTTTTGAGCGCTACAACTACCGGTTGTGCCGCCGTTTTGACCGGCGCAGCTCCATGTCCATGGGCCGGAACCGGCCACCGTGCTGGCTGAGCCAACGGAACAAAGACCAGTCGTTGGGGCTGTTGAAACTGTTGTATTATTAGCCGAGCCGCAAACACCGTTTACTGGATTTTGGGTAGTAATTGTTTGAGCGCTACAACTAGAGTTGGTACCACCGTTTGTACCCGAACAACTCCATGTCCATGGGCCGGAACCAGAAACAGTACTGGCTGTACCCGATGAACACAGATAGTTAGTTGGAGCTGAAGAAACTTGGGTGTTATTAGCCGCGCCGCAAGTACCATTTACTGGATTTGAAGTAGAAATCATTTGAGCGCTGCAGCTGGCGGTTGTACCGCCATTTGATCCGGCGCAGCTCCAAGTCCATGGACCGGAACCCGCAACCGTGCTGGCAGAACCGGATGAACAGAGGTTGGTGGTTGGAGCGCTGGCAACAGTGGCGTTATTTGAAGATCCACACGCACCATTTACCGGAGTAGGAGCTGGCGAACCGATGGAAATACCGGTTAATATCACTGACAAGTCATCAATTAAAACTTCACGTAAGGCGGCGCTTCCTTCTTGGAAAATACCAACACGGACTCTGTCTAAATCTCGGCTGTTATCAAGAGCAAAGGAAAGATTGACTGTGCCTTTGTCACCAACCGAACCTGTTACTTCTTTACAATTGCGAACGCCTTCGCCAGTTGCGTAATCTACCAAACCGCAAAAAGAAATCTCTGAAGCCGAACCAACGGTGGAACGAATACGCACTGAAGCGGTAAATTGATTTGATCTTTTGGTAGCAAAGGTAGAAATATCCCGGCCTTGCCATAATACACTATCACCATAACCAGTAGTGCCAACTACCAAACTTCGGGATCCGTTAATTGGACTAATGCTCGTAAGAGATACGGATGTACCGTCTTGATTTGGTTCAAAGTTAGACATGCTCGTTTCAAAGCCCGGGTCTTCAACCAGATTTGAATCAGCCGCAACTTTGCTTGGAGCCAAAAAAGATACATAGATCGCCAAGCTAAATGCGGCGATGAGGAGGGAAAAACCCAGGCGTTTTTTCATATACGAAATGAGTGAGAGAAATAATCAAATGTGTTTGATTATTTCCGAGCGAATGAGTATATATGTTATTTATTCAGCTTTTTTACCCATAAACTTTGACCAGCGCAAATGGCTACCGCCAAAGCGTCGGCTGCATCATCGGATTTTATTTTATCTTTTATATTAAGGACCATTGCCACGATTTTCTGCATCTGCCTCTTTTCGGCCCGGCCGTACCCGGTCATGGCTTGTTTTACTTCCAGCGGCGTAAACTCATCTATGGCTAAATTACTTTCAATTCCTGTAAGGAGTATTACCCCTCTGGCCTGCCCCACTTCAATGGCTGTTTTAGCGTTCTTGAAAAAGAATAACTCTTCCACGGCCATTCTTGTGGGTTTATATGTATCAATAATTTTTAAAAGTGCCTGGTGTATTTGAGCTAATCTTTGGACAAAGCTGTACTTGCCGGATGTTTCTATACATCCATACCCCATTGCATCCCACTCGCCTTTCTTATTTTTTTTAATTATGCCATACCCCATTCTGCCAAATCCCGGGTCTATTCCCAATATAACTTCCTCTTTCATATGGCTTTACTATTGGGCATTGGTAAAATAATTTTCTACATCATCATTTTCCTCAAATTCCGCAAATAATTTCTCTAATTTTTCCGCAACTTCTTGATTTACCGGCACTGTATCTTTGGCTATCCATTGCAAACTTGATTCTTTCGGTTCCAACGCTATTTCTTTTATCTTAGCCAAAACTTTTTGAAGATTATCTATTTTTGTTCGTATCTCCAACTCCCCATCTTCTACCATATCTTCAGCCCCTGCTTCTATCATTTGCAGTTCAAAATCATCTTTATTGGTTATTTTATCTTTTTCTAGTGTTATAACACCAAGCTGCTGGAACATCCACATTACGCTTCCGGCTCCGGCCATTGATCCGCCGTGTTTTGATAATATATGTTTAATATCGGAAACGGTGCGATTTTTATTGTCAGTTAGGCACTTTATAAGGATTGCCACCCCTCCCGGTCCATATCCTTCATAAAGGGTTTCTTCTATTTGGTCGCCAGCGAGCTCGCCGGTACCCCGTTTTATCGCGCGTTCTACATTATCTTTCGGCATTCCCACCTCTTTGGCTTTTTCCATGGCCAAGCGTAAGGAGAAATTTGTTGCCGAATCGCTGCCGCTTTTGGCGGCAATCGTGATAAGTTTAGAAACTTTGGTAAATTGTCCGCTTCGCAGCGCGTCCTGCTTTCCTTTCCTTGCCTGAATGTTATGCCATTTTGAATGACCGGACATATTATGTTATGCAATTCTGATTAAGCAGGATATCTACAAATTCAGTACGCCTACCCCGTAGCGAGCCGCCCGTGCGGATCTGCTACCGGGGTGCCATTTACTGTGTCCACTCATATAACTTCATTTACTCCTTGCCCTGCAATGAACTGCTCATCATTTCTTCAAAAATTTTCATCTAACAATATGATTATACCATTTTTAAGATAAAAAATCAAGAGGAAAAAGTTAAATTTTATTCTTCCTCTTAAAATAACTTAGTATGTAGAAATTTTTAGTAAAATTGCAAAATAACTAAACTGCTTCCTTAGCAAAACTTTCCACAAAATCAATGTAGTTATCATATAGGGTTGGTTGATCGTGCTTCATTTTTCTTTTTGCGCCCTCCTTACTTGCACCTACCACATACTCCAACTGCCTTTGTAATTGCTTCAACGAGCGGAATTCACGTTCTATCTCTCTTGACGCTTTAGTTTTTTCTGCTTTCGCAGCTTCTAACTGCTTGAAACGGCTTTCGTCTCTTTTAGTCATCTCGTCGTCCTCCTTTATTCTTCTAGTTAATTTCAAAAGCACAAGTCTTAATGTACTTGTATATTTTAATAAAATTTTATCCAATTTCTTCTGTAAATCCAATAATTCTATGTCGGCGCTTTCTTTGTCACTCTCTGCAGCCGCACGAGCACGTAATCCATCTAATCTCTGTGGCAGAGCATCTAAAAGTAGGCGCGCATTTGCAACAAAACTCCTGAACATTTCAGACGCCGCTCTAATTTCTTGTAAAAATTGACCATTCTTCTCTAGCACTCCTGCGCCTTGTTCAAAGGCTGGTTGAAAATGTTTGTTATGTTGTTCGTTAACCATTTTCTCTAATTCTGCAAATTCACTTTCTAGTTCAAACCCCCTAAGAGCCTCTAATTGACTTCCTATGCCCGTGTCTTGTCTAGCCAACAAATCCGCCCATTTACAAATATCATCATATTCTTTTTCAAAACGATAAAAGCCAATTCCGATCTTAGTAGATATTTCCCTAAACTTTTGCCACTCATCTTCCGAAAGACTGCTTGGGTCTTTTTCTACAATACCTTTTATTGATAGAAGATCTCTAATGACCTCACCTACCTGCCTACCACCGTCCCCTTCAAATTTATCGATGCGCTTTTTAAATTTAACTATATTAGATTCCACGACACGAAAATCTCTGTGCAGACTTTCGATCCGAGGATTTACAGGAAGAGGTTCTTGTTCTTGCCCTTCTGGCGGTTCGTCAAATTCGAGATCGACAGGGTCAAGAAATTGCCGTTCTTTATCCATAGGATAAAAATTTAATAGGATTTAAGTATAAAAGCTTTACATAATTTTACCGTCCCTTTAATGAAAAATCAACAGGTATTAAATTATTTAAAACCTAAAAGAAGAACTCCCCATTCTGCTATTTTCCTTCATCCATTTAAAAAACTCCTCTTTCTGCGCTCCAGTCATCACCTGCACCTGGGATCTTTTGGAGAAAAAAGGAATAATATGGACTTTTACCCCACCATCATCTTGTAAAATTAAACCAACGCTCATGCCCTCTTGAGTATCTTTAGAAAAATACTGATCAAAAATAAAATTTCCCAAGGAATAAAAAATGTACTTATCCTTATATACTTCCACTTCCTGAACCACATGAGGATGATGGCCAATGATTACGTCCGCGCCCCAATCAATCAATTGGTGGGCCAAATCTTGCTGGCTTTTATTGGAATTACGCTTGTATTCTTCTCCCCAATGAATATTAATGACTACAAACTTGGCTTGCATGCTAGCATCATCTATAGCTTCTTTAACTTTAACCATATCCAAGGGCCCTTCGGTAAAATTTAAACCAATAAAAGCTATGTTAAATGGCAAATTTTTTTCTTCTCCGGCAATATACGAATACTCTAAACCTTGATTATACTCATCGCCAAAATAACCAAACCCATTTTGATTTAATACTCCTCTGGTAAACTCAACATTCTTTCGACCCATGTCCATGCTATGATTATTGGCTAGACTAAATGCATCAAAGCCATGCGACTTTAACTCTCCTGCCAGTTTTGGATCAAACCGAAACGCGATTGATTTGGTTGTAGACACTCGCGCTGGCGCAAACGGGCCTTCCAAATTTGCCACAAGCATATGCATTCCTTGAAAAAATCTATCTTCTTCGGCGCGCAAATTTTTGAATATATAATTTAGCCCGGTCTTGCCCATCACTTTAGCCACTTCGCGATCAAGCATAATATCGCCAAAAAACTGCACCGAAGCAGCCGGTTTTTTACCGGGGGCGCCGCCCCTATAGTATCCAATGATATGACTGGTGGTATCGCTTATATCTTTACCAATAATTTCGCCGCTATTTGTATGAGACAGCAAAGTAAAGGCTTGTGATTTTTTATATTCATTATATTTTAATAATGCATACAAACTTGGCTGACTGTCTATTTCCAGTTCACGCAAATTTTGGAAACTGCCGCTTTCTAAGGTATTTATAGAGAGCGCGTCATGAAAATCCGCGACTGATTGCGGCAAATAGTGTGAGAAGTCAACACTGGCCAAGACTAAAATTTTTTCTTTTGAATCTGACAACGTCTCAACTAATCTATCTAAATCCGAGCCTTTAGCATTATTTTTTAAAATAATTGGCACCACCATGGCTTTAGGCCAAGTTTTTTTTACAAATGGCACGAGGCTGGAAATACTATGCTCATCACCCATAACTTCTTGATGTGAAGAAGCAATATTGGTAGCAATAATTTTATTAATTAACTTTTTATTTGTGTTTAAAGTGCCATACGGAGTTTGCCAAGACAAATTACTGGTAATAACAGAACTATTTCCTACCTGTTTATGATTCGGACCGATAATAACGACCGTATCCGGCTTTTGCCCTGCCATACTATTAAAAAAAGAACCGATAAATTGTCCGGCAATTAAATGATGCGGCACCACTGCCGACACAACTTTCTCTTCAATATTTTTTGTTTGTTTATTATTGGCAAAGAAAACACTATAGAATCCTTCGTCCATGGAATAAGCCCTGTGCATCTGGGATTCTTCTTGAGAAGTCTCCTTAACGAAGGAAGGTAGAGATGCAAAACTGCTATTATTATAAAACCAAAAACCAAGCGCCGCCCCTATTGTTGCCAGCAACGCTATGACAACAATATAGATTAGCAACTTGGTTTTAACAGACATAACGTGGAATTATTTTCTAATGACCCCGCCCCATTCAATCACGGTAAATCCTTTCCGCTCTGGTGTACGGCCGAGTGGCAATGGCAATACCTTTTTTGGCTGGTCAAGCGGAGTAAAATCCATAAGAATTCTTACGACTGTATCAGGACTCGGAGAAACAGTTAGAGGCGCTAGCTGATTCATTTGCTGAGTGCCTAAAAACGTTACAAAATAATATGGCTTTTCCTGCATACGCGGATGCCAAAATTCCATAAAGTCTTTTATCTCGGCTGTGTTTAGCCCAAGCCGAGCCAGTTTCTTTGGCAACTCACTGCCAACATCTTCTCGTTTCATAATAAATCCTTGTTCGGGTTGCTGATATAAATCGCCCTGGCCTTCCCAAAAAAGATACGGATATTTTTTGTTTGATTTTAATTCTGTTAGCTGTCCACTTGGTTCGGCCATAACTTCCCAACCCCCATTATAAAACGGATCAGAAACACTCATGCCGCCTTTTGGTTCAACACGCACCGATACATTTGTAGTCTTTTCCGGATACAGATAGATAACCGGCTTGCCGCATTCAGCCGGAATGATAAAACGTCGATTTGTCATTTTAATCAACCTGCCAAACGGATCTACCCAAAATATTATTGGTTTTAATGTAACAAATTCTTCATAACTTATTTTATAACCATTCTGCTGAGGGAAATATGCGCCGCTATAAAATGATTTTAATAATCTATGATTTTTGTCTTTTAACTCATAGATATTATCTCCTTTGCTATTTTTTCCTACTACAGCTAAATCATTGGCTAGGGTTATATCTGTTGAAGTAACAACCGAAATATAATTCATCGCGCCGCAACCTCCCTGGTCACCGTACATATATTCATACCCATTCCAAGACCCGTCATTCCAAATAATTTGGGCCTGGGCGCTATTTGGATTAAAGAAGTCTGGTTCCAGTGCGTAAGCAGCTCGAGTGCCATCTGGACCATGTACATAAAAACCTCCGGTAACTGCCGATGTATACACCATTCCGAGTTGAGGATCAACAAATACTGGCACCTCTGCTTTTACCGTCACATTACTGAAACCAACGCGTTCCTGTAGAGGATAAACTCCTCTAAGATTTAAAACCTGGCGCTCTTTCGGACCCTTTACGGTTTTAGGAAATTCAAGAGCAGGAATAGTAAAATTTAAATCTACTTTTGCTAATTTTTGTATTTCCGGAACAAAGTTTGCCAAATGTGCCTCTAAGGTTGAAATAGGATTTGAATCAAATTGTTTATTAGTGTATCCGTCAAACCCAGAATATTTTGCCAGCACTGTAAATTGTTTTTTGAAATCTAGAATATAAAAATACCACGGGGAACTCGGTTCCTCGGGCTGAATTTGCACTAACACTACCCTGCCGCGCTCGCCATTATACTCAAAGGTTCCGACTTCATAATACTCATTTAAAATCATTACTTCATATTCTGAATTTTCTGGCGCGTATGATTTTTTTTCTACAAACCAGCGCAGATCGTTAAGCTTATTTGGCTGGGTCCAATTAATCTTTGCTGCGATTTCCTGAGGCAAAGAGGTGGTGGGGAAATTTATAGATATTGGTTCAGCATTTGCATTATTAGTTGAGGTGGGACTAACGACCTCTTCAACTGGTTGATTATTTACTGATGACGAAGTATTTTGCAGAGAGTTTTCAGTAAGTTTTTGATTATTACTATTTTTATTCTGCGCAAAAAAATAACCCGCCACGGCGGCGGCGACTACCGCAAGAATTGCGCCCGCGGCTAATAATAATTTTACAGACAGCGAGAATTTTTGTTCCGGCGGAACCAATATTTCATTTGCCATATTTTAAATATTTAATGTATATACCCGCAATTGTATATCTTAATTTATAGTGCGTCAATTTATTGCATAAGCTTGGCCATTGACTTGTTGTGAGATGTTTGAAATGTTTTTGGAATTGCCTTAACGCGCAAATACTATCCGTTGAGAATAAACCTCAACGGTATTTTTTTACATTATAACGCCTATAAAAATAAATAAAACTCCGGCCGTTTTAGGCGGCCGGAGTTTTATCTTACAAACTGTTTAGGAATAACAAACCAGTTGATTTGTGACAATGAAGTAAATACAAGTTTTCTTGTCGCCGACCACGGTTATTTTATTATTGTCTTTATGCACCTTGATTATCTTGCCGACATTCTGATGAATGTATCGCTGGTTACCTTTCTCATCAATGACAACTACTCGCTTCATGCGCCCTCCCTCGATATGGACAAGCACCACCCACCCTTCACCGTTATCCGCGGTGTGATGCTGGGTAAATATACATGGCTGTAGATCCTCGGGGATTTCAACGATTCGCTCGCGTGGCTGCTGGCCAGCTCCGGGCGGCATGCCACCGCCGTTGCCACCACCTCGACGAGGATTGCCGCCAGCCCCATCGCTCTCATCGATAATCACATTGTCGCACGGAATAACACGCGGCGCTGGCTGGTCGGGCTGTTGGTTATTTCCTCCGCCCAGAGGATTTCCGCCGCCTGCCGGTTCGCCTGCACCCGGTTCGACGGGAGGTTCGCCGACCACCGGTCCACGCGGCGGCCTCTTCGGCGTCGTAGTGGTAGTATCAAGTAAAATCGGTCCGCGCGGTCGGTCGACAGCGCCGGTGTTAAATAACAAGTCGCTCACCTGACCGCGCAAGGATTCAAGCGCGTTTTTGCTCCACGGTTTAACTGGAATGGTAGAAACCTTATATGGCTCTTCGAGGAGTATCTTTTTTGGTTCCGGCATATAGTATGAAGATTATAAATAAATACTATTGAGATTTTTCAACTACCATACTGGCAAGCTTCTCATCACCAAACCGGACAGTCAGAATGGCCCGCGGGTCGGCCGTAAAACGCAGTGTGTAACTGCCATTGGTCTTGTCTTCTACCGCTTCAATCGGCTTGATATCGGCGCCACTTACTTTAACCATACTAGCATAGCCAGCGCCAACTATGTTTCCTTGGCTGTCTTTCGGTGTCACCGTCAATTGGTATATGGTCCCACGGGCTGAAGCTTTGGTAATCGGCGCAATGGTAACATTCGATGCCTTGGGACTAGCTTTGATGATAGCGGTAATACTCCGGCTGGACTCACGGGTAAATGCCCCGTACTGCGAACTTTTACCTTGGGCGCGCAGATGAATGCGGTAGACACCGCCAACATTGGTTTTAGTTAGATTGGCGCCATACGTGCCATCGTTCGCTTTGCCATCATTATGCTTACCGTCATCAAAGAGTTGCACCCGCTCCTTGCTCACAGGAAATGGATTTTTACCGCGGGCGTTTTTAATAATCTGAAGCAATTTCTGGTCATACGGCGACGGCGGATCGGTTTTGAGAACAGATGGAATATACGCTTGGCGCGGATCGAGCTTGGCCGTGACCACAACCTGATGCGGGTTGACTATTGGGCGTTCAATGTCGGCAAACACTTTGGCATTGGCAATCGGCTTGCCGTTTTCAAGCAGCGATGTCCGGATGCCGAATTCATCCCCGGTAAACAGCATAGATGATGGTATTGAAGGCATCCAGCGCAAACTAGGACTATCTACCATGACCGCCGTGGCAAAGGTCGCCAGCTGATTGGCGGGCGCCTGATTGCGACTGACTTCCATCTGCCAAGTGCCGGCGTGAATGCCGCGCAAACGACCGGTAAGCGGAAAACGCACGATAAAGTACTTGAACGTCGCGCCACTCACATATTCAATCGGTGTTCCCGGCGCGGCGTCGGCGGTAGTAATCAGTTCACCTTCGGGCGTACGCAGTTTAAGGTCGAGCGCATCGGTCTGCGGCTGATTCCAAGTAAGCACGAACGTGGCCTGGCGATCGGCGCTACTGATGGTAGCCGACTGGAACGATGACCCGGCTCCGGATAACGTGGTCACCGGATCAAGCGATATGGTTTGATCGAACATGGTGGCCAACGCCTCAACAAAGAACTTGGTAAGCGCCAACGGCTCGGCGGTAACATTGACGAAACCATCGGCGGCACCGACGTTTTGAATGGTGGTTAAGAGCGCCTCATCAATACCGGTATCGCCGGCCGCGCCAGCGACGCCAAAGCCGACCGCATATACTGACGTACTGATAAAATCAGGATCGCTTAAAACCCCATCCGGCGCCGGCGGCGGATCCTGCGTCAAAGGCGATTCATTTTCTTTGCCGTCGGAGAAGAGTACCATCGCTTTTTTGTGACTGGCTACTCCGGCCGGACCGAACAGTTCCGCCAATCCAAGATTAAGACCGCCGCGAATCCACGTGGTCGCATCGGTGGTCAGACCGGAAATCAGCGCGCTCACGGCGCCGGCAGGCGCTATGTCCGCCGGTTCGACATCGGCCAGCGGACGGATTGTTTGCGTATCCGCCGCCGTGTTGTCGGCAAACTTAACAATACCGAGCTTATCAGGCGCGCCCGGGCGTTCATTAACAAAGAGCGAGAGGAAAAGATTGACCGAATTTTTTAATGAGTTCATCTTGGTAATGGTGCCGCCGCCCTCGGCCGGCACAGGCCACATCATACTGCCGGAACGATCGAGGATAATAGAAGCATCAACGAGCGGACGGACAGTCACAACGACAGTGTCGGCGGCAGGTTGCGCGCACGAATCGGTAACGGTTACGGTGAAGGTAAGCGTTTCGCTGGCGGCGACCGTTGGTGCCGTAAAGCTCGGCGTGGCTGTATCGAGGCCGGCCAGAACCACCGGTGTACCCGCGGTCTGTGCCCAACTATAGGTCAATGGCTTGGCCTCCGGATCGCTACTGGCGGCGCCGTTGAGTACGGTAGCCATGGCGCTGTACGTAACGATGTCCGCTCCGGCATTAGCCACCGGAACCAAATCATCGTCGACGGTAATCGTAAAGAGTTCAGTCATTGTCTGGGGTGGAGCGCCACTATCGGTGGCAGTAATCGTCCGGTCTGCATAAACACCGGCATCACTGCAACTTGGCGCCAAATTTATTGCCCCGGTACCCGGACCTGTTGGCGCAAAGGCGGCAAACGGCGGCAAATCAGGAGCGGCCAAAACCAACGCATCGCCTTCCGGATCGGTAGCGCTCACCGGCACATCAAGTGTATCGCCTTCGGTAATAGTCACATCGGCAACCGGATCAATAGCCGGAGCGCAGTTGGCCGGATTAACGGTAATGGTTATATATTGGCCTTCATATTTTATCGGCGCGCCGCCATCAGTAGCAATGATAGCCAGACCGCGATAGACGCCAGTGTCAGTGCAACTTGGTGTCAGAGTAAGCGTGCCGGCGCCACCACCCAAATCGGCAAAGGCGGCAAACGGTGGCAGACCGCTGGCGGTAAGCGTGATTGGCGTGCCTTCGGGATCAACGGCGGTAATTGGAATAATCATGGTCGCGCCTTCATCAATAGTTACATCGCCAATCGGCGTCAGGTCAGGCCAGGCATTGCCGGCGGCCGACAAACCGGCGATGGAGTATGGCTGGGGATTAGCCGGATCAGGGATCTGGAAGCCGGTAACGCGCAAGTTCCACGTGCCGGCAACCGGCGCCGAGACAAATACTTGCTCGACATTGTTGAGGTGATCACGCCCCTGGCCGGCGGGCGCTACCGGAATGGTGCCCGGATAGTCGTTCTGGGGTATGCATGGATTCGGATCAGCAGCGCTGCCATCGCAGTCAATAGGCGCGGCTGTCGGTGCCAACGCAGTGGTAATTACGATACCGGTACCAGGATATTGCTGTTCATTAGGCAATGGCACACCCGCAACATCAGCAATGGCTTGATTCAACTGCCAAGGGTAAAACACGACTCCGGCCGGGTCAGTCAGCTCAAGATCAAGATCATTAACCAAGTGCGGGCTCGTATCGAGAATTGCGGGACTGCCTTCCACATCATCCCAGGCCAGCGTCATGCGCATATTGGTTGTACCCGAAGCAACGCTAAACTGTATGCCACGGAATTGTCCAGTCACATCGATCTGATCTTCAAATAAAGTTTGCGCCGCCACCGCATTCACCGCGGCTTGGGCGTTAACCATGCCCCAACCAGTCGCAAAGTCAGGACCGGGAAAGAAAACCACCGGGCCGTCACCCACGCAAAATGCCGGATTATTGAGAAGCCCGGGAGCGCAGCCAGTTATACCGCCGGCGGGCGGATAAACATAGCCGGCGGGCGCGGCCGTTGCCCAGTCAATATCAGTTGCGGTATTAACTAATACTGCTTTAATAGTTGAAGGACGCGGCGGATTCACATCAAGATTGACACCATAAGTCGTGGCGTATTGTTGTAGAACTAGCGCGCTGACGCCAGTCACTGCCGGAGTAGCCATTGAGGTTCCTGATTTGTTGGTGTAACCATTATTGTTGCTTTGCGTGGATATAACATAGCTGCCCGAAGCAACCACATCCGGCTTGATACGCCCGTCATAAGCAGGACCCATACTGGTACCAATGTTGCCACCGGCCAGCGTAGCGCCACAGGCATTCCAATTCCCCACCATGGTGTCATTTTTATTTTGTTTAGTCAGAGCAAAATAGCCAACCTGCTCGCCGCCGTTATATGTATAGGATCCATGATTACCTGCCGAAAACATCATCGATCGGCCTGGCACTGCTACGCCCCCTGATGAAACGGCCGAACCGCGGATCAGCCGGTCGTTGATTTGCATAGCGGCGCTATAATCCCCGTCATATGTAATTGAGTATGAATTATTGGACAACTCGGTGCCAAAATTAGCAACCGCATCAAGAATGCCGTCTGGCGTCCGTTCCCAACTGGCATAATCAAGAAGCGTGGCCTGTGGTGCCATGCCGCGGAACAGCCAAGGGGTGCCGCTGACCGCCGGTGTCCCCGGACATTGAACAATAATAGTGCTTGTACTCATAAACCCGTTGCCGCCGACAATACCCGCCACATGCGTAGCATGACTGCCATGAGTAGCATGCGCCGATGGCTGATGGCGGGCAACCCGACTGCCGATAATATTATTAGCGGCATCAAGCAAACTAAAATCATCATGCGTTTCATCCATCATGCTTTCAAAAATAATCGCTTGCACGCCCAAACCGCTCAAACCGCCAAAAACATTGGTGGCCGTGGTGAAATTCTGCACGGTATCAACATTAAGCGCGGCGCGGCTGCGATTGTTGTCCGCCATAAATGGCGCCGGACCCGGATCAACACGTTTCACTGCATCGTAAGCAGCCAACCGACGAACAGCCGAGGCGGGCGCTGATTTCACTTCCCACAGCCCACGCCCCATGGCGCTTCTAGCGCCGCCAGCGTCCTGTAAAATATTTCTCGCGACTGATGCGGCCACATCGGCAAAAAATTCTACCGTTAAATTCAACGTACCGTCGGAATTTTGCACATAATTAATCTCCGGCTCATTTTCATCTTCTCCCGGTTTAACGACAAAAACAAAAAATCTCTCTTTCCAAATATCTTGATGAGCTTTATCGGCATCCTCAATCTTTGCCAAGGCCTCAACCAGCGGCTGTTTGCCCAAATCATCAACCGTGAATTTACCAGAAACAACGGCCATATACACGCGCTGGCCGAGAAAATCCAGAAGCGTCACTCCGGCTTTTTCCAACGTATCCCGATCAACCAGTTGCGGATACCGCGCCAAGCGGACATAGACATGCTGCGTTGATTTATCAGATTGCGCCAATTCCGTTAAAAATGTTTTAGTTGTCGCCGGTGTCAATTCAAGCACACGGCTTTCCAATTTAACTGACGGCGTAGCTGCGCCAATTGGCGTCTTCACAAATCCGCCCATTGTTTTAGATATCCCTGGCAAACCCTTGTCCGGCACCGATGTTTTTGGTCGCAACACCAAAACTACCGCCAGCACTCCCGCCACGAGGATACCAACAGTAAAAACCAAAAAAATCGTGACCGAGCCACGACAAAGACGAAATTTCCCTCCGCGCATATTTTTATTTTAAAAAATAATTATTTGAAAAAGTTCTCATCCGCCAATTACGTAATTATTATACCATATTTTTACTCAACTTATCCACAATTCCCCGTATAGATACGCCCGAGCAAATTGGTAATCGCAACTATATGATAATTTCTTTTAAAATTAATTATTATCAACTTTAGTAAAATAATCCCATATATCGCAATTTGCATAAGCGATTTCGGGCGTAATTATACGGGGTCAAGAGGAAAAATGGTAAAAAATAGTCATAAATCTATCTAAACTAGTATATTTTAAATTTTTTCTCTACCGACTTATAAAACAACCAGGCCCACACAAACGGTGAGCCAAGGAAAGAACAACCTCAAGACTATATTACTAGGAACTTAGGAGCAAATAGGCTTCCTCCAAGACGGGCGCTTGAATACCCAGCGAACGAAGGCCGTTAAGCGGGATCTCAATATACCTTAGAGCAGAGGTACGGTTAGTTGTGCTAAGGATTCTGGACAGTGAATCTTGAATCGGATTAGCAAATCTCAACAGGATCTCACTTGCTCTTGCTGCGGCGCCTTGAGAGTCAAAACCCAACCATGGCCCGACCTCGGAAACCACAGCCATAATTCTGGATACAACTTCGGGATGTCTGGCAGATTCCTCAACCAACGAACAACCAAACTGCTGGCCGAAAAGAGCAGCAAGAACATGGCAAGTATTCACTGTAAACATCTTCTGCTTCCTTCTGCTTTCAACGCTCAATTCCGAATCTTTGAGTTCCACGGCTTCCACCACTGCCAACGAACTAGTTATCGGATTCTGCAAAGATACAATCTTGTAGTAGTCTTCAGCTATGACCGTCAACAAGCTACCCTGTGTTTCTATTCTGGGGCAAATTCGATCAATAACAATCGGGATTTGCTCAGGAAAAAAACTAACTGGATCGGGCAGATTCTCTGCCATAAGCACAGGAGCAACAATTCCTTTCTCCTGGCACCAAACCGCAACCTTGCCTAAATGTTTCCGACCAACAGAGGTCACAACTAAATCAAAATTTTCCGTGACTTTATCCATACTTTCGACATCAATATTTATATTCTCAACTTTGCTGGGAGTTTTGAGAATATATCCATGACGAAGGGCGCTGAGACGATCTTCATTCGCATCAGTACCAACAATTGCGTATCCTGCCTTCTGGAAAGTGGGAGCGATGAGGCCGAGACCAATTTGACCAAGACCGATAAGAAGCGTTTTCATACACAATCCTTTCTAGATCTGACACTTTGGTTTTTCGTATTGTGAAAGATCTATCTATACTCTACCAATCTACCCACTCTATATGTTGATTTGTACTATAATTCGTACTATAATTATTTTATAAAGCTAAAAGTATCTATTTATTAAATAAAAAAGTAATATAAAAAGTGTATTACTAATAATACAATACTATGAAAAAAATTGATGCTCTGTCACAACTGGGCTTAAGCCAAGAAGAAAGCACTATATATCGAACGCTCGTGGAAGGCGGTGTGCTTGGCATAAGCGATATTGCCGAGCGCACTGGCTTGTATCGTCCTATGATCTATCGTCATATACCTATCCTTATAGAAAAAGGGTTGGTGCTAGAATCTAAAAAAGGGAAACGTAACGTATATAGCGCTGAACATCCGGAAAATCTAAAACATCTGGTCAGACGCATTGAGGATAATCTAAGCACAGAGCTTCCGGCTCTTATGCATACCTACGCTGCCAGTCTAAACCGACCGGTAATTCGGTATTACTATGGCGAGCAAGGTATCCGCCAGGCGTATTTTGATTTTCTCAGCACTGTTAAAAAATCAGACATAATCTACCGCTACGAATCACCAAAAGATCATACTAAATATGATCGGTATATTCCGCGCCAATATCGGGAACGTATTTTAGATAAAACTGAGGTTGATTGGTTGATTATTACCAATGAAATTACCAAAAATCGTAAGGGCAAAGAAAAACGCTTGGGCCGTTTATTTAAAACCGTACCGAGTAAATACGATCTATTTATGTATGATATAACCCAATTTATTTACCGGGACAAAGTATCATTTATTGATTTTAAAAATGAAGTTGCGTCTATTATTGAAAGCCCGACTTTTGCCCAGTTTCAGCGAAAAATCTTTAAGCTACTGTGGGATCGATTATAAAATGGGGAATACAAAAAACGACCGCTGTAATGGCGGCCGTTTTTTAATCTGTGTAATCCCTTTATAATCTGTCTAAATCTGTGTTACTGTTTAAACCCAGTTCCAGCCGGAATTAAGCGGCCGATAATTACGTTTTCTTTCAAACCGTCCAAGTAGTCGATCTTACCGGTAATAGAAGTATTGATGAGCACTTTGGCAGTTTCCTGGAAGGAAGCGGCGGACAAGAAGCTTTGGGTGGAGAGAGCAACTTTGGAAATACCCAAGAACATTTCTCGGCCAATAGCAGGTTTGGTGCCATCTTTTTTGGCTTGGCGATTAGAAACATCCATTTGGGATTTTTCTACCACTTCACCCGGCAACAAGTCGGTTTCACCGGCGTCTTCTATATAGACGCGGCTAAACATTTGGCGAATGATAAGTTCTACGTGCTTATCATTTACTTTCTGACCTTGAGCGGAGTAGATATTTTGTACTTCCTGTAAAATATATCGCTGTACGGCCTCTCTGCCTTTGAGTTCAAAGAGCTGATGAGGATTGATACTGCCATCGGTAAGCACGTCGCCTTTTTCTACTTTATCACCGGTCTTTGCCAGCACTTTGTAACCCAATGGTACGATATATTCGCGTACATGCGGGCCTTCGTAGGTAAGCGTAACGGTATTCTTTTCAACTTTGACTGTGCTTGGATATTTGGCCAAGACTTCTTCTCCCGATGAGCCGCGCACCAAAATTACCTGATCTTTTTGTACGGAATCTCCATCTTTAACCATGAGCTCATCTTCGGATTTTGTTTTTATCTTCATTTCATCAACACCGGAGAAGTGAATATGAATTATTTCCTGTCCGCGGCGGCCTTCAAAGATTTTCTTGCCGCTTGGAGAAGTAATAATTTTTCCATCGGCTTTTTCTATTTCAATTTCACCGGACACTTCGGCAAGCATAGCTTGTTTCTTTGGAGCGCGAGCTTCAAAGAGTTCGTCTACTCTTGGCAAACCTTGAGTGATATCGTCGCCGCCAGCCACACCACCAGTGTGGAAGGTTCTCATAGTAAGCTGCGTACCAGGTTCACCGATGGATTGCGCGGCAATAATACCCACGGCCACGCCAAACTCTACCGGCTTGTTCTTGGACAGATCAAAGCCGTAACATTTGCGGCAAACACCCTTTTGCATTCTGCATTGCAGAATACTGCGAACACGCACGGATTCAAGTTTATGCTCATCAACATAGCGAGCAGTCTTATCATCAATGGTTTCACCTTCTTTAATAATTACTTTATTACCCACCTTTATGGTTTCCAGTGAATAACGGCCCCAAATACGTTCGGACAATTTTTCACCCATTTCTTTGGATTGAGCAGCGGTAAAGGTTTCACCATTTGTATCTCCACAATCCTCTTCAAACACGATCACATCTTGCGATACATCTACTAAACGTCTGGTTAAGTAACCGGCATTAGCCGTACGAAGCGCGGTATCGGCCAAACCTTTTCTGGTACCGTGGGAAGAAATAAAGAATTCCAGAACTTCCACGCCTTCTTTAAAGTTGCCTTTAACCGGAAGTTCAATGGTATCACCGGATGGCGAAGCCACAAGACCCTTCATACCGATAACCTGACCCAACTGGCCCCAGCTGCCGCGCGCGCCGGAATCAATCATGGCAAATACCGGACCATCTTTGCGCAAGGTTTGTTGGTTCTTGGCAACAATTCTTTCTTTGGTCTCGGCCCAGATTTCCAAAATCTTTACGTGACGTTCGGACTGAGTGAGCAAACCTTCTTGATATTGTTCTTCAACAATCGCTACCATCTTGTCGGATTCGGCCAGCATGCCCGGTTTTTCGGAAATGGCTGGGAAATCATCCATGCCCAAGGAATAGCCGGATTTAGTAACATAGCGGTAACCAAGGTTTTTGAGTTCATCCAAAAAGTAAGCAACTTCCTGCTGATCATTTGTAAGTTCCAAACACAAACGAATAATGTGGCCAAGCTTCTTTACATTTATCGTTTCATTAAAATATGGAAGCTGTGGAGGTAAAATTTTATTGAACAGTATTCGGCCAACTGAAGTTTCTAAGATAGGATTTACACCTTCCGCAAACCGGCTTACATCCTGGAAACGAACTTTTATTCTCTCTTGCAAAGAAATCACGCGAGAACGATAAGCCAAAATAGCTTCTTTTTCCGAACTGAAGTGATTCTTTACTTCACCAGTGTCATTGGTTTCATAGCGAGTAAGATAATAACAACCGAGAGCAATATCTTGTTTCGGCGTAATTACCGGACTGCCGGTGGCAGGTTTTAGAATATTTTTTTCCGCGGCCATTAAGTTATCGGCCTCCCAACGGGCTTCGGCCGTAAGCGGCAAGTGTACAGCCATCTGGTCACCGTCAAAGTCGGCGTTAAACGCGGTACATACCAAAGGATGGAGTTGGATAGCCTTACCTTCAATAAGACGCGGGTGGAATGCTTGAATACCCAAACGGTGCAAGGTCGGCGCGCGGTTTAGAAGTACGCGGGTCTTTTTGGTCAAATCTTCCAAAATATCCCACACTTCATCATGTTCGGCTTCAATATATTTAGAAGCGCTGCGAACATTGTGAGCAAGTTCACGCTTGATAACTTCGCTCATGATAAATGGTTTAAATAGTTCCAAAGCCATGCGTTTTGGCAAACCGCATTCATCAATATTTAAGTTTGGACCAACCACGATTACGGAACGACCGGAATAGTCTACGCGTTTACCGAGCAAGTTTTGGCGGAAACGGCCTTGCTTGCCTTTCAAAATATCAGCCAGTGATCGTAATTGTCTCTTTTGACCGGTAGAAGCAGTTACCGTTTTGGCTTGACGCGCATTGTTATCAATGAGAGCGTCAACGGCTTCCTGCAACATGCGTTTTTCATTGCGGCAAATAACTTCCGGAGCATCAAGTTCCAAGAGTCTGCGCAAACGGTTGTTGCGGTTAATTACACGGCGGTATAGATCGTTTAAATCGGAGGTAGCAAAACGGCCGCCATCAAGCGCAACCATTGGACGTAAATCCGGGGGGATAACCGGGATTGCCTGCAAGACCATCCATTCCGGACGAATATTATTTAAGAAGAAACTCTTTAATACTTTTTTACGGCGAATGATGCGTTCCAATTTTGAACCCTTGGCTTTAGATTGCTCTTCTTCCAATTTTTTTATGGTGTCTTCAAGATTAATGCGAGACAATAAATTTCTAACACCTTCGGCGCCAATGGATGCTTCAAACAAGTGGCCATAACGCAATGACAATTCCTGATATTTATTTTCAGAAATAATTTTCATTACCTGGAGTTCTTTAAGTTCTTTGTCTGCTTGTTGGAAATCTTCTTCCAAGGCTTTGTGTTTTCTTTCGGTTTCTTCCTGGATTTTTTCCAAAGCTTGGGCGCCCAATTTTTTATCATTGGCGCTCTTTATTTGGTCTTGGCCTTCTTTTTCAATCTGTTTTTTCTTGGATTTATATTCCTGACGCAAGAGGTCGGCGGTCTTTTTCTTTTCTTCTTCATTAACGTGAGTAATAACAAATGATGCAAAGTAAATTACCTTTTCTAGTGACTGCGCGGAAAGATCCAGGATCAAACCGATCTTGGAAGGCACAGAGCGTAAGAACCAAATATGAGCAACGGCAGTGGAAAGTTCAATATGACCCATGCGTTCACGGCGTACGGAAGAATGCGTTACTTCTACGCCGCATTTGTCACATACGATTCCTTTATACCGAATTTTTTTATACTTGCCGCAATAACATTCCCAATCTTTGGTTGGGCCAAAAATTTCTTCGGCAAAGAGTCCGCCTTTTTCCGGTTTCTGAGTGCGGTAATTGATGGTTTCCGGCTTGTTTACTTCGCCGTATGACCAGCCTTTAATGACTTCGGGGGATGCAAGTTTGAGGCGAATGGCATCAAAGTCGGCTGGGAAAATAGTATCATTCATATATTTATTCTATTGTAATGATGACATTAATGAATTATTTATCAGAGTTTTTTCCCGCCTGCACTTCGGTTCTTCCTTCACCTTCCGACCTTGCGTCTTTTTCTTGTTGTTTTCTAACTTCCTCCATCGGCCTGTATTCTCCGGATTCTGACTTCTTGAGAAGTTCAACATCTAGACCTAAGCCTTTCAACTCTCTGACAAGTACGTTGAATGATTCCGGCAAGTTTACACGACTGATAGTTTCACCTTTAATAATCGCTTCATAGGCTTTGGAGCGACCTGGGACGTCATCGGATTTGATAGTCAAAATTTCTTGCAAAGTGTGGGCGGCGCCGTATGCTTCCAGGGCCCAGACTTCCATTTCACCAAATCTCTGACCACCGAATTGAGCTTTACCGCCCAAAGGTTGTTGGGTAATCAAGCTGTAAGGACCGGTGGATCTCTGGTGAATCTTATCTTCAACCATGTGGTTGAGTTTAAGCATGTAGTTATAACCCACAGTTACTTTGTGGTCATATGGTTCGCCGGTACGGCCATCATAAAGAGTAACCTGGCCGCCAGTTGGCAGACCGGCTTTTTCCAACTCTTCTTTTATTTGGGCTTCGTTAATACCATTTAATACCGGTGTTGCAACTTTATATCCCAAAGCATTGGCCGCCAGACCCAAATGAGTTTCCAAAATCTGACCCAAGTTCATACGGGAAATAACACCAAGCGGAGACAAAATAATATCAACCGGAGTTCCGTCTTCCAAGAAAGGCATATCTTCGGCTGGGACAACTCTGGAAATTACACCTTTGTTACCATGGCGACCGGCCATTTTATCACCTACTTGAATTTTTCTCATGTCGGCAACTCTGACCTGGACTTGTTTGATAACACCTGGCTGCAGCTTATCGCCATTTTCAGTGGAAAATACTTTAATGCCGGTTACACGTCCATGTTCACCGTGTTCTAAATAGAGAGAAGAGTCGCGAACATCACGGGCTTTTTCACCGAAAATCGCGCGCAAGAGTCTTTCTTCAGCGGAAAGTTCGGTTTCTCCTTTTGGCGTAATTTTACCAACCAAAATATCACCGGATTTTGCTTCGGCGCCAATGCGGATAATACCTTCGCTGTCCAAATTTTTTAATTTTTCTTCACTTACGTTTGGAATATCGGCGGTAATGATTTCCGGACCAAGTTTGGTTTCACGAACATCAATCGTATAGTCTTCAATATGAATGGAAGTGAAATTATCTTTTTGCACGACGCGTTCGGAAACAATGATCGCGTCTTCATAGTTATACCCATCCCATACCATATAGGCAACGAGCATGTTCTGGCCAAGCGCCAATTCTCCGTCTTTAATACCGGGACCATCGGTAAGACCTTGTCCTTTTTTAACTTTTTCTCCCAATTTCACAATCGGCGTTTGGTTTACGCAGGTGGAATGGTTGGAACGAACAAATTTACTTAAATAATATGTATGGTGTACGCCTTTCTTGTCAGTTACCACAATATGGTTGCCATCTACTTCCGTAACTTCACCATCTACTTCGGATAAGACTACATAGCCTGAATAATACGCGGCGCTTTGTTCGGTACCAGTACCAACAAGCGGCTGTTGCGGACGAATACAAGGCACAGCCTGTCTTTGCATGTTCGTACCCATGAGCGCGCGAGTGGCGTCATCGTGTTCCAAAAATGGAATACAGGAAGTGGCAATAGAAATAATTTGATTTGAAGCAACGTCAATGTAATCCAAATCGCTGGTTTTACCTACACCCGGATTACCATGGATACGAGTTGGCACGGATTCTTCCAAGAAATAACCATTTTCATCAACTTTCGTAGTGGCCGCGGCGGTATTTACTTTTTCTTCTTTGAAAGCATTTAGGAAAACAACTTCATTGGTCACGCGAGCGTGAACTGGAATAATTTTTGCTTTGGCCTTAGCTAGCTTGGCAGCTACGTCTTTGGTAATTTTTGTACCGGCTTTTACGCCTTCTGTTTCATTTAATAAAATTTCACCTTCTGTAAATTTAGGATCATTTGGAACTTCTCTCAACACTTTTCTATATGGAGTTTCAATAAACCCAAATTCGTTCACGCGAGCAAAACTGGAAAGGTGGTTTACCAAACCGATGTTCGGTCCTTCCGGAGTTGCAATTGGACAAATACGGCCATAGTGCGTGGTGTGTACGTCACGAACTTCAAAGCCGGCTCTATCGCGAGACAAACCGCCTGGGCCAAGCGCGCTTACGCGGCGTTTGTGTTCTAATTCAGAAAGTGGATTGGTTTGATCCATGAACTGTGAAAGCTGAGAACTCATGAAGAACTCACGAATTGCGGAAATTACCGGACGAGCATTGATTAATTTATTTGGAGACAATGCTTCCATTTCCTGGGTACTCATACGGTCTTTAACGATACGTTCCATACGAGCTAGGCCTACACGGAATCTGTTTTGCGCGAGTTCACCCACGGCGCGAATACGGCGGTTGCCAAGATGGTCAATATCATCCGGTTCTTCCTGCGTAACATTTAAACGAATAACTTCTTTAAGCACTGCGAGCAACTTTTCCGGAGACAATACTCTGTTTTCTTTTTTATCAAAATCTTCGTTCTTATGTCCAAAATCAAATTTGGTATTAAATTTATATACACCCACGCGGCCCAAATCATACCGATCAAAATTGAAAAACATCGCGAAGATCAAACTCTTGGCATTGTCGGCAGTGGCCAAATCACCCGGGCGAATTCTTTTATATACTTCAATAAGTCCTTCATCCTGCGTTTTGGCTACGTCTTTTTTAAGCGTGGCGTCAACATAATCTACGGTTGGATGATTGTTTACATCTTTAAATAATTCCATCATCTTTTCATCGCCTTCATAGCCAAACGCGCGAAGCAGCGAGGTGGCAGCCATTTTACGTTTGCGGTCTACCTTAATCCACACGACATTGTTCATGTCGGTTTCAATTTCAATCCAAGCGCCGCGATTTGGAATAATTTTCGCGCCATAATATCTGCGGCCGCGAATATTTTCGGCGGTAAAGAACGCGCCGGCGCTGCGGATAAGCTGGGATACTACCACGCGTTCAATGCCGTTTATGATAAACGTGCCGCGCTGGGTCATGAGCGGAATATCGCCTAAATAAATTTCTTGGGATTTGGATTGGCCGGTGCGTTTATTAACCAGACGAGCAGTTACGCGAAGCGGGGCTTCAAAAGTTAAATTTCTTTCGCGGCAAACCACTTCATCAAATTTTGGATCATCCAAATAATAATTTTCCAAATATAATTCCAGATCGCGTCCGGTAAAATCGGTCATCGGTGAAACTTCATCAAATAATTCTTTAATGCCAAATTTTAAAAACCAGTCATACGAACTTTTTTGCACGTCAATAAGATCCGGTACGGGCATCGCGTCACGGACACTCGTGAAGAATTTTCGTTCAGTCGTTTTCAGAGCCTGGCGTTTAAAAATGGGCATACAGATTAATTAAACTTAAATTATTTTTTAAATTAATTTTATCATTGTCATTCCCGCTTCAGCTGGAATCTAGCATCTAATCGATCTGTTTTGTCTGGATTCCCGCTTTGACGGGAATGACAGTTGGTATGTAAAACAAAAATTGGCGCCTTGAGGGCGTTTTTTCCTTTTTTCTTAAAGTTTAGCCAATAAAAGCAAGGCCAGCATGTAAATTTATTTATTCCTTGCACGACTTTGCAATCCAGATGAAACCAGGATTGCTAGATTTGCGCTAATTTAAGCCAAAAAACCGTTTTCTCTCTCCACAGAAGTGTTAAGTATTTACATATTACGCTAAAAATAAAGGATTGTCAAGAACTTAACGAATTTTAAAGTTTGTCAAGGAAAATGATTATTTTGGCTAATTTTAGAGTATTTTTAGCATTAAAGCTGAAAATCTGCTAAAAAATTGGCTTTTTATCCACAGTTTATCCATAAATTTGATACTTTTCCATTTTTAATATTGACATTTTTACATTTTTTTAGTATGTTCAACTTTAGTCCTCCACAAGGAAAACTCTATGAAATCCATCCTCGAACTCTTGAATGAGTTCGTCCAAGAAGTGCTGGCCGAGAACCACTGTGAAGTAGAGCTGGCATACATCCGCTCACATACCAGACGGCTGTTGATGAAACGGGCGCGAGAAGCTCTGCCCGAAGCAGTGACCTACCTGGACAAGTCACCTCTCCCTGAGAAAGTCTCCGACTACAAGATGACTCAACAGCATGTCCAGAAAGCGATGGCCGTACTGATCTTCCGACTGGCGAAAGAGGTCATGCCGATGCGACGACCGCCGGCGGATTTCCCCAACTCTACCTGGCTCTTGAACTGGTGGCAGCGAGGGGATGATCCGCGGTTGTTATCTCGGTTAATGATGTCTCCTTTAACCGATCGAGACGCGGCCCTCACGCGGGGCCGAGCGGCCATCATCTGGTGCCTGAACGCCTCGTAGGCAACAGCTCCAAGCCCGTGTGCGATGGAAGGCGCAAAAAAAGCCGCCACCACACCAACTATGTTCTAAATATTTTGGAACATGATTGGTTGGCGGCTTTTTTGTTTTAAAAAAATAAAAAAACTTTCTATCAAAAATAGATTTTATAAAAAATTTATGCCTAAACTTGACAAAATATTTTTTCGTTATAAAATATAGTGCAGTATTTTTTTATAATATATTTTTCTTCATCAAGTTGCGCAAGAGTTGATGTCTCAATCGGATCGAATTTATTAAACAAATCTCTCTCTTTTCTCTTGAACATTTCTTTGTTCAGAGAAAGTTTTCTAAATTTGATTCGCTCATTAAAACATGCAATTCTTGTCGCAGCTTAATGCAGAAAAAACAAAAAATCCTCCAATGCAACATTGGAGGATTTTTTGTTTGGCCCTGGATAAAAATATTTTATACATGAACAACTCTCGACAGGTGAAAGAGCAAAAACAGAGTTATCGTCGAGCGGATAGCTCTGCATTTTTCTGATGAGGGCAACTTGGCAGGTGCGGCTGCGTTTCAACTCCATGCCCATTGCGCATATAACCGAATACTCCAAGAAGCGCCAGGGCCGCAGTGACAGATAGAACCACCGCCATTTCCAATGACCAACCCAAAGCCCAGGCAGCTGCTCCGTATGCAGCGTTGAGCGTGGGGATTGAGACACCGACAATTTGCACCCTTTTAGACCGCTGACAAGGGCATGCGCTTTTTCTGGCCTTTTGCCGTTTTTGCCGTCGTTGACGCAGCCACCGCCTCAGTTTTCGCCAGCGTTTCTGCCGTTCACCATCCAGAGAAATCAGTTCCGGCTGTTGGGACATGACTTCCTCCCTTATAAAAACCCTAACATATAGCAAACCTGTTGTAAACTTCCAAGCTGGAATATTTTTTCTTTCTCGCAATATAAAATTATGCTACAATATGCCTGTTATGCCCAGACAACGAAACCGCAAATTATCATTTTCAGAAAAAATAAACCTAAATCCAGATATTAGCCGAGGTCTTTTGGCTATTTTGTTATTTATTATCGGCGGTATTTCCGCCCTCAGCTTCTTTTCACTCGCCGGAGTGGCCGGACAATTTATTGATTCGCTGCTTTCCATTACCTTTGGCCAGGTTCGCTACATTTTCCCTATTATCCTAATTCTGGTCGCAATTTTGATAATCAAAGACATGGAGTACGAGTACCGCGCCACTCACTGGCTTGGTTCAATTTTATTTATCACCGGATTTAACGGCTTAATTCATTTACAAAAACCGGCCGAAGAAATGTTTGATCTGGCTACCCAAGGGTACGGTGGCGGACTTATCGGCTATTTACCTGCTTGGTTTCTAAACCAATATATCGGCTATTGGGGCGCCACCATGGTGCTTGTCGCCTTCCTGCTTATTGGCATTATCTTTTTATTCAATACATCCTTGGCGCAAATTGTTGAACTGCATAAAAAATTCTTTTTATTGCTTGGCTGGTTCGGACAACAAATTATTGCTTTCTTCGGCTCATTTAAAAATGAAAAAGTCGCGTTTCAAATAAAGGGCGACTATCAAGAAACCGCAAGCGCGGAAATGGATGAAGAAGAAATAGAAGAAGAGGAAGAAGAACAGCGAGTGTTTCAGCAGCGCGTAATTGCAAAACAAGATGTTGAAAATGAACAAATAGAAAGTGAGGAAGAAATTACCGAAGAAAAAACTGAAATGCCTAAAATTCCTAAACCAATTATTCGTGATTTGCCGTCAATTGATTTATTATATACGTCCAAAACCAAACCAACTTCCGGAGATATTAAAGGCAATGCCGAAGTGATCCGTGATACCTTTCAAAATTTTGGTATTGAAGTGGATATGGGTGAAGTGCGTGTCGGCCCAACGGTTACCCAATACTCCATGAAGCCTGCCAAAGGCGTCAAACTTACCCGCATCACCAATTTAAGCAATGATTTGGCGCTGGCGCTCGCCGCCCACCCAATTCGTATTGAGGCTCCGATTCCCGGACAGTCTCTTGTCGGTATTGAAGTGCCAAACCAAAAAGTAGCCATGGTCACACTTCGCGAATTGCTGGAAAGCCCGGAATTTAAAAACCCAGATACACATAACATGATGATCGCGCTCGGCAAAGACGTAGCTGGCAAAGTTTGGTTCGGAGATTTGCTTAAAATGCCCCACCTTCTCGTGGCTGGTTCCACCGGTTCGGGAAAAACTGTTTGTATTAATACAATTATTTTAAGTTTGCTTTACCAAAACACAGCCGAAACATTGCGTTTGATAATGGTTGATCCTAAACGCGTGGAACTAACATTATATAATGGCATTCCTCATTTACTGACGCCGGTAATTACCGACCCAGCCAAAACCGTAAACGCTTTAAAGTGGACCATTGGCGAAATGGATAGACGCTTTACCATGCTTGCTGAAGCCGGTAAACGTGATATTGGTTCATACAACAAATCCGCGGCCGAACCGCTTCCGTATATTGTATTTATAATTGATGAACTTGCCGACCTGATGGCTATGGCTGCCAGCGAAGTGGAAGCCGGTATTATTCGTATCGCTCAAATGGCCCGCGCGGTTGGCATACATTTAATCGTGGCCACGCAGCGGCCAAGTGTGGAAGTTATTACCGGTCTTATGAAAGCCAACATTCCGGCTCGCATCGCTTTTTCGGTGGCATCGCTTATTGACTCCCGCACCATTTTAGATTCACCGGGCGCGGAAAAATTATTAGGGCGCGGTGATATGTTATTTTTAACAGCCGAGCTTTCCAAACCAAAACGCTTGCAAGGCGCTTTTGTTTCTGAAGAAGAAATGAAACGAGTGATAAATAATTTAAAAGGCGATGAACCGCCAGTATATGATGAATCTATTACTTCCAGGGGCGGCGGTAGCAGCAGTGGAACCGTAAATATGTTTGGCGGCGCCAGCAGCGATTTAGACCCGCTCTTTGATGAAGCTAAAAAAATAATAATTGAATCCGGCAAAGCTAGCGCCTCGCTTCTGCAGCGCCGTATGAGAATCGGCTATGCCCGAGCTGCCCGCCTCTTGGATGAAATGGAAGAAGCTGGTATAGTAGGACCAGCGGACGGTGCCAAACCTAGAGAGCTATTTACCGAACATATGCGGCCAACTGAATCCGATGATATACCCGAGGAGAGGCAAACTTTAAATTCGGGCGGAGCGCCGGTGTTTGAAGACCTGATTCCTGAAGAAGAAAAAGATAATTAACAAATAACTGTCATCCTGAACTTGTTTCAGGATCTCTATACGTACATTGTCATTCCCGCCAAGGCGGGAATCCAGACAATTTATGGATACTGGATTCCCACTGTTGCGGGAATGACAAATGAAGATGCTGAAATATAGTTAAAACATATTTGCTTCGCTCGTTCGGAAAAGTAAACTTTTACTTTTCTCTCACTCGACTTGCAAATAAATTCAGCATGACAAGAAAGTAGCATATGGCAGTGTTTTGTCTAAAAAAATTAGAGCCGCTGATCCGGGTGGGAGAACGTTTAAAAAAAACTCGCCGAGAACTATGCTTATCTTTGGAAGATATCTCTAAAAAAACGAGGATACCAATAAAATATTTAGAGGCCATTGAAAGCGCGCGTTTTAAAGAACTACCCCAAGCCAAAGCCCACCGTTTGGCTTATATCCGTCAGTACGCGGAAACTCTGAATTTAAATCCAGCCAGCTTTTTGCATCAATTTTCACAAGAATCGGATTTGCACAATTACAAGCCGACTCACCCGCTTCGTGTCTTACGATTATGGCGTATGAGTTCATTATCCAATCTTTTTAGATATGTTTCCCTGGGAGTTTTAGTGGTTGGATTTGTCAGTTATCTTATCTGGCAAGTAAATGGCATTTTACAGCCGCCAAAACTGGCTGTATTTAGCCCTATTGAAGGGTATATTTCCAATAAGCCGGTAGCAATCGTGCAAGGTGAAACTGAAAAAGAGGTACGTCTGACCGTAAACGGCAAGGAGGCCATGGCAAATAATCAAGGAAGGTTTGAAGTGCCAATTGACTTGTCAAATGGAGTAAATACGATTACTATATCTGCAATCAAAAAACACGGCAAAACCACAATGGTTACCCGGCACATTATCGTCAAATCCAATAATTTGACCGTTAAAAAAATAGAATCAAACTTCTAAACGAATTGTGAATTGTGAATTATATGCTAAGGACCTTTTGGGTCCATAACTTATGGCTCATTATTCATAATGCAAAGCTTGTATGCCAAAAATATCCGAGGAGGTAAAGGAGAAATTGAAGGCCGCGGAAAGCGCCATAGAACAGATTAAAAGTAAATTCGGAGATGGAGCGATAATGAAATTCGGTGAATCCAAAACCATGGAAGTGGATGCCGTACCTACCGGATGTTTATCACTTGATATCGCCTTAGGCGTAGGCGGAGTGCCGCGCGGACGTATCGTTGAAATTTATGGGCCGGAAGCCTCGGGTAAAACCACGCTCGCTCAACACATTGTGGCTGAAGTGCAAAAACTGGGCGGCATTGCCGCGTTTGTGGATGCCGAACACGCACTAGACCCGGATTACGCGAAAAAAATCGGTGTAAAAGTAGACGAGCTTTTAATCTCCCAGCCAGATACTGGCGAACAAGCCTTGGATATCGTAGAAACTTTGGTACGTTCCAACGCGGTGGATGTAATTGTTATAGACTCGGTTGCGGCCCTAGTGCCAAAAGCGGAAATTGAAGGTGAGATGGGCGATTCACATATGGGCTTACAGGCCAGACTTATGAGTCAGGCTCTGCGAAAATTGACTGGTATTATCAGCAAATCCAAAACTGTCGTTGTTTTTATTAACCAAACCAGAATGAAAATTGGGATTGTGTTTGGTAATCCGGAAACAACCACTGGCGGCAATGCTTTGAAATTTTATTCTTCTCTGCGTATAGAAGTTCGCCGCGCCGCGCAAATCAAACAGGGTGATAAAATTATCGGCAACCGAGTGAAAGTTAAAGTTGTAAAAAATAAAGTCGCTCCCCCATTCCGCACCTGTGAGTTTGATATCATGTATAACGAAGGTATTTCTGTTTCCGGTGATGTGCTTGATAACGGCGTCATTTATAAAGTTATAAATAAATCCGGAAATTCTTACAGCTATGGCGATGAAAAACTGGGTGTGGGCAGAGAAACCGCTAAAAAATTCTTAAGAGAGAATCCTAAACTTCTGAAGGCTATTTCCAAAGACATTTGGGAAGTAGTAGAGAAGGGCGAAGCTCCGGAAGAAGAACCGGCCGATGAAGACGAGAATGCGCCGCCCCCAACTGAAGAATAACAATATTTAAAATAACCCGTCCAAGAATCTGGGCGGGTTATTTTTATTACGATTATTTTTCTGGTCTGCTTCAAAAAGAAAATTACTTAGTATCTTTGTTTTCCAAATTTTTTTCGTAGTTTCTATCATCCATCATAAAAATACCGAGGGCCAGCAAACTTACTAAAACAGCTAACAAATAATAACCGACTCCCACAGACATCCCGATGGCAGATGCCATCCAAAGTCCGGCAGCTGTCGTAAGACCAACCACCCTGTTTTCTGTATGTAAAATGGTACCTGCGCCCAAAAAACCTATCCCTACGACAATTTGCGAAGCAATTCTGGCTATATCAGCTCCAAAAGCATAAAGAGATAGTACCGTAAATAGTGCTGAACCCCCAGCTACAAACGCAAATGTTCGCGGCCCAGCCCATTTGCCTCTTGCACCTCTTTGCCAACCTAAAAGCCCTCCCAACAACAAGGCCAAAATTACTTGCCCCAACATAGAGAACTGTCCCATAATATATTAATTTTAATTAATAAAGACAAAATCATTATATCATCAGTTGACTTTTTTGTTAACTATTGATAGAATATTTTTACTTTTTTAATTGGTTACGGGCCCTTAGCTCATTTGGTAGAGCACCGCGTTTGCAACGCGGGGGTGATCGGTTCGAGCCCGATAGGGTCCACAAAAGCCGCGATAGCTCATCGGTACCCGCCCGCCATCGCAAGCTTGAGCTTGCTCAGGCGTTGCGGGCGCGGGAGCGCAGCCACATTAATATGCACTATACTTATGTATTAAAAAGCTTAAAAGATAGCAAACTTTACATTGGATATAGCGAAAATTTAAAGATTAGATTCAAAGAACACTGTGACGGACATGTGCCGGCCACATTAGCTAGACGACCACTTCAATTGGTATATTACGAAGCGTGTTTATCTAAAAATAAAGCACTGGCCAGGGAAAAATATTTCAAAACTGGTTTCGGTAGACGATTTTTAAAAAATAGGATATAAATAAGCCGCGATAGCTCATCGGTAGAGCGCAGCCCTGAAGAGGCTGGCGTGGTCAGTTCGACTCTGACTCGCGGCACGAGATAATATAAACGGGGTATGGCTCAATTGGCTAGAGCACCTGCTTTGGGAGCAGGGGATTGTGGGTTCAAGTCCCACTACCCCGACGGAATCAGAACATATCGAACTGTTATCATTCCTGCATCACATGAGGCCTTTTGGTTGTTCTTTGGCTCAATCAGGTAAGGGAATGGGAACTGGAACTCTCTATCTGGAGATCTTCTGGCGCGCGTTCCACTGCCCGTGAGATGGCGGTGTAAAGCCGATGAAGTTCTGTAATTGCGATATTAGGCCGACGAATGAAATGAGGAGAGGTAGAACGAGCAAAAAGTTTTGCTCGTGTTGGGACTTGAACGCCGGAGCCATATCCGCTCGCGCGGATGGCGAGGCGGTGGCCAGACCATAATGCTCGCGGGCATTATGAGTCGAGGCCAAGTCCCACTACCCCGACAAGCGAAATTCGTGTATCATATATATAAAGAGTTTTAATTTTTAAATGCAGCAAGCATATGAGAAAAAAACTTGTGATTGCCCTGCTGGTCGCAGTGGCAGTTGTCGGTCTTCTTTTCTGGGCTCCGTGGGTAAAAGGCGGCGCTATTAAAAAGGTGAAGTCCACCGCGGATTATAAGTACCGCATGGAAAATGGCTGGATGAAACCTTATGCCCAGCTTGGTTCGGGCTGGCGTCCGTTTGGCGCTTGGGTTTCCGACGGCGACGACAACGACTGGAAAGTCATGTTCTGGGGTAAAGTCGGACCGCTTTAAACAACATACAAAGAGAGGTCTGGAATCGGGCCTCTCTTTTTGTTTAAGCACAAACTCTAATTAGATACTGTTTTAGAGGAACTCTAAGGAATGCTTCTTAAGCTTGTTAAATTTCACTTTCTTAGATATACTATGGCTATTATTGCACTTAAATATGTTTAGTATATACTCAATTCACGATGGAAAATCAGAGGTGCTTCCCAATCTTACCCAACAGCAGATGAAAGAAGTTTCGGAAGTGTGGGTTGAATTAGAATCTCCGACTGAAGACGATATCATCGCGCTTGCCCCCCTCATTAAGATTCCTGAGGAGGTAATTACTGATGTGCGCGATGTAAACGAAGTGCCAAAACTGGACAGGTTGGACGGTATGTTTTACTTGCTCGCGCAGACGCCGCTCTCTACCCCGCCCAAAGATACAGAGCAGTTGGATATTAAATACTCCGTAAATCCACTCGCCATACTGCTGACACCGCAATGCATAGTAACGATAAGCGCCAGAAAAAACGACGTGATTAGTTATTTGGAAACAAAAATAAAAAATACCAGCCGCAACCATATTGTAGACACCCAGCACCAGCCGCAATTTGTCACCAAAGTACTTTTGATTACCGCAAAAATTTATCTGCGCTACCTTCGCGATTTATATAACCGCTTACAAATTCCTCTGGCTGAACGCCGTTTAAGAGAATTAGATAAAGAAATTATTGACTTGTTAAGTATTGAACGCTCTCTGGTTTATTTCAACGCAGCTTTATCGTCAAACTATATTGTTTTAGAAAAACTTGCCCGCCGGCGCGGTTTTATGGAAACCGAGGATGATCGAGAGTTGTTTGATGATACCCTGGATGAAATGCGCCAGGCTTTAGAGGTGGTAAAAGTATATGGCCACATTGCGGAAGATACCCGTAACGCTTTAAGCTCCTTAATTTCCAACAACCTTACTCGCACCGTTAATTGGCTGACCAGACTCACCCTTATCCTAATGCTTCCAACTCTTGTTGGCACATTTTATGGTATGAATGTATCTCTGCCATTTGCTAACTCGCTCCATGCCTTTAGCATTGTCGTGGGCATCTCTCTATTAATTTCTGTCGTTGGCGCTCTATGGATCCGCAGTAAAGAAACGGTTCATCATGGGATGAAAAAATAACATTATGCTTCATAATAAATACACAGTTACTTGGTCCGGATTTACTGACCACAACCCTTCTGACTAATAGGAGCGGGTGAATTTTGTATTCTTTCCCGCCCTATCGGCGGTTTTTTGTTTGTCATAAATTAAAATAATAATTCAACAAACATATGCTTGGAAAAATATTTATAAAAGACCTCTTGGTGCGCTGCCAGATTGGTATTAATGAAGAAGAAAAAAAAGAAATGCAGGATATTTTAATAAATGTGGAATTAGCCGCCGATGTAATTGAAGCCATTGCCGATGACGACCTTAATAAAACGGTTGATTATCGGCCAGTTTACCGGTACATTTTAGAACTAGCCGGCACTTCGCGATTTGGCCTTATTGAAACTTTGGCCAGCGCTATCGGCGACTACAGCCTTGCCTTTAACCCGCGTGTCCGATATGTTATGGTAAGAGTTGAAAAGCCAAACCGTTTTAATTTTCTTAAATCAGTCGGCATAGAAATTTCCCGCACTCGCAAATAAATTTTAATATATGATCGTCAAACCAATAAAAACCCGGGTATTTAAAGAAGGTAAAAATCTTTTTAATTTTATTACACATTATATAAAAAAATTGCCGGAAAAATCAGTCTTGGTGGTTACTTCCAAAATCGTAGCTCTGGCAGAAAATCGGACAGCGATGGTAAAAAATCACAAAGAAAAAGAAAGGTTGATCATCGCTGAAAGCCAAATGGCAATGCCCACCAAATATGTCTGGCTTACGATAAAAGACAACATGGTCATGGCTTCGGCCGGCATAGACGAATCCAATGCGGGTGGCAAACTAATACTCCTGCCAAAAGACAGTTTCAAATCCGCCCACAATCTGCGCCTGCAATTACGAAAAAAATATAAAATAAAAAATTTAGGCGTGCTTATTACCGATGGCCGCACTATGCCGCTGCGCGCTGGCATCACCGGCGTAGCGCTAGGATACGCTGGTTTAAAAGGAATTAAAAATTATATTGGCACATCCGATATCTTTGGCAAAAAATTTGAATTTTCCAAAGTTGATATAGCCGATAGCCTGGCCACGGCGGCAGTGCTGGTTATGGGTGAAGGCAAAGAAAGACAGCCGCTTGCAATTATTAAAAACGCGCCGATTGAATTTTGTGAAAAAATAAATGCTAAAGAACTGCATATTGATATACGAGAAGACATGTATATGCCTTTATTTTCCAAAATGTCTAAACAAAAAGGAAACACCCCTATCTTGCCCTAAATACTCGCTTGCTTCTCAAAAATATGCTACCTTAAAAGAGTAGCGAACTTTTACAATTCACAACGCGTTTGACGCGTAGAGGAGTACAGCATGCGCGCCAAATATTTCATGGCCAAGGTGGCAATGGGATTAGCTCTTGCTCTTGGATTAACCAGTTTTATTCTTTCTCAAGAATCACCCACATACTATCTGAATCTGCGGGAACCGATCTACTTCGTTGTAGATCCCAGTTTCAGCACAGGTTGTGATGGTGATACTGATGTTTGTGTAAAGAAAAGATTGGATGTGTTTAGAGCCGGACTTGATGATTGGTTTAAGCATTTTCCCAAAAGATTCAGACCAAAAACCATCATCGTATTTTCTCCAGAGGAGATGCCTCTCAGGGCAGTTAACTTCCCTATCTCTCTGCAGATAAAAGAAAATGGCTGTGTACTTGGAGTGCCCCCAACCAAATATTTCGGCTGTTACCTAACCGACTCCGGCTCGCCTCGGATCATCTTCAACGATCCTGGGCAAATTACCACACCTACCTCAGCTCACGAGTTTGGCCATGCTTTGGGGCTAAACCACCGAGACACCTACTCCATCATGTCGTGGGGCAAGGGAAATAAAGTTTTGCCCATAGATATGAACGATTTATGCAATCTGCACCAAGAATGCCCGCCCCATGACGAAACGTGGTGCGAAGGTACATTCTATGACAGCTGCAGGTGCCCATCCGAATCGTTTGAAGCGAGTGAGGAGAGCAAGCGTGTTTGTGAATAAAAATGACTTACCCATCTTGAGCAAAGGTGGGTTCAACGTATCTACAAATATTATTGACCTTTTATTGATTCCGATATATAATTTACATACTACGGTCTGTAGTATGTAAATACTAATCATTTTGATATGGAACAAAACGAACAAAATCTAAGCCATAAGGAACGCCAGGAAACAAAACGTGAAGAAAAAATAAATAAACAAATGGAAGAAAAAAATAAAAAGAAAATGCAATCAGCCATCCTCTGGACGGTTATTACCGTATTTGTGGTTGGAACTATAGGCGCCATGATTGCCCTCGCCTCAAAAAAATCAGGACCTCAATTTGCCGGCGGAACGGTAAAACCGGCTGATGCCAGTGACTGGGTAAAAGGCGCGACGCTTGCAGAAGCTAAAGTGGTATTAACTGAATATAGCGACTTTCAATGTCCGGCTTGCGGCGCATACTATCCAATGGTCAAACAGCTTGGCAAAGAATTTAAAAATTTAGCGATCGTGTACAGACACTTTCCGTTACCTCAACATGATAATGCCAGGCCAGCGGCCCAAGCCGCGGAAGCTGCCGGAAAGCAAGGCAAATTCTGGGAAATGCACGACATGCTATTTGAAAATCAAAAATTTTGGTCCGTATCACCTAACCCTGAAGAAGCCTTTAATATCTATGCCGAAAAATTAGGCTTGGATATGGAAAAATTCAAGACTGATTTTAAATCCGCAACAGCTAAAACAAAAATAACTAGCGACTATCAAAGTGGCGCCAACGAAGTTGACGGCACCCCTAGTTTCTTCCTCAACAATCAAAAAATACAAAACCCTAAAACTTATGAAGAGTTTAGAACTATTATCCAGCAAGCTGGCGGCGCCCTCTAATAAATTTTCATTTGGTTTTCTAGCCGTAAGCGCTGTCGGCTTTGTTGATGCTACTTATCTTACGGCAAAACACTTCCTGGGAGAGCCAATTACCTGCTCTATTTTGCACGGCTGCGAGCAGGTAACTGCGAGCGAGTATTCTATTATGTTTGGCTTGCCTGTGGCTCTTTTAGGCGCTCTGTATTATCTGTCTGTATTACTTCTCATTACTATTTACCTGCAAACCAAACAACGAGCGCCTCTACTGCTTGTAAGCCTGCTCACCTTATTTGGCTTTTTATTTTCCTTAAGATTTGTCTATTTACAAATATTTGTTATTAAAGCCATTTGTATTTTCTGCATGGTTTCGGCTACTACTTCTACTTTATTGTTTATCTTTAGCCTGACTTTTCTCAAAAAAAATAAAACTAATAATACTCCGGAAGAATTATCAGTATAACAATCGCGGATTGTTCAAAATAAAAATCCGAGCGCGATACAGCTCGGATTTTTGTTTTTTAAATTATTTTATAGCTCTAGCTACCGCTTTGGCCACACCCTTATCAAATGGTTTTGGTAAAATATTTTCTACATTTGGTTTTTTTACATACTTGGCCAAATTTTCCGCGGCTTTAACCAGCATTTTTTCCGTAATCTGTGTAACTTTATTGTCCAGCGCGCCTCTAAAAATTCCGGGAAAGGCCAAAACATTATTTATCTGATTAGGGAAATCCGACCTGCCCGTACCCACAATATACGCGCCGCCAGCTTTTGCCTCATCCGGCATAATTTCAGGGATCGGATTGGCCAGTACCAAAATAATCGGCTTTGCGTTCATACTTTTTACTTCGGCGCGAGTGATGATATTTGGCCCGCTTACTCCAATAAACACATCTGCATTTTTTAAAACTCCCTTTAAACTGCTATCCGGCAAAGCATTCTGGTTTGTTAAGCCAGCCAATTCTGCCTTGGCACTATTTAAATCGCCTCTTTCTTTATAGATCAAGCCTTTACTGTCGCAAACAGCCACATTTTTAAATCCGTAATTCATCAAAATTTTGGCCACCGCTGTGCCGGCCGCGCCGGCACCGCTAATTACCAATTTGGCCTTGTTTTTATCCAATTTTTTTACCTTTAAAGCGTTTATCATGGCGGCTAGCACTACCACGGCTGTGCCATGCTGGTCATCGTGCATGACCGGAATAGATAATTCTTTTTTTAGTCTTTCTTCTATTTCAAAGCAGCGAGGAGCAGAAATATCTTCCAAATTTATCCCGCCAAAAACCGGCGCCAAATATTTTACGGTTTTAATAATTTCTTCCGTATCTTGAGTATCCAAACAGATTGGAAAGGCATCCACACCCCCAAATTCTTTAAATAACACGGCCTTGCCTTCCATGACCGGAATGGCGGCCTCTGGCCCAAGGTTTCCCAGGCCTAAAATGGCTGAACCATCAGAGATAACCGCCACGGTATTTTTCTTTATAGTATATTCACGGGCTAAGCTTTTATCTTTGCCAATTACTCGGCATACCTCGGCCACGCCGGGCGTATAGGCCAAAGATAGGTCTTTTTTATTCTTTATTGCTACCTTACTTTTTAATTCCAATTTTCCGTGGAATTTTTTGTGGAGTTTAAGCGAATCTATATATACTTTGTCCATAGAATGATACTTAATTTAAAAATTAATTGTCATCCTGAACGGAGTGAAGGATCTCTGTCGGTTTAATTGTCATTCCCATCGCAATGGGAATCCAGACAATTGTTGATTCGACTGGATTCCCGCTTTGGCGGGAATGACAGACAGGGATTATTCGCTTCACTCAGAATGACAGCCGTTAAATTATTTCAACAACTTTATTCTTACTGGTAAATCCTTTTTTTACTACCACCATTGATTGCGATACTCCAAAATATTTTGCCAAAGCTCTGCATATACCTTTATTGGCCAACCCATTTTGCGGCGGCTCTTTTACCGCCACGACAAAATGCGTTTCATCAATCTTTTCTACTTTTTCCTCATACGCGCTCGGCTTGGCTTTGATAAATATTTTCATAGTCCATTTTAACAATATAGGTAAACCATATAAACTCATTCGCTCGGAAATATCCAGGCTCAATATTTATAACTCGCAAGCGGTTATAAATATCTCACTGGCTATTTCTCTCGCTCATTTCGATTATAAATACACTGGCGATTAAAATCCAAAATAAAAAGGCTAAATCGTTTTTAAAATAAGGCACATCTACCAGCCCATGCACTACCAAAACCGTTAGCGCCGCCATCAGCCCCGCGCCCATTATTTTGTCAGCCTGTCTAATTTTATTAGATAAATAAAAAGCATATCCCAATATTATAACCGCCGCCAGCATGCCCAATAATCCGATCTCCGTCCAAAAATTAAGAAATATATTATGAGGATAAATCAATCTTTCCATAATCATTTTATCATAATATGGTTTTTGTACTTTTCTAAAGAATTGGCGCACACCCGTACCCAAGACAAAATTATTTGGCGACTGTTTTAAAAATGTCCACGAATAACCCCAAAGCCGCAGGCGGTTTTGATTGGCTTGATCTTGGAATAAAACTGCTTGTCGCATTGAGGGCGCAGCCAAAGAAAAAATTACCCCCGCAATCGCCAAGCCAGCAACTATTTTTTTATACCCTATAAAAAATAAAAATACTAACAACCCTGCTCCTAACCCAATCCATGCGCCCTGGGATTTGGTAAAAATAAGCGCGGCCAGCGACAATAAACAAATCATGCTGGCCAACCAAAAATTGCGATTTCTATTCCCCCGCATCTTATAAATAATAAATAACAAAATCATCGCTACCGGCGCCAAATATAATCCCACCGCGTTGGGCGAAGAATAAAAGGCCGTCACCCGCCGTGTAGATTCGGCCACCCACTCTGGCGTAGCAATCCCCCAGCCCGTAAATTTTTGCGCGACGGCATAAAGACTGATGCTTAAAGTAGAGATCGCTAAAGCGGAGTTTAAGTTATAAATACTAATCTGTCTGCCCACCAAAATCAAGAAAAAAATCATTGGTTCCAAAAAATAAGCCCGCCACTCCCCCAGCGATGGAATGGGCATATCACTGACAAAAATACTTATTACCGAAGAGAGAAAAAATAAATCAAAAACGATAAAAAACCATACGTGCTTTTTGGATGCGGTTATAATTTTTTTAATGTCTTCTCGGCTATATTTAATGAGCCAAACCAAAAATAAAGCTCCAAAAGATAACTCTAAAACTGTGGATGGAAAAACTATTTTTCTAAAATAAAAAACCTCAAAACGAATAAGATAGGACGGCAGAAGGAGGATAAATAAAAATACGGCTGAGCGGAAATTCTTCCAAGCCAAACATACAAAAAGTAAAAAATAAACCGCTGCCAACATCCACATATTTAGCGCTTAAATTCCGCCCGCTTAAAGTGTAATTAAGCAGTAATACTCTAACAAAATTAGACTTCCTTGTCCATTAAAAAATCCCTCGCAATTACGAGGGATTTTTTATCATTTTACTCTTTACTAATCAATCGCCAAACGATTTCTCCATCTATTTATTGCCTCCTTAACGCCGGTGGCGTATTGCGCCATCTGCTCGGGAGCTCGGCGGAAAAATGTGGCTACTCTATAAGCGCGGATTACCTGTTTTTCAACTTCCGGAACATCTATTTTTTCAACTTTAAAATTCTGTTTTAATTGTTTCTCCAGAAGAGAGGGAGCGTTAATTTTTAACAAATCCATAATTTCTTCCATCAGCGCGCTGGCCGCGCCTAATTTTTCTATAACACTCTCCACATCCAAATTAGCTAACTTTTCTCCGGACAAAGCTTTTAGCTCGCCATGTGTTTCTTTTAGCTGCTCAACCAAGCCTTGCAACTCCACCACATCTTTCTTTTGTTTTGCCAAACGGGCAATTCTGACATTAAAATTATTAATTTGCGCTCCGATTTTATTTACCGAAGCTTTAAGGTTGGCAAGCGCTCGGATATTAGCCATATCATTGTCCATATCCTCAAGTTTATCAATGATGGCTGACTGAACAAATTCAAACGGTTCGTCTTGGTTCCATTCCTTTGTTTTTAACTGTCCATACGCTTCTCTAACCGATGCAAGTGTCGCGCTGACCTCGTCTAAATTTGCCTGCAAATCAACTTTTAATCTGGCAGCTACTGTCCGCACACTCTTAAGCGCCGTCTCTCTTCTCGTAATTTGGGCATTTATATTTCTAAGCAGCGAACTGATTTTTGCCAATTGATCCAAGTTTGTAGCCCACAAATTTAAATCTTCACTCAATTCGGCCAGCGATTCTCCCGCATCTCGCGCTTCCTCAAAATTCGTACTGGCTTTTATTTTTTTAATTAATTCTTTTCCTTGCGTTAAAAGATCATCTAGCGTGCTTGGCAAAGAAAATCCTTGCTTTTTCAGTTGAGCGGCTTTGGTGCTCATTTTGTTAAGCTGTTTTTCAAATATAAGCATGTTCTTCTTCATCTGTTTTAAGGCTTTTGCTTGCATCTCTACATCTCTTTCTGACATTTCAATCTCGCCTTTTTTCTCAATTAAATCATCCTTTACTTCACGCAGGGTCATTATATCGTCTTTCGTAGCTTCTAAGGCATCAAAAACCGATGTATCCGCTGGCAATGAAGATAATTTTTCCTTAAGAACCGTGATTTTTGCGAGTGATTCCGTATCTCCCAGGCGTTTAAATGTTTTTTCCAGGGTATCCAAATTTCGCGCATAATCTTTCTTCATGGTTTCTACTAGCTTGATTTGCTTCGCATCCAGCGCTTCTTTTTCTACAACCGGTTCTTTTTCATCTGGCAAAGCCGTCTTACATCCACCCTGTAACGCGCAATAACCGTTCCCTCCCGCTTTGTCCAAACACCAAACGCCTTTCTTGTTAAGACACGTAGAAATACTGTCTTCGGTTTTTATCGGACAATCGGTCAAGCTCCTAACTTTGGTTACGCCGTCTGAACAAGTCAAAAAAACAACCGGGCATACCCATGATTTATCTATAACGGATCCGTCCGGGCAAGTTTTTAGCGTTGGTGAGATGGGGCTTGTTACTCCAGCATCAGCCTTAGGACACTCGGTTAGAGTAGTGGCAAAAGTAACCCCATCCGGGCAAGACATTTTTCCTGCCGGCGGATAAGTAGGACAATTATAAGTTTTTCCCGTACACCAGCCGGAACTATATGTAGTATAGCTAGAGACAGCAGTTGAATCGCACCATTTATATCCTTTTGTTTCACAGTCGCTCTTTCCGCTGGGAGTAGTCGGACAACTGGAATATGTATCAACGTAAGTTCCATCCCAACAACTCATTTTCCCAGCCGGAGTGGCCGAAGGACAAGTTTGCCCAGCCATCATACAAGAACCGGACATCATGCTATAACCACCGGTATAAGTACTTACACACCATACGCCTTTATACTTAGTACAATCGCTTTCCGTGCTTGGCCAAGAAGAATAAACGGGGGTAGGGCTAGGAGTAGGAGTTGTGCTTGTGGAAGTACTCGGACAGCTGCTGCCAGTAGAGGCGCACCAACCGCCACTAGTGCTATAACTGCTGCTATCTATACACCAAGTACGGCTTTTTGATTCACACGTGGCCTTATCGTTTATAGGACAACTTCCCGGAACAGTACTGCACCATCCTGAGCCATACGAAGATGTGCACCATTCACTGCCTTGAGCGGTACAAGACGGCTGGTCATAGGCCGGGCATTTATACCCCACCTCGCCACACCACCCTCCATAAGTACTAGCCGTAGAGCCGGAGCCGGAAGAATATTTGCACCAAGGCCTGCTCTTTGCCGTACAAGTCGCTTCATCATTTATTGGACAATTTCCCGGAGTGCTGTTGCAATAACCGCCGGTACCGCCAGAATAAGCGCACCATTCTCCGCTTTGCGCCGCGCAACTGGCCGAATCATAAGCCGGGCAAGGACTGGTGGAATATGAACACCAGCTTGAACCGGATGAGCTGTTACACAATTTTCCACCACCGCTTACACACTGCTGATCAGCAGTTTGGGTAGAACCAGAACTAGTATCCGTTGCGGTCTGCGCTCGCGCTGAAAATACAATGAGCAAACTAAAAACCAGGGACAATACGCCCCACCTGAGAACTTCCTTAAGCTTGAACATAAGCTTAAAAATAAATTAATAAATTAAGTTATGAAAATGTATTTTCATAATTATCTTAACTTTAGCAATTATAACAAAAAACAAGCCTTATGTAGAATTAGCTGTGGATAATTACGCTTGGCGCTTCAAAATTAGAATGATAGCCAATATTTTTCTTGAAAAGAATAGTAAAAATTGATACTCTACAATAGCCTGATTTTAATGAAAACTTCATGAAATACGCATTGTTAAAAAAATCCATACTACTACTCGCAGTGATTAGTTTGTTTTTGGCTAATATTAGCATAGCCGCCCCAGATAGCAACCGAGAGCAGCTGGAAAATGAGTTGCAGGCAATTGAATCTCAAATTAAGGAATTAGAAAAGCAAATCAGCGTTACCAAAGGCGAGAAAAATACTTTGGCCAATAAAATCAAACAGCTTAGAAACGAAGAGGCTAGGCTGCGCCTGGAAATTAAAGCTACCAACGTAAAAATTGAAGATTTAGAACAAAAATTAGTAAAAACTTCCAAAGCCATAGATGCCAATAAATCAAAAATCGCTGGTCTGCGTATAGAACTAGCAAAAATGCTTCGTACGCTCCAACAAAAAGACGAACAAATGTTCTTGCTTAATATTTTGGTTGAAGACGGACTAAGCGAAGCATTCGTGGAAGCAACAAATTATGAGCGGCTGTCCGCTTCCATAAACGATTTGGTACGGGAAGCAAAAGGAATACAAAAACAATTAAACCAGCAACAAATTGCCTATGAGGATCAGCAAGACGATGCCGAGAAGTTGTTAAATGTAGCCAGGATTCAGCAGGGCGCTTTGGGCGGAAAACTACAGGAACAAAATCAACTACTCGAACAAACCAAGGGACTGGAACTTACTTATCAAAACCTTTTGCAAGATAGTAAAAAACATGCCGCTGAAATCCGAAGCCGTATCTATGAACTCTTGGGCGTTGGCAAGCAGATCACTTTCGGACAAGCGGTAGAAATTGCCCAGGCCACTGACAGACAAACTGGCGTATCCGCGGCTTTTCTCCTTGCCATTCTTACCCAAGAATCAAATCTGGGTAAAAATGTTGGCACCTGCAATCGCCCCGGCGACCCGCCCGAAAAAGGCTGGCGTGTTATTATGAAACCAACGCGTGACCAAGAACCATTTGTAAAAATTACGGAGGAACTAGGACGTGATCCGGATGTTACTCCGGTTTCTTGCCCAATGAAAAATAAGGATGGCTCCCAGCTTGGCTGGGGAGGCGCTATGGGTCCAGCCCAATTTATTCCTTCTACTTGGATGGGATACAAAGACAAAGTCAGCGCAATAACCGGCAAAAGTCCGGCTGACCCGTGGGATATACGAGACGCATTTATGGCCGCGGCACTACTGCTCAAAAATAACGGCGCCGATGGCACTCGTGACGGCGAATGGAAAGCTGCCATGCGCTACTTCTCCGGCGGTACCAATCTTCGTTACCGCTTCTACGGAGATAATGTGATGGCGCAAGCTGATAAATATAGAGAAGATATAGAAGATTTAGAATCATAAAAAATTACTTCTTCATCAGTTTATACAGATATTTGGCTAGCACATCAGTTTCAATATTTACCAAATCCCCTTTTTTGGTGTTTTTAAAGTTAGTATTTTCTATCGTATAACTAACAAGCGATACCGTAAACCAATCTTTACCCGTATCTACCACGGTTAAACTTACACCGTCCACTGCCACCGAACCTTTGTCGGCAATAAACTTCATAAATTGGGACGGCAGTTTTATTTTTATAACCTTTGAATCTTTTTTTGGTTTTATTTCCACCACCTTGCCTACCGTATCCACGTGACCCTGCACAATATGACCATCCAGCATCGTGCTTAAATTTAAACTGGTTTCCAAGTTTACCATCGTGCCTTTTTTAAAACTATTTACACTGGTTTTTTTGAGCGTTTCCGGCATCCACTCCACCAAAAAACTATTTTTATCAAAGCTTTTTACGGTGGAACATACGCCGTTTATAGCAATACTCTGCCCCAACTCTACCGGCCAATCTTTTTCTTTGGAAATAGAAGCAAACAAGTTTTCGTTTTTCTTGTATATATCTTTTACAACCGAAGTTTTCTTTATAATGCCGGTAAACATAATTTAAACACTTAGATTTTTAATATGAGCAATATCTGCAGCTATCTGCGCTTTTAAATCTTCCGCATTATCAAATTGTTTGGAATCTCTTATCTTTTCCCCCACTTCTACTTTCAACGCCTGTCCATAAAGATCTCCATCGAAATCCAAAAGATGCACTTCAAATAAATCGCCGCCCGGATAAACAAAAATCGCGCCAATGTATTCTTTATCGGAAATAATAGTCTTACCGGCATAAATTCCACCTTCCATTTTTTCTAACAAAATAATATTGGCTGTGGGGAATCCCAGCTCTCTGCCTTTTTTACGGCCTTCTACCACCACTCCGGAAACTATTTTCATAACGCCTTATATTTATAAGCTAACTTTATGTTTTACACTGTGTTTAAAAATTGAGAAATTATCCCGTAATTTTTTAACAAAAGCGCATTTCCAATTACAGAACGCCTCTTTTTTCCTGCTCAAACAATTTTCACAACAGATAAAATGATCGTGGCAGCTTGGCTGCATGCAATTTACAAAATTTTCGCTTGAACTTCCGCATTTTTTGCACTTACCTACCACTTCTGCCGGTTTGTCGGGGTTATTAAAAGCCATCGTTACGCGTCCGTCAAAAACATAAAGCTTGCCCAAAAAATCTTCATTTGGGTATTTTTCCATATAACTCACAATACCATTGTGCAATTGATACACATCTTTAAATCCGTGTTTTACCAGAAATCCCGAAGCTTTTTCACAGCGCACGCCGCCAGTACAAACTGTCACCACTGTTTTATCCTTTAAGTGCGCCAGGCCTGGCAAAATTTTTGGCAAATCACGGAAATGTTTGAGCGGCGGCAAAATTGAATCCTTAAAAAATCCAACTGAATGTTCGTAGTCGTTGCGCATGTCCACAATATAAAATTCTTTATCGCTATGAATCCATTTGTGTAATTCTTCGGCCGGCAAATATTTACCCGTGATAACATTTGGGTTAATATCATCTTCTCCCAAATGCGCGCTCACAATTTCGGTGCGTGATTTTACCGATAGTTTAGGAAAAGCATTGCCTGTGCCTTCGCTTCTTTTAAAATTCATGTCGGCAAACCTAGAATCTTTAACAGTTTCATCAATATATTTTTGAGTATTTTCTTTTAAGCCTTCTACCGTTCCATTTATGCCTTCTTCGGTAATAATTATCCTGCCCTTTAATCCTAATTTTTCGCAAAGCAGTTTTTGCTTATCACAAAATTCATCCGGGTCGGAGATGTGTGTATATTTATAATACAAAAGTATTTCGTAATTAGACATAATTATAATATTATAAACAATAGTAACACCAAAATACCCAACCCAATGCGATAATATCCAAAAACCTTAAAATTATTATTTTGGATATAATTTAATAAAAATTTAATTACTGCCAAGGCGGTAAAAAATGCTGTGACAAAACCAATACCTAAAATTATAAAATCATTTACACTAATTACTAAATCATATTTGAGTAAACTGTATGCCGAAGCGGCTAGCATGGTAGGAATAGCTAGGAAAAAAGAAAATTCTACCGCCACTACTCGCGTTGCCCCCAAAAGCATGGCGCCAATAATTGTGGCCGCGGCCCGCGAAGTGCCCGGAATCATGGCCAAAGATTGAAATAGACCGATTAAAAAAGCGGTGCGATAAGAAATATCTTTGGCAGATAATATATTAGCGGTAACCTGTCTTCTTTCCACTAAAATTAAAATAATACCGCCCGCCACCAAAGCCGCGGCCACTACCAACGGATTAAATAGTTTTTCTTCAATTATACTGCCTAGCGCCGCGCCCAAAACAATGGCCGGTAATACTCCCACTATGGTTTTGCGCCAAAGATTAAAAATCCCAAGCCTCTCAATCTGGTCTTTGCCAAACGGCCATAATCGTTTCCAAAACACAACCACTACCGCCAAAATAGCTCCGAACTGAATCACTATATCAAACATTACCGTTAGATCCGGGCTAAAACTCAACCAATTGTTTAATATAATAAGATGGCCGGTAGAAGAGATAGGCAAAAACTCGGTAATGCCCTCTACCAAACCCAAGACAATTGCTTTAATAATATCTAAAAACACAGAGTTTAGCTTAATTTATATATATGAACTTTAGCTAATATATACGAAACGGGCGATTAAATCAATAAGCCGACCTGTTGATTTGCCATAGGATACCCTAAAAAATAATTTGCCCACCCTAGTTTCCCAGGGTGGGCATTTTTGCGAGCCTGCCTGACGGCAGGCGAGCCGAAGGGATCAAGTGAGCACAGAACCCGAAAGTTCTGAGCGACTAAGAATTCTAGGGCTGCGGGGACTTGCGACGGAGAACCCGATAGCGGCCGCGCCAGTCGTCAAAGTCGAGCCAGCGCCAGTCCTTGACCCAGCGCTTGCCGTCCCAGCCAACGCAGTAGACGCCCTCGGGGTCGTCGGGGTGCCTGTCGTCGGTGAAGACGAGGACGACCTTGCCGCGGAGGGCGGCGGGAATCTGGTCCTGATACTTTAGGACGTGCTCTCGCTCTTCCTTCCCGTTGTGGGCGTTCTGCTCCTTGGCGCGGCTGACCATCGTATGGCCGATGACCGACTTCTCGTCTCCCTTGAGGATGCCGAGAATGTCGTAGGCGCGATCGCCGAGGGTCATCTCAGTGGGGGGTCCCAACTTGACGAGCTCCTCCGCGAATTTGCGAACTGCCGCAGTGTTGTTCGAGCTGACCAAAGCCTCGAACAGCTCCTCGCCAAGTTCACGCTTGAGGTGGGCGGCCGAAAGCAAGAAGTCGATTGCCATTACCATTGTCCTTTGCCTCCTCTTTTGAGAAAGCTCACTCCTCGCCGACGTGGCAAAGAGGAAGCGCTGATTTTTTCCAGCCTTCTTCCGGCCCACTGGATTCCCGCTATGGCGGGAATGACAATGATTAGCCAAAAGAAAGTTGGAAAAAATTATTAAAGAACAAAGTATAATAGTATAAAATCCGGTTTTTGTCAACCGCCAATGTTCAACCCCTTCACAACCGGTGGTAGAGCGACTGCAGGTGGATTAAAAAACAATCACGGCTTAATCGTGATTATTTTTTAATTTACTAAAATGGCCTTTATAAATTATTTAAATTTTTAATTTGGATTCAACTCGCTTCAACAACACGGCGTTAGTGGCGACAATAATAGACGATGCTGACATTAAAAGCGCGGAGATTTCCGGACGCAACGACCAACCTAATGAGTTATAAAACACGCCGGCCGCAACCGGAATGGCCAGCACGTTGTATATCGCCGCCCAAAATAAATTCTGTTTCATTTTTACTACCGTTGCCTTGCTCAAACGAAGGGCGGCCACAATATCATACGGATCTGATTTCATAAGCACGATATTACCTGTTTCAATCGCCACATCCGTACCGGCGCCGATGGCAATGCCGATATTTGACTGCGCGAGTGCCGGAGCGTCATTGATTCCATCTCCGACCATTGCCACAAATTTGCCTTCATCCTGAAGTTTTTTTACATATTTTGCCTTGTCTTCCGGCAACACCTGTGCGAAATAGCGATTTATGCCAAGTTCATCTGATACCGCTTTTGCCACCTGTTCATGATCGCCGGTAATCATCGCCACTTCCAGCCCAAGCGACTGGAGCGCCGAGATAGTTTTTTTCGCCGAAGGCCTAAGAGTGTCCGCCACCCCGATAGCACCCGCCACTTGCCCATCAATAGCAACAATACTAATGGTATTACCGGTACTAAGCAAACGGTCAATTTCTTTTTTGATCGGAGAAAGATCAATATTATTTTGTTGCATAAGCCGCTCCGTGCCGGCAATAATAACTTTGCCATTTATAACAGCCCTTACGCCATGGCCGCCAATTGATTCAAATTTTTCTACCTTTTCGTTTGCATCCAACCCATTCTTTTTTGCTTCTTCTAAAATAGCGGCGCTAATAGGATGATTTGAACCTCGCTCTGCCGAGGCAGCAAGCGATAAAACTTCGTGGTGATCGTATCCCGATCGCACAACAACCTCGGTGACTTTTGGTTTTCCTTCTGTAAGAGTGCCGGTTTTATCCAAAACAATGGCTGTTAGCCGAGATGTATTTTCCAAAGTAGCGGCATCTTTTATTAAAATATTATATTTTGCGCCAATGCCGGTTCCCACAGCGACCGCTGTCGGGGTGGCGAGCCCCAAAGCATCCGGACAGGCAATCACCACAGTTGATACTGCAAAAGTGAGAGCGGCCAAAAGACCCACGCCTGCGCCAACATACCAGCCAAAAAACGCAGCCAGCCCCGAGCCAATAGCAAGAATAACTAGCCAGCCGGCGGCTTTGTCGGCTATGCGCTGACCGGGAGCTTTGGAGTTCTGCGCAGTCTCTACCATTTTTATAATCTGGGCCAACACCGTTTCCGACCCAACCTTTGTAGCTTTAAATTGCGCGATACCGGTAAGATTCACCGATCCACCCACCACTTTTGCTCCGATAGTTTTAGTAACTGGAATAGATTCTCCGGTAATAAGTGATTCATCAATAGAAGTTTCGCCTTCGGTGATTTCACCATCCACCGGCACTTTGTCGCCGGGCCGAAGCACGACAATGTCGCCCTGGACTATTTCCGCGCTGGTGATGTTTATTTCTTTGCCTCCGCGAACAACATTGGCTTTTGGCGGCACCAAATCAAACAAGGCTCGCAACGCATCAGACGTACCGCGCCGTGATTTCATCTCCATCCAATGGCCAAATAATACAAATGTTACCAGTAGCGCCGCGGCTTCGTAGAATGTTTCGCCGCCAATAGTAAAAGTAAGCAGAACGCTAAATAAATACGCGGCCAATACGCCGGTGGCAATAAGCACCGACATGTTGAGTTTTCTACTTTTAAGAGAATAGTATGTACCAGTGATAAAAATAGAACCTGTCCAAAAAACTATCGGGGTAGTGAGAATAAAAAGCAGCCAATTTACGGGAAGTGGTGTTGGCAAATTAAATTTAAATATATTAACGCCGACCGGTGAGTACAAAAAAATCGGCACAGAAAGAAACAAAGAAACCCAGAAGCGGCGGCGCATATCCGCTTCCATCTGCTTGGCCATTTGCGGATTGGTCATGGCCGCTTCGTGATCCATATGGCTCATCTTTTGCATATCGTGGCCGGCATGCTCTCCGTGAAGGTTTTCTGGCATAAAATAATAAATACTCTATAAATTATTTACAATCTTTTTATCTTTACCATTTACCTAACTGATATATACCCCCCAGGAACCCCTTTTTTAGACAAGACAATCTGCCATAATTGATTTGTTCTGGCTCGGAAGCTTCCGGCGGAGACTAAAAGATAATACTTCCACATCCGATAAAACCTTTCATCATAATTTGATTTTATTTTATCCCAATTATCTTCAAAATTCTTATACCAAGCCATTAGTGTCTTGTCATAATCAACCCCAAAATTATGCCAATCTTCCATCACAAATAGGTCTTCAATAGCTTTGCCAATCTGCTTGATTGAGGGAAGCATGGAGTTGGGGAAAATATATTTTTCAATCCATGGCTCCGTAATGCGCGCCGAATGATTGCCGCCGATAGTGTGCAACAAAAATAAACCGTTGTCTTTAAGAGAGCTATGCGCGACCTTCATAAAGGTACGATAATTCTTATATCCAACATGTTCAAACATCCCTAAAGATACTACCTGGTCAAACTTTTCATTGATATCGCGATAATCTTGCAGCCGCGTTTCTACGGGGAGATTTTTATAAAGAGTATCCGCAAGCGCCTTTTGTTCTTTTGAGACAGTAACTCCAACGGCATTTACTCCGTATTTTTCGGCCGCATACCCCATAAAACTCCCCCAGCCCGAACCGATATCTAATATTTTTTGCCCGGGTTTTAGGCCCATCTTTCTGCAGACCAAATCAAGTTTTGCTTCTTGCGCATCATCAAGATTAACGGCATCTTTCCAATATCCGCAGGTATAGGCTAAACGCTTATCAAGCATCGCGCGATATAAATCATTGCCAGCATCATAATGCCTTCCATTCTTAAAGGCTTTTGACTTTCTGCCAACATTCAACACAAAATTTAAAGCAATCTTTAGAGCGATGCCAAGATCGTTTTTCACTCGGCTGTGTAGATCAGCTTCCAGAACTTTATGAAAAAACTGATCAAGACTGGCGCAATCCCACCAGCCATCCATATAGGACTCGCCGAGCCCTAATGAGCCATACCGCAATAAGCGGCCATAAAAATTTTCATTGTGTACTTGCAGGTCATAGGGATTGTTTCCGTTTATCTTAATTCCCGTACCGGCCAACAAAGATTCAATGATTTGTTTTTCTTTTTTCATATTTCCAGATCCTTTCTTTTATAGACACTTCTTAGTATACATTGTATCACTACTCCGATTATTCTACATTCGGCTAAGCCGGGCAAAGACAAAGAATATGGCGGTAAATAGTAATCCCATCACTATCGGCGCGGCCATAGACAGCCAGTTACGCTTGCCCGGTTTGAATCCGCGCAAGAATAAAGAATTGGAGACTACCGATATTGAACTAAGCGCCATGGCCAAACCCGCCAACTCCGGTTTTAACACTATGCCAATACCGACAAACACGCGCGCGGCAATAGGAATACCAATAACATTATAGAACAAGGCAAAAAACATGTTCTGTTTAATTTTATTCATAGTTTCACGGCTCAGTTTAATAGCCGTAAGTACATCACGCAGATCATTTTTAATAATAACAATTCCGCCCGTTTCCATAGCCACATCTGTGCCGCTTCCCATGGCAATACCCAAATCCGCTTGCGCCAGCGCGGGCGCGTCGTTGATTCCATCGCCCACCATCGCCACTTTAATACCTGTTCCCTGTAATTTTTTGACTTCATTAGCTTTGTCTTCCGGCAATACTTCCGCCAAGACATTTTTTATTCCGGCCTGGCGAGCAATGGCTTCGGCTGTGCGGCGATTATCGCCGGTAATCATAAAGACTTCGATGTGTTGTTCTTGTAAGGCGCGCACCGCATCTACGGTTGTTTCTTTTATCGTATCGGCCACCGCTACCAATCCCAAAATTTCTTGGGTTGAAGCCAAAATCATTACCGTCTTGCCGCTCTCTTCTAGTTTGCGAATTTTACGCTCCACTTTTTCCAGAACAACTGTGGAAATACCAACCACATCCGTCACTAATTTACGGTTACCAAAATAATATTTAACGCTATTTAATACACCCTCAACACCATGACCGGGAATAGCGCGAAAACCGGCCACCTCGCTAAGCGGCACGGATTCTTCTTCAGCATATTTAACAATCGCGTCCGCGAGCGGATGCTCGGAAAGTTTTTCCAGACTGGCGGTGATACGAATTATTTCTTCTTCATCAGACAGACCGGCGCTTACCACATCAGTAACTTCCGGCTGACCTTTGGTGAGTGTGCCTGTTTTATCAAATACTACGGCTTTAATTTTGCAGGCGGCTTCCAGCGGCTCACCGCCTTTGATAAGAATGCCATGTTCGGCGCCCTTGCCCGTACCAACCATAATGGCTGTTGGCGTGGCTAGTCCCAAAGCGCAAGGACAAGCAATAACGATAACCGAAGTAAAAGCCATTAACGCGAAAGTAAGGCTGGCGCCAAGAGCAAAATACCAAACCAAAAATGTAAGCACCGCTAAACCAATAACAATTGGCACAAAGTAGGCGGAAATTTTATCGGCAAACGCTTGAATCGGCGCTTTAGATCCTTGCGCTTCTTCAACCACCCGAATAATTTGCGCCAGCATAGTTTCGCTTCCCACTTTGGTGGCCGTAAATTCAAAGCTGCCATGTTTATTTATAGTCGCACCAATCACCATGTCACCAATATTTTTTTCCACCGGAATACTTTCACCCGTAATCATAGATTCATCCACGCTGGACTGCCCCTTGCTTACCGCGCCATCTACCGGAATTTTTTCACCCGGGCGGACGACAATTGTATCGCCGGCCACAACCTGTTCAATGGGTACATCCAAAGCCACGCCATTTTTCATCACGCGCGCGGTTTTAGCCTGAAGCCCCATCAATTTTTTTATAGCATCTGATGTTCGCCCTTTTGTTTTTGCTTCCAGCCACTTGCCCAGAATAACAAAAGTAATCAAAAAAGCGGCGGTTTCAAAATATAATTCGGGAATTTTCGCGCCATTTAAACCAACCACGCTGCCGGTACGCGCAACATAGTTAATAAATTGCGCCAAGCTGTAGAAAAACGCGGTGCTTGTACCGATAGCAATCAAACTATCCATGTTAAACGTTTTCATTCGCAGACTGCTCCACATTCCTTTATAAAATCCCGCGCCGATAATAAATTGTACGGGAATGGTAAGAATAAGCGATACGATACCAATATACGGCAAAAGAAATGTTCTGCTGGGTAGAAACGAAAAGAAATCCAGAAGCATGAAATACAGCATCGGCAAACTAAGGATAAGCCCCCAGAAAAACTTTTGCCAGTATCTTTTGATAACATTTTCTCGCTGCAATCTTTCTTCCTCGGGATTGCCGGTGCCGGCCAGCCGCGCTTTGTAACCGGATTTTTCTACCGCCCCAATAAGCTGCTCTACCGATGCGACTGAATTATCAAACACCACCCGCGCTTTTTCAACCGCAAAATTAACATTAGCACTCTTTACACCCGCCACTTTTTTTAAGCCTCGTTCAATCAAACCCGCGCACGACGCGCAATGCATGCCGGTAAGAGCTAGTTGCACTTGTTCTTCTTTTTTCTCTTTTACGGCAGAACCTGGGGCTGTTTGATTAGAAATTTTTTCTGTCGCAGGCCGAGGGATATATGCGGACGAGCTCCCAACAACAGCGCCTTCCGGTTCTACAGTCACTTCAATCTTTACTTTAAATGGTTGATTGCCGGAAACGATATTTTTCTCAAATGTATTTGGAACAGAGGAAGTTTGCTCTTTAATACGACTTACCACCTCTCCCTGATTCCCGGCCTTCACAATCGCCTGAACAATCGCTTCATTTGATACTTCGGTGGAGGCTTCTAATTCTCCGGACCCGGCCGCAAAATTTATTTTAACATTACTGACGCCGGCTATTTCCGACAGCTCCATGCCGATTATTTTTTCGCACGACTCACAGTGCATGCCTGTAATTTTGAGTAAGATTTTATCCATACAATTAAAATTAAGTAATTTGAGCCGCGGTTTTATCCACGCTCTTAAGCGCTCCTTCAATTTCTTTCCACGCCACATCGCGGTCGCCGGTAATTTCGGCAGCGCCGGTAGCAAGATCAACTGCCGCTGCGCTTACACCCGGAATTTTTTTAAGCGCCAGGGTGGACAATTTTACGCAAGCCGCGCAAGTTAAATTAGTAATAACAAATTTTTGGTTTGGCATATAATCATTTCTAATTATTCAACCACAACAAACTTTCCGCGATACATCCCCATGGAACAAGAGAACGGAATTTCGCCAACTTGGGTGGGTGTAAAATTAATAATATTTTCTCCCGATTGAAGCGCTTTACTGATGCCGTATTTGGGCATTACCAAATATGCCGCACAGGACAAAGAAGTCTCTGATTTTACTATCCATTTCACCGGCTGGCCTTTTTTAACGGTAAATATATTTGGGGAGTAACCGGTGCGTCCTTGAGTCATCCGCACTTCTTGCGCGTTTTGATCTGTAACTACAGGAACTGATTTACTGTCAACGCGAGCGCCAAATAGCCGGCTGCCATTGGCAATATTTACCCAGCCCAAAAGAATTACCGTCAGTCCGGCGGTCATAAAAAATATGCGCGCCTTGCGTCCTTTAAATACCGAGGTTAATCCACCAATACCAAGAAGTCCGGGCGCGGTGCCAACAGCAAACAGCCCCATAATTGCGGCGCCTTGCCAAAAACTGCCGGTAGAGACCGCATAGAGCTGCATCGCTTGAGTAAAACCGCAAGGCAAGAAAAATGTCAGCCCTCCCATTACCATTGCGCCCTTGTGGCTATATTCTTTTACTTCTTTCTTTAATCCAAAAAACCGGGCAATACCCGATGGCAAAGTGATGCTTTTGTCGCGTAAGGCCGGAAAAATTTCTATCAACTTCAAACCAAAGAATATCATTACCCCGCCAATTAGCACGGTTAGAAGTCCAAGCAAGTTGTTGGATGGTTTGAAGGCTTGACCGATAAGACCGATTAAACCGCCCAAAACAGCAAACCCTAAGATTCGACCAATGTTAAAATAGATATGCGGACGAAATTTTTGCAAGGTTGTGGCTTCCGGGTGCTGTTCGGCATGCCGCGCCGACAGACTGAGCACCAAACCGCCAATTAACGCCATACAAGTTGATACCCCGGCCACCAGCCCGACTAGCAGCGCCACGGCTACGCCGGAACTTTGAGTGTTAAAACCCAAATCAAACAAATTAAACCATCTGACCAGCAAATAAATTACCAAAAAAATTCCGGCAGCGCGCGCCAAATCTTTGTAATCGGCGGCGTTGCGAGAAATCCATGGTAATTTTTCCTTCTGTCCGACTTCGTAGCCGGCTTCTTGAACGGCTTTAATAATATCATTATCATTTATCTGGGCTGCCTCCGGGTATTTCACTATCGCCAAAGCCCTTTTTTGGCTGACATAAACACTGCTAAGCCCGGCGATTTTTTTTAATTCATCGCCCACAAGTATTTCGCAAGAAGCGCAGTGCATGCCGCGAATAGGAATTGTTTTTTTGTTCATATAATAAACTAATTTTAAGAGAAAAATAAAATTAAAAATCACTCCACCATATAGTTTCGCTATCTAAATACGCTACCAACCTTTCAAGCTAGCAAAAACTTAAGCGAGTGAAGCGGTTTCGTAATTTTTGAGCAGCGCCAGCCAAGCCATCGTCTTTTTTTGGCATTGTAAACGAATGGACGCAAAGTATAACCGGTAATAATATTTATAGCGGACAAAGGCGGCGCGTGTCCGGTTCAAAAATTCAGCCCGAGATATAAAATAAATAACTGTGACAGTAAGCAGTGCTCCTAACAACAAACTCATTTCACCGCCTAAGCTGCCAATAAAACGCTGGGCCTGGGCCAAATGAACACTGGTGCAGCCGCTGGAATCTACGGCGCCAACAGCCATACCCACATCGCTCTGACACGGCGTGGCCATATCGGGACTAGATACCATGGTATCAGACATAAAAACTCCGGGACAAATAAAAATAAGCAGGGCTACGGCCATTATCACGCCGGCCGTTAACCCGGAAATTAATTTTAAAAATGTTTGTAAACGCATAATTCTATAAAAACTTAATTGTCTTTTTTAGACAATTTGTAAACCTTCATTACTTCATTAACGGCTTTGGCGTGCTGGCCGGATTTTATTTGATTTATCACACAGGTAGATAAGTGGCTTTCGAGCAAAGCATCCTCAAAACTGGAAACGGCTTTTTTTACGGCGCTGGCTTGGGTAATAACATCCACGCAATAGGTGCCATTTTCCAACATAGCCTGCAAACCGCGAATTTGCCCCTCAATAATTTTGAGGCGTTTAAGCAGTTTATTTTTTAGGATTGGTTTCATACAAATATAATAATACCCCAGGGGGGTATTATTGGCAAGCCGGCTTATCCCCAATGCTTGGCGTAAGTTACTTTTCTTTCGGTATAAATTTAAGAGAAAGAGAATTTACGCAGTGGCGAGTATCTTTGGGCGTATAGCCTTCGCCGGTAAAGACATGTCCCAAATGTCCGCCGCAGGTGGCGCAAGTTATTTCGGTGCGCGAACCATCGGCGTCTACCGTCTTTTTTACCGCTCCCGGGATTTCTTGATCAAAACTTGGCCAGCCGCAGCCGGAATGAAATTTTGCATCCGAAACATATAACGGCGTGTTACAGCGGCGGCAAACATAAGTACCGGGTACAAAAAAATCATCGTACTCGCCGGTAAAGGGCGCCTCTGTGCCTTTACTTACGATAACTCGCTCTTCTTCCGGGGTTAAAGTGTTTAAAACCATAAAAAATTATAAATTAATTAAGTGTTAAATGATTTTTTCTTAGATCTTTTCTAATACTTTTATAATCGGGCACGGATTTGGCTACTAAATTCCAAAACCTGCGCGAGTGATTTAGCTCTCCCAAATGGCACAGCTCGTGCACAATAATATAATCTACCTGTCTTTCGGGCAAAAGAGCAATTTTGTAATTAAAGTTAATATTCCCTTTTTTGGAACAGCTGCCCCAGCGGGTTTTTGTATTTTTTATGGAAATACGCCGCCATGTAAAACCGTAAAGCTGATTAAAGTAGTTCATTTTATCTCTGGCTATTTTTCTGGCCACGGCTTTATATTTTATAAATTCAATCTTTGAACTTTTTGTTACGAGCGGCGGTGGTAAAGAAATAAAATAATCAATCTTTTCCAAAATCCATTTGGATTTACGCAGGATAAATTCCTCAATAACACGAACGGTTATATACCATGGCGCGGTTACCACCACATTTCCGCCATGATACACAGCCAAACGCACATGCTTGGCTTTATTGCTTATCTTTAAGGTATAAGGAATATTTCTCTTCTGAATTTCAATTTGTTTCTGCATAAGAACTAATTACAAAAACTCCCCGGATTGATGACTCCATAATTTGGCGTAAATTCCGGGCTGCTTGATTAGTTCTTCGTGCGAACCGTCCTGCACTATCTTGCCATGATCAAGCACAATAATACGATCTAAATGTTTAATTGTAGACAAACGATGAGCAATAACCAAAGCTGTTTTGTTCTGCATTAGTTCCCGTAATCCATCCTGAATATATTTTTCTGATTCCGAATCAAGAGAACTAGTGGCTTCATCCAGGACCAAAATATGAGATTTTTTAAGCAGAGCTCGAGCAATAGCGACACGCTGGCGCTGGCCGCCGGAAAGCTTAATGCCTCGCTCACCTACCATGGTTTGATATCCTTGAGATAATTTAACAATAAAATCATGAGCATGAGCAATCTTGGCAGCCCGAATAACATCTTCTTCTGAGGCAGTCTCATCTCCATAGGCAATATTTTCAAAAAGCGTACGGTGAAACAATAACGGCTCTTGCGGCACATAGGCAATTGCCTGTCGTAAAGATTCCTGGGTCACTTTTTTAATATTCTGGCCATCAATGTCAATCTGCCCGGATTGCACATCAATAAACCGCAACAGCAGTCGTGTAATCGTTGTTTTACCTCCGCCGCTTGGCCCGACAAGCCCCACTTTTTGATTGGCCTTAATATCCAAATTAAAATTCTGTAAAAATTCCGGCTTATCTTTTCCTTCGTTATATTTAAAATTAATTCCCTTAAATTCTACCCGACCATTTTCCACACGTAACGTTTTGGCTCGGGAAGCGTCTTGCACAAGCGGCGAGCTAAGAAAAAGGTCGGTAAATTCAACCGCTTCACTGATTGATGATTCAAGGTTGCGGTAAATACGATTAATCTCCCAAAAAATACGCGTGATTTGCGAGTAATAAGAAAAAATTACAAGCATGGCTCCGGGTTCTAAGTGTAATTTTTGAGCGAATATAATCGCAAAAACAAGTCCCATAACATTTGTGCCTACATACAAGGGCGATATCACCATATCAAACCGAAAATTTTGAAAGTCAGCTGCTTGTTTAAATTTAAGAGCATAATCATTAATATGTTCAGCAAGAACTTCCAATTCTCGTTTTTCTTTGGCAAATGATTTTATAGCCACCATATTGGTCAGCGAGTCCGACAACCTGCCGACCATTTTACTGCTGGCTTCGTGCCGAGCCACGACCAAATGAGCTCTTTTACGGATAATGGGCACGGCCACAATCACTACCATGATCAAACAAACAATTAAAATAAACGGTATAAGCGGAGAATAACGCCACAAAACTATCACCGCAAACACTATAGGAAAAATTTCATTGAGAATATTAAAGGCGAGCGTGTCGGTAAATGCTTCAAAACTTCGGATATAAGCAGTGGTTTTTTTAGATAAAGATCCGACAAAATGATTAGTGTAAAAATCATATTCTCGCTCAGCCAAACGGCGAAAAGCAGTTTTACCCAAATCTTTCATCCCCTCCGCCTCAACTTTAATAAGAAAATATAAACCTATACGCCACAGACCCTCGCCCAAGAGCCAAAGTCCCGCAAATAGAGCAACATATCGAACCGTTGTATCAAAAGATAGATTATTTTGGGCCACATACAAATTTATAAGCTTGGCCACAACGAGCGGCGGAACGAAAAAGATAAGAATAGTACCAACAGCCGGTATAAAAAAGGCCGGGATCGCATACCAAGAGCGTATTTTGTATTGCTGCCAGTAATCAAACAAGACCTGGCGAACCGAGGCGGAAAATAGAGTTTTTTTCATAAGCGCTGTAAAACTTTATATCATAATCATATACCAAAAAATAGTCATTGTAAAAAATACATTTGGATGAGTTGCTATTTTTTTCATAAATATAAATTGCCCTGAACTTCGGTCCAGGGCAATTTATATTTATTTATAAAAAACTATTGATTTTTATTATCTATTTTAAATATTTTATGAAGCCAGCACCAGCCCCAAAAACTTTCAAACAAGGCTATCCAGGCTACCACCATAACAGCTAAATTAAGCCACTCTGAATAAAACTCCGGTTTCCATGGTCCTAACCACCAAAAAGCCAAAGCAAAACGTAAAATACGATCTAATTTACCTAAATTTTGAGCCATAAAAAATGATTAATATGTTTAAACAAATTATCGACCTTTAGGTTATTATACCATTTTTTCCAAAGAAACTACTGTGAATAACAATAATAATATATTGACAAACGATAAATAATTGAGTAAACTACGCCTATAATCATTAAATACTCATTTTATGAAACGAGGTTCAACAATATTTCTTCAGGTGGTCATTGTGCTTATCGGTACTAGCGCTCTTGCCCTTATGCTTTGGGAACCTCACGTCGAGGGCGTAAACGCGCAGGCCACCACGCTCTATGAGATATATTTTGACGATCCCTTTTTGGCCTATGCATATATAGGTTCCATTGCTTTTTTCGTGGCGTTATATCAAGCGTTTAAGTTGCTCGGATATATCAGGCAAAATAAAATATTCTCACCAAACTCCGTGAAGGCTTTGCGGACTATAAAATACTGCGCAATCGTACTGAGTATTTTAATTGTGATGGCAGGACTATATATAAGGATATTTCATGCTAAAAATGACGATCCGGCTGGTTTTATTGCCATGTCTATTATGGCTACTTTTATTTCTATCGTAATCGCCACTGCGGCGGCCGTGTTTGAAAAAACTTTGCAAAGTGCCATAGATATCAAATCCGAGAACGACTTAACCGTTTAACGCTATGTCAATTATCATAAACATCGACGTAATGTTGGCGAAACGAAAGATGAGCGTCACCGAGCTTGCCGAGAAAGTTGGCATAACAATGGCTAATATTTCCATACTGAAAAACGGAAAAGCTAAGGCTATCCGGTTATCAACACTAGAGGCTATCTGCAAAGCTTTGGAGTGCCAGCCTGGAGATATTTTAGAATACAACCCTGCGTAGCGGAGCAGTGGTCGCATGAGCACAAAAAGTAACTTAAAACCCAAGCACTTCATTCACAAAAATAACTTTTATTTTTCTGCCCATCATTGGGTTTTCGCCTTTAAAGACTACGATTTTGTTATCGGCCGTACCTACGCCATAGGCCGCCTGCGCGCGCTTGTCTTCAAGAGGCTTCACATATTCTTCTAAACGGCTAAAAGCATCGGCTAAAGTTGGCATAATTTTTTGCGCGCCAACTACAAAGATAATATTAGGTGAAGTAAAAACAATGTGCGGCAATCGACTGCCAGTGTTGGAAGCAATAAGTA
>JACOYB010000011.1 GCA_016182085.1 Candidatus Magasanikiibacteriota bacterium | reverse complement strand
CTTCGCTCCGGCGGAACGCTCGGGCGCGGCGGAATTCCCCCCACGCCCCCCTTCCGCCGCGCCCTCGCTTCTGGCATTTCGGCGAAAAAAGATGGCGACAAATTAATTTTACAATAAAAATAGGGTGATGAGAATTTTTCTCACCACCCCAATGGTTAGCGGTTTTTGCCGCTGTAGTGCTCGCGAAAGAACTTCAGGATCTCTTCCTTCTGCTTTTCCGCAAGTGGATTGAGCGCCTTCTCGCTCTTTGGCGAAGTGCGGTCCCATGGTTTTCCCGCGATCATGAGGGACATTGTCGGACCACCGATTGGCCGAACATAATGCCAACCATTGGGATCGGTCATTTCGTATTCCGAACCAGCACCCATGATGATTCGTGCGGCCATCGGCGGTTCTTTTTCTCCAACTCCATAACCAACAGCCATTTCGTAAGTGCCGTTGAGCACTCGCATGGCCGAAGGCCACGGATGGGGATGAAAGAGCGCCTCGCCTAGTTCGCACGGATGAATCCGGTGGAGGTAGATGCGGAAGTCAAACCACTGACGCCACAACCGCTCCACCACTGGCGGATGATAGTCTACGAAGAGACTATTCCATCCGGATTCATCTTGAAGCATTTCCGGTAACTGACTTTCGAGACGATGCAGAATGTCTAGCATGTTGCTGCTCCTTTGGCAGATGAGATCAACGATCACATTAGCGGCAAAGTTGTCCATCTCGTCGTATACTTTGCCGGTCTCCGACTCCCGATCAAGTTCGGTTTTTGCTTTCTTTGAGCCGCATCGAACACAAGTGATTGCGTCATCGCGCATCCTCTGTAGTTGCTCCGGTGTTTTACCGAGACCTGTTTTGTAACCGACCCAAAAATGGGTGTTTCCGCAATCTGGACAGATAGTTTTGTAAGCTTCCATGACTTTCTCCTCTTGGTTTTTCAATGTTCTATCCACAGCTTAGTCTTATTGACAAAAGTGTACAAGTTGCCGTACAATTACGACAACAGGCCAGTTTTATGGAAGAAATCATTCAACAATTAAAGAAATTGGGGTTAGGAGATTACGAGGCGTTAATTTACGCCACCTTACTTAGTTCATCCCCCGCAAGCGCTACTTTCATAGCAAAGAAATGTAACTTGTCGCGCAGTAGCGTATACACAACGCTTAATTCTCTTATTGCTAAGGGATTAGTTGGAGCAACGTACAAAAACGATGTAAAACAATTCATTGCTCAAGATCACTCTACGCTTGAACAGTTGCTCAAAAAGGAAAAGGGTAATCTTGACGAGAAATTTAAAATTTTAGAGCTACTGCGCGACAGTTTCCAATTTTTTAGCAAATCAAATCTAAACATCCCGCAAGTGATATTTTTTGAAGGACAGGAGGGATTGAAGAAAATATATCTTTCAATGATGAGACAGGCGCAAACAAAATCTGTTTTGTATCTCTTGCGGGATGAATTTGTATGGCAACCGGAATGGAAATTTATTTTTGAACAAGATTGGCACGAACGAGTCAAAAAATTGAAAATTGAGAAAAACATCAATACCAAATTACTCATCAACAACTCAAAAACTGAAAACGCTCATATTAAATTTTACAAATCAAAAAGGGCTTTGGAATATAGATTTTTGCCATCAAAAAATTCAATCAAGCAGTTTGCTATTTACATTATTGGAGATATTGTAAGTATTCTATCAATGGAGAAAAATAATCTAGTTGGAATCAAAATTACCAATCAGCATTTCGCAGATAATTTTAAAAACATATTTGAAACTTTATGGCAAAAATCCAAAAAATAGTCGCCATCTTTTTTCGCCGAAAT
>JACOYB010000009.1 GCA_016182085.1 Candidatus Magasanikiibacteriota bacterium | reverse complement strand
TGTGGCGGGAATGACAAGTGAAATACTTTTACCACCATAACCTTTTTTCTATAAATTTTATGTCAAACGAAATTATTTTTGATATAGAAACCATAGGCGATATTACCAACTTGGATACCATGGAAGTTACGGTTGTCTCCATTTATGAATATGAACACGATACATATTCTTCCTTTGAACGCCATGAACTTGGTAAATTGTGGCCGATCTTAGAAAAATCATCGCGACTCATTGGTTACAACAGCGAACACTTTGATTTGCCAATTCTAAATCGTTATTATCCTGGGGATTTAATGGCCTTTCCACAGTTAGATTTGCTTGTAAAAATCAAAGAATCAATTGGCCGCAGATTAAAATTAAACGATGTGGCCGAAGCGACGCTCGACATTACCAAAAGCGCCGATGGCTTACAGGCCATGAAATGGTGGAAGGAAGGCAAAATTGATGAAATTAAAAAATATTGCGAACAAGACGTAAAAGTAACCAAAGAAGTCTATGAATTTGGTAAAAATAATAAACAATTATTTTATAAATCCTTAACCGGAGAAGTGTTGCCGTTTGCCGTAAATTTTGATAATCATGCCGCCGATAAAGCCGCAACCGGCGCCGCCAAAAATATAAATCTAACATTGCCTTTTTAAGATGCTTCCAAAACCGAAAAAAATACAGCGTATCTATTTAGATCATGCCTCTACCACTCCTATGGATAAGCGGGTAATTTCAGCCATGCTCCCGTTTTTTAATACCCAATTCGGCAATCCGTCTTCACTGCATCAAGAAGGAAAAAAAGCAGAGGTGGAAATGAATAAAAACAGAGGTGAAATTTCTAAGTTAATGGGAGCAATGCCTGAAAATATAATTTTTACCGGCGGCGGTACCGAATCTGATAACCTGGCTATTTTTGGCGTTGCCAAGGCGCATGCGCAGCACGGCAAACATATTATTTCCAGCCCCATCGAACATCACGCGGTATTAAATTCTTTGGAAGAATTAAAAAAATGGGGGTGGGACATTGCTTATATAAAACCGGATGCTAAGGGCATAATTAAAGCCGAAGATGTTATAAACGCGATACGCCCGGACACAGTTCTTGTTTCAATTATGTATGCCAACAATGAAATTGGCAGTATAAATCCGATTGCCGGTATTGGTCGCCAAATTTTACAATATAGAAAAAATAATAAAACAAACTATCCTTTGTTTCATGTTGACGCTTGCCAGGCCGCAGGTTATTTGGATTTAGATGTAGAAAAACTCCATGTAGATTTAATGGCAATAAGTGGCAGTAAAATTTACGGGCCAAAGGGCGTGGGCGCGTTGTACGTGCGTCGCGGAGTGAAGATACAACCTATAATTTTTGGCGGTGAACAAGAACGGCATCTTCGAGCCGGTACCGAAAATACCGCCGGCATTGCCGGACTTGCCAAAGCTATGCAGCTTGTAATAAATGAAAGAGAAAAAGAATCAAAACGAATAGGCGAGTTAAGCCGATATTTGTGGCAGCAAATTCAAAAACAAATTCCTAATGTGAAACTAAACGGACCGGATATTGGCCCGGAGCGACTGTCCAATAATTTAAATATTACGTTTAGAGGTATAGAGGGGGAAGCCCTGCTTCTATATTTGGATGAATACGGTATTATGTGTTCCACGGGATCTGCCTGCGCCGCCAAGTCTTTAGAACCCTCTCATGTATTGAAGGCTTTGGGTATGCAGCCGCAGGAAGCCAGGGGAGCGATACGATTTTCCTTGGGGCATGACAATACTAAAAAAGATATTGATTATTTAATGAAGTATTTGCCGGCAATTGTAGAGCAGCTTCGTCAAATTGCTAAAATGAAATAACTTTATATGGGTAAAAAACCAACAATTGTGCGAGTTTGTCAAGATTGTTCTTGTATAGAAAATGGTGCCGAAGCCGTAGTGAAAAAAATTGAGGATGAAACAGGTTTGACACTGGGAGAGAAAAATAAGCAGTACGATCTGGATTATAGTGTATGTTTGGGCGGCTGTGATTTTGGGCCGAATATGCTTGTAAATGGCAACTTTGTCATGGGCGCGCAACCAGATAAAGTCATGGAGCAAATAGAGAAAGCTGCCGAAACAAAGCCTTTAACACAACAGGAAAAAGAGGCAAATTTGGATAAATTTTTAAATGAAGAGTTATAAAGTTTAGTTTGTATGAAGGATTTAAAATTCAGAGATTTATTTAACATGTTTGCCTTTCCATTTTTTGTATACATGCTTGGCTATGCTTTAGAAGCAGGCTGGGCAGATTACAAAGTCATATTTTGGCCAAATAGAATCGTGCATTTTTTGGGAGGTTTAAGTATAGCGGTTACGGCCTATTTTATATTGCAAAAAATAAAAACCTATAATGTAATTAAAACCAGTACTAAGTTGGCGGATTTTTTTCTGATTCTGTTTTTTGTTATGTCTATAACGGTTTTTTGGGAGTTCTACGAATTTTTATCTGATAAATATTTGTTCACCAATGCTCAGCCGAACGTGGCTGACACGATGAAAGATATGTTTATGGGTATGCTCGGGGCAATATCTTTTGGGGTTGGCTGGGCTGTTTCGCATATTTTCAAACCCAAAAAATCAGTCCTGTAATAATTGATTTTTCCTGGATTTATTGATAAGCTAGAGAAAATATGCAACCAGGAAAACTATATATTGTCGCCACGCCCATCGGTAATTTGGCGGATATTACGCTCCGCGCCCTAGAAACACTTAAAAGTGTTGATGTTGTGCTATGTGAAGATACGCGCGTGAGCAAGAATTTATTAGATCATTATCAAATTTCCAAGCCGCTTATAAGCTATCATCAACATACAGAAGTCAAAAAAATTAAAGAAATTATAGCGATGCTGGAGGAAGGCAAAAATTTGGCTTTAGTTACAGATGCCGGCACCCCGGGGATTAGTGATCCAGGGGGATTATTGATTCATGAAGTTGTAAGGTCTGTCATCCCGACCGTAGTGGAGGGATCCCTTATTCACAGTTTAAGGGATTCTTCGACTTCACTCCGTTCCGCTCAGAATGACAGTAGCGACATTATCATACCCATTCCCGGCCCATCCGCAGCAATTGCCGCGCTATCTATTTCTGGTTTTCCCACGGACAAGTTTGTCTTTATGGGATTTCCTCCGCACAAAAATAAACGGCAGAAGTATTTTAAAGAAGTTGCGGCTTGCGAATATACAATAGTTTTCTACGAATCCGGTCATAGGATCAAAAAATGTTTGCAAGAATTAAAGGAAGTGTTAGATGCAAAAAGACAAATTATGGTTTGCCGAGAATTAACAAAAAAGTTTGAAACTGTATATAGGGGTACGATTGAACAAGTAACAGAAAAAATGCAGGACGAACGAGGGGAGTTTGTTATTGTGGTAAATACAGTATGATGCTAGATATATATGACCGAATAATTATCGGCATAATGTGGGGATTTATAGCACTGCCTTTGTATTTTGGGTATATAGAATTTGCAGGTCATGAACCGAGCTGGCTGGTTAATATGGCAATTTCAATCATTTCTGGAGTATTGGTCGGTTTAATTTGGTATTGGTTTTTTACTCCAAAAAAAGATGCGCTAAAATAAGCTAGCATTATGAATTTTAATTTATTTACTCTTTTCGTGAATGGGTTTACTATTTTTTGGGGAATAGTTATTTTTATCTGTATAAGTCCTGCCGTTTTGATTTTTGGTATTTTGTATAAATTATACCTTAATTTTAAGTTACAAAAACCAAGTAATTCAGTACTAGTTATATTTGCTTTCGTAGCTTTGGCTCTCGGTATTTTGATATTCTATTTATTTGGCAATCAGGCTGTAATGTATGTGATAGACCAGGCAGAAAAAATGTAGTAATAATTTAAGCTGTTACAAAAATTTTAAAAAAAAATATATGGACTAAAGCCCATATATAGGTTCCCATATTTACTGCGCTTGTTCGGAAAAGTACATAAATGTCCTTTTCACTCACTTCGCTTGTAAATAAACTCATTCACTCAGAAATAATTAAGCGAGCTTATTATTTCTTCATTCATTTCGTATATGAAAGACAAATATTACCTAACCACCGCCATTCCATATGCCAATGCAGATCCGCATATTGGTTTTGCTTTGGAAATTTTGTATACCGATGTAATGGCTCGTTATCAACGACTCTTGGGTAAAGATGTATATTTTTTAACTGGTACCGATGAGCATGGTCAAAAAATGCTTAAAACCGCCAAGGAATTAAACCGAAGCGTAGAGGATTTTTCGGCCGAAAAATCAGCCAGATTTTTAAAGTTGGCTGATGAATGGAATATTTCCAACAATGATTTTATTCGTACCACCGAAGACAGGCACATGAAATCCGCTCAGGAATTTTGGAAAAAATCTTTGGAGAGCGGTGATATCTATAAAAAAAGTTATACCGGACTTTATTGCGTAGGTTGTGAATCGTTTAAATTAGAAACCGATCTGGTAGACGGCAAATGCCCAGACCACCACACGGTTCCAGAACTTTTATCCGAAGAAAATTATTTTTTTAAATTATCAAAATACCAAGAACCGCTTGAATTTTTCTTTGAAAAGAATCCAGAGTTTGTCTACCCGGAACATCGTTTCAAAGAAATGAAAAATATTCTAAAAAATGGTTTGGAAGATGTAAGTGTTTCTAGAGTAAAGGAAAAACTACCATGGGGAGTGCCAGTTCCCGATGATGATAATCAGGTAATGTATGTCTGGTTTGATGCGCTTACCAATTATATTACAGCCTTGGGGTGGGGAAGTGCCCAGAGTGAATTATTCAAAAAATACTGGCCCGCGGATGCCCACGTAATTGGCAAGGAAATCAACCGTTTTCATTCACTTCTTTGGCCCGCCATGCTAATGTCGGCCGGTGTAGATTTGCCAAAACAAATTGCTGTGCATGGTTGGATTACTGTAGATGGCAAAAAGATGAGTAAAAGCGTGGGCAATGTTATTGATCCATTGGAACTCGTGCAAAAGTATCCTTTGGAAGCCGTGCGATATTTCTTGATGCGAGAAATTCAATTTGATAATGATGGTGATTTTTCTTACTCAAAATTTGAAGAACGGTATGGCGCGGACCTGGCAAATGGCTTGGGAAATCTTACCAACCGAATTTTGGTCATGATAGAAAAATATTGCGATAGCGTGGTTCCGGAAACAAATGAAGTAAATCAAGAGATGATTGATTATCTTGGCAATGTTTATGTTGATTATAAAAATTCCATGGATTTATGGAGATTTGACCGGGCTTTAGAATCAGTTTGGAAATTTATTTCTTATTGCGACCAAATGATTTCTGATAAGCAGCCATGGGCGATGATGAAAGCCGGAAAAGAAGCAGAGGTAAAAGACCTGCTGCATCATTTAGCCGAAGGCCTGCGCCATATCGCGGTTATGATTTGGCCAATCATGCCTGAAACTTCCGAAAAAATACTAAACCAGCTTGGACTTGAATTTGGGGCGGAACTCGCCAAGCCTTTATCAGAATTGCAAAATTGGGTACAATTAATAGTGGGTAGCAAAATTCAAAAACCAGAACAATTATTCCCCCGATTAAATCAATAATATATGTCTCTTTTTGACATATCGCTTCTCGTTATTATTACGGGCTTTGCCCTGTTTGGTTTGTGGTTTGGATTGGTGCGGACGCTCGGGTCGCTTATCGGCACAGTTGTTGGTATTTATCTGGCCGGTCGTTACTACGAACCGTTGGCCAACTGGATCATTAATTTTACGGGCTGGAGCCAAAATCATGTAAAAGTTATCGTGTTTGTGGTTGCGTTTTTGCTTATTACCCGGTTGGTTGGATTTGTTTTTTGGATCATGGAAAAATTCTTATCTATTTTTACCAAACTGCCGTTTTTGCGAAGTATTGATAGAATCTTGGGGTTTGTGCTAGGGGCCATAGAAGGCGTAGCGGTAGTAGGAATTTCACTATTTTTTATAGCTCGCTTTCCCATAAATCTAATGTTTATGAATGGCCTTGCGAGTTCGCAAGTTGCGCCGCCGCTGGTGCGCCTGGCCTCCGTTCTTATTCCACTGCTTCCCGAAGCCTTGCGAATTCTGCGCAGTACCGTAGATAATTTGATGTAATCTTTCTTATGTTTGATACCCATTGCCATGTGCAGTTTAATGGTTTTAGAAATGATGCCGAAACAATAGTAAGAAAGTGCGGCGAGGAAAAAATGATTTTAAATCTGGTTGGTACGCAAAAAGATACCAGCCGGGCCGGAGTGGAAATGGCCGAACGGTTTCCGTTTACTTATGCGAGCATCGGACTTCATCCCATACATTTGTTTTCCACTCATATTGACGAAGAGGAAAGTAAATTTTTGTCGCGTGAAGAAGAGTTTGATTATGAGTATTATAAAAATTTAGGGCAAAGTAAAAAAGTGATTGCCATAGGAGAGTGCGGTTTGGATTTGTACAGATTGCCCGAAAACAAAACCAGGGAAGAGGTGTTGGAAAAACAAAAACAGATGTTTGCTTTGCAATATAAATTAGCGCAAGAATTAAACGTGGCTTTGGTTCTTCATGTGCGCGAAGCGCATACCGAGATGATAGAACTGTTGAAGCAGCTTATGGCCCAGTACGGGCAGCAAACAGCTCGCGGCACGGTTCATTGTTATACCAGCAACTGGCATTTTGCCCAGCAGTATTTGGAATTGGGATTGCATATTGGTTTTACGGGTGTTATAACATTTCCACCAAAGAAAAACTCTCCACAGCTTCAACTTGATTTGCTTGAAGTGGTAAAAAATTGTCCACTGGAAAAAATTGTCGTGGAAACCGATGCGCCATACTTGGCGCCGGTACCGTATAGAGGGCAAAGATGCGATCCGCCGATGATACGGGAAACTATTAAAAAAATCGCGCAGTTGAAACAGATAGAATTTGCCGAAGTTGAAGCTGCGACTACAGAAAACGCTAAAAAATTATTTAATATTTCTTTTTAAAAATAAAGAAGCCCGCTGATGTGCGGGCTTCGGGCTGTCTCGGCCTTGGTCGCTTGCGCGGCCTTGGCCAGGGTGTTGCTACTTCTTGGCGACCATCACCGGCGCCTTGTTGACCTTCCGGGTCGGCGGGATGTAGAAGAAACACTCGCCGTCCCACTCGTCCGACAGGATGAACTGCTCGTCCGCGGGGAAGGTGGCGACGATCTGCCGAATCTTCTCGTTCCCCTGGTTGCAGGAGTATGAGAACTTCGTCGGCCGCTTCTGGCTGTCGCCCGACCGGCGCATGATGTGCTCGATCTCGCTGATCGCGTTGCGGTGCTTCTGCGTGAGCGGGCCGTTCTTGCGGATGCGGACCACCGAACGGTCGGCGTAGGCCGGGTTGACGGCCATGGCCAGGATCAGAGCGACCAGGGTCAGGATGGTGACGATCTTGGACAGGGTGTTCATGGCGGTTTTCCTCTCGCGAAACTGGTTATCTCGGCGAAAATTTGGTGCCGAGGGGGAAAAATATGCTAATTTAACGTATTTTTCTCCCTCGACAGGTACCATCGGTCATTAAAAGAGCAACCCAGCAGTATACACCAAAACACCCCTTTTGTCAAGGGGTGTCAGTAATATTTAAAAAATTAAACTTAATTCATTTCTCCTATAAAAATGCATTGCCTCGCTCCGAATTTTCGGGCGAGGCGAAGACCTTGCGGAGTAGGGGTGACCTACCTGCTTTTCTTGCAGAGAAGTTCATCGGCATGCATTCCATCCAGGTCGATGTTTAGGTCCATCGTATTGATATACCCGCCGCTCAAACCGCTGAAGAACTTCTGCAAACCTTCGGGGGTAAGCTCTCTGCTCACCGCAATAACGAACTGTCCCACCCAGTAAGCAAGTTCTTCCAACACCTCGTTTAGCTGCACCGTGCGCCGCGTCTCCGCAATCCAATCCACCAGGTTCTCAAAGAAAGTCGCGTGCTTCTTCATACTACTACCTCCTGTATGTAAACTAGCATACTTATATAAAATGGGTCAATTGTTGAAAACAAAAACAGCTTTAAGTTGAAAGCTGTTTTTGTTTTGCGGCGTCACAACAGTGTGTGACGCCGGCTGGTTGTTACCCTCTCTAGGACGACGTGCTAGGCGTGAAGCCCGGCACAAGGTACTAACTAGGAGGACAAGGGGAAGAGGTCAATCCGGACGAGCTCCCGGATACGGTACATGAGCGCCATCCAGTTCAGGAAGATTTCCAGGGCCGTTCCAATCAATCCCTCGGCAAAGTTCATGTTATTCCCTCCTAAATAATTCGTACCATATTTTTAAGTAAATGGTCAATATAACAAAAACCCTCCGACGTTACGTCGGAGGGTTTTTGTTATATCTGTTCTTTGTGAAGTTCGCCGCCACCGCTTTACAAGACAAATATTTTTTATCTTGAAAGCGGTAGTGCGGCGGCGAACAGAGGCTTCGCGCCGGCACACCCAATTACTCGTGGTGGACCAGACGGGGCCCTTCTGCCGTAATGATCATGTGACGCGGGCGATCAACCTGGGTATTCTCCTCGGTGTCACCCGGGTTTTCCATCTCCCAACCATCATCCACGCTGGTCGGTTCCGCAGTTGCTGCCTTCAGCCCAGCGGGCTCCGGCACGACAACGGCAGTGTCGACCGCGTGTTCGACCTCCCAGTTGAACAGATCAGCGTCGGAAAACTCGCTGATCGTGATCTCTGCCCCCTCGTCTTCTAGCGAAGGAAGGGTTCCGGTATCGGCGAAGCAGGCCAAAAGGCCTGCGATCTCCAGACCAAAAAGTTCGGGATCATCATCCGTGTGGTAGTCGGTCATCGGGAAAACGGCTCCTTTCGCCGTTTAGGGTCTATTATGAGAAGTTGCACACCCCCTGCGTGCCGCTTCTACATAACGAAGAATAGTAACAATAAGTTCGTGTTTTGTCAATACTTTATCAAGATTTTATCTATTTTTAGTTTAAAATTAGCCAAAATAAACAAAAATAGCAGTGTGTGGGCGCTGGATTCTGTAACTACAGTTTTATCAATAACAATCCACCCGTAAAAATACTTGACTTTAGAAAAAAATATATGTAAAATAGTCGCGTTCTTAAGTGCATTTTGTATGCCCGAAGAAAATTTACCGAAACCGGCGAGCCGAGATTACTATCTATTGGCTCTGCGAATTATAGGTGATTTTGGCGCCTCCATAGCCGTACCGGTTGTAATCTTAGTGCTGATTGGCCAGTATATTGATAAGAAATATAACACCGCGCCTCTTTTTATCATTTTGGCATTTGTCCTTGCGGCTCTAATTTCCGCCAAGATCATTCACAAAAAAGCAAAAAATTACGGCGCGCAATACAAGAGATTAAACGATGCCGGCAAGAAAGAAAAGAAACCGGAAGATCATTTATAGAAAACCTACTTTAGTTATGGAATTACATATCCCAACCCTAGCTCCGGAAGTTTTATTCCACATTGGAAAGCTTCCCGTTACTAACACAATTATAAATACATGGCTGGCTATTGTCTTTTTTCTAATCTTGGGTTTTATCATCCGCAGCAATATAAAACTTAAACCGGGTAAAACACAAAACTTCTTAGAATATTTTTTAGAAAAACTTTTTGTTTATTTTGACCAAGTCACGGGTGATCGCAAAAAAACCATGAGATTTTTGCCTATTACCGGCTCAATCTTCTTCTTTATTTTATTATCAAATTGGCTGGGATTATTGCCGGGTACCGGAAGTATTACAGTAGGGGAATCGCCATTGTTGCGACCTGCCAATACGGATCTAAACTTAACTGTGGCCATGGCTCTTGTTTCGGTAGTTTCTTCGCACTTATTTGGGTTGTTTACGGTTGGTATCTTCACTCACTTAAATAAATTCATCCAAATTGGAACCTTTGTAAAAAGCCTAACCAAAGGGCCCGTTGCAATTTTTACAGCTGTTGTAGAGCTGGTCGTGGGAGTTATAGAGATAATCAGTGAAATGGCCAAGGTCTTATCTTTGTCCTTAAGACTGTTCGGCAATATCTTTGCCGGTGAAGTTTTGATTTCCGTTATTAGCAGTATCGCAGCCGCTTTGGTGCCAGCTCCGTTTATGCTTTTGGAACTTTTGGTTGGTTTAATCCAAGCTAGTGTTTTCACGATGCTTACGCTGGTTTATCTAACGGTCATGACCACTAAACCACACGGACAAAAACATTAATTATTTCAAATTAAAAAATTAAAACAAAGTTTCTTAATTTGAGGCAATTAATTTAAATAAGATATTATCCGCGAGGTTAACATTCAAGCCTCCTCGTCCGGCTCTGATATCGGAAAGGTCAAATATGGAACACGAATCAGTGTTAGCTCTGGCAAAGGGTTTAACAATGGCTATCGGCGGATTTGGTCCGGCTATAGCTATCGGTTTACTAGTGGCAAAAGCCATGGAAGCTATCGGCCGCAATCCGGAAGCTTCTGATAAGTTATTCGTACCGATGCTCTTGGGCGCCGCTTTTGCGGAAGCTATCGCCATTTACGCTTTGGTGGTAGTTTTTACTTTAAAATAATTTCGTATCGGTTCGGGCTTGTGAAATACAAGGCCGAGCTTGACGAGATAATTTTTCAACCAATAAATACTTAGTAGCTCTATGTTTATAGATATTGCTCACGCCTCAGAAATAACCGGAAAAACTGCCGAAGCCGCGGCTGAAACCGGAGTGCTTGCCTCGCTTGGCATAAATAGCACCCTATTTATCTTTCAGCTTATTAACTTTGCTTTAGTAGCATTAATTTTATGGTTTTTAATTCTAAAACCACTGACCAAAAAAATGTCCGAGAGACAGAAGATGATTGATGACAGCATTGAAAATGCGAGAAAAATTGAAACTAACTTAGGCATGAGCGAAAAAAAATATCAGGAAAAGATAGATCAGGCCAAAGTAGACGCAAATAAAGTTTTGGAAAAAGCTCAAGCTGAAGCCTTGCAAAACGCCGAACTGTTGAAGGAAAAAACCAGAAAGGAAATTGAACAGCTTGTGGAACAGGCCAGAAAAAATATTAAAACCGAACGAGATCAATCGCTTGACGAAATAAAGGAACAAACTGCCAATTTGATCGTGGCTGCTGCCGAGAAAATTTTAGGCACAAAAATAGATGCTGCAGCAGACAATAAAATAATTGACGAAGCGGTAAAAAGTCTAAAATAATATGCGAAAGCAAAGTAATTTACAATTTGCCAAAGCCCTGTACGAAGTTACGAAAAGTTTACCGGCGGAAAGCTTGCCGCAAGTTGTGAAACAGTTTTTTATTACGCTGCAAAAGTACAATAAACTTAAAAAAATAGACTATATTCTTGAAGATTTTATCAGCTATTCTAAAAAACAGTCGGGTATAAAAACCATAGAAGTAGAAACTACGCGCGAACTTGACGAGAAAACCAGGGAAAAGATTATAAATACATTTGGCGCCAAATCTGAAATAACCCAAAAAATAAACAAACAAATACTTGGCGGCATACGAATAAAAATTGATGATACGGTCCATGATGCCAGTCTCAAAACCCAATTATACAAATTAAAACAAGCCTTAATCAAATAAATTAAACTACCGAATATGTCCACAAATAACATTGTTGAAGAGATTAAGAAAAATATTTCACTCTTCCAAAAAGAAACCGAAAAAGAAGAAACCGGCAAAGTTATAGAAGTAGGCGACGGCATCGCTCGTCTTTCGGGGCTTTCCAAATGCCAAGCGAGTGAAATGATTGAGTTTGGATCCGGTGAAGAAACAACTTACGGATTAGCCTTAAACCTGGAAGAAGAAACCATTGGCTGTGTGTTACTCGGCGAATACCGACATATTAAAGAAGGGGATACGGTAAAACGAACAAACAGAATTTTGTCTGTACCGGTTGGAGACGAGCTGGTAGGCAGGGTGGTAAACCCGCTTGGCCAAGCCATAGACGGAGGCAAAGAAATCAAAACCGGTAAGTTTGCGCCAATTGAAAAAATCGCTCCGGGTGTAATGACTAGAGAACCGGTAACTCAGCCATTGCAGACCGGCATCAAAGCGATTGACGCTCTTATTCCCATCGGCCGCGGTCAGCGCGAGCTTATCATTGGCGACCGCCAGACCGGTAAAACCGCGGTGGCAATAGATGCAATTATTAATCAAAAAGGTAAAGATATTATTTGTGTCTATGTGGCTGTTGGTCAGAAAGAATCCAAAGTTGCTCGTATTGTGGCCAAACTAAAAGAAGCTGGTGCAATGGAATATACAATCGTAGTTGTAGCCGGCGCATCCCAGCCAGCTGCCATGTCTTATATCGCTCCGTACTCTGGTGTAGCAATGGCCGAATACTTTATGGATAAAGGTAAAGATGTATTGTGTGTGTATGATGATTTGACTAAACAAGCTTGGGCATACCGCGAAATTTCTCTCTTGCTTCGCAGACCACCGGGCCGTGAAGCTTACCCTGGTGATGTATTTTATTTACACTCCCGCTTACTAGAAAGATCTTGCCGCCGCAATCAAGAATCCGGCGGAGGCTCTATTACCGCGCTTCCTATTATTGAAACTCAAGCCGGTGATATTTCTGCCTATATTCCAACCAACGTAATTTCCATCACCGATGGTCAAATTTTCTTGGAAACAGATTTATTCTACAAAGGTATTCGCCCGGCTTTAAATGTAGGCGTGTCTGTATCACGCGTTGGCGGAGCCGCTCAAATCAAACCAATGAAAAAAGTTGCTGGTAAATTAAAATTAGCTATGGCCCAATTCCGTGAAATGGAAGCCTTTGCGCAATTTTCTTCTGATTTGGACGCAGAAACAAAAAACCAGATTGACCTTGGCCAGAGACTAGCCGAAGTATTGAAGCAGCCACAGTATGAGCCAGTTTCTGTTTCTCAACAAGTGGCAGTAATTTATGCGGTAAGTAATGGTTTTGCTAGCGCTGTAGCTGTAAAAGATATGAAGGAATGGGAAAATGGCTTGCATGCCTTTTTGGAAAAATCAAAAGGAGTGCTGCTAGCGAAATTAGAAGCGGGTGAGTGGGATGAAAAAGTAGAAGCTGAACTAAAAGATGCTTGCGGACAATTTAAATCATAAATCACAATTCACGCAGCACGATACATCTGAGCATCATGCTGTGAGTATTATGTATCATGACCTATGGCAATTAATACAAAAGTAATTAAGCGTCGTCTCAAATCCATTGGCAGTACCAAAAAAATTACCAAAGCCATGGAGATGATTGCGGCTGCCAAAATGCGCAAAGCGGTAAACGCGGCTATAGACACGCGCGCCTATGCCGGTTTGGCTTGGGAACTTTTGGTTGATCTTTCCAAAACTCAAAAAGAACAAGTGCCGCTTTTAGCTACCAGGCCAGTAGAAAAAATCCTAATGATTATTATTACCTCTAATCGCGGTTTGTGCGGCAGTTTTAATGCCAATATTATCAAGAAAACAGCCGCGCAAATGACTAGAGAAAAAGCCGCGGTTGATGTAGTTGGTATTGGTAAGAAAGGTGCTGATTTTGCCAAAAAAATGGGCTACAATCTTACCGCTGCCTTTACCAACATGACTGATACGCCAAATTTTGACGACGCGCTGCCAATTGCCAAAATGGTAATAGATGCTTATGAGAAGAAATCCTATGACAAAGTAATTGTCGCTTATACGGATTTTAAATCAGCGCTGGTGCAAACAGCCAGACTAAGACAAGTTTTGCCAATATCCGAATCGGATTTGGAAAAAACTCTAGCCGAGATAACCGAATTGTCTGATGATAAAACTGTTGTTAAAAATAATCTAACTGATTATTTATTTGAGCCAAATAGACTGGATGTTTTAAAAATAATTTTACCAAGACTGGTAGAAACCCAAATTTATCAAACAATGTTAGAATCTTCGGCCAGCGAACATAGCAGCCGCATGGTAGCTATGAAAAACGCATCCGAAGCAGCCAAAGATATGATAAGCGAACTGAATCTAACATTTAATAAAGCCAGACAAGCGGGCATCACCCAAGAGATTGCAGAAATCGCCGGTGGGGCAATGGCGCTAGAGTAAATTTTTTCAATTGTCATTCTGAAGCTTTGCGAAGAATCCCTCCAGTCCGAACAAAAGAGATCCTTCACTCCGTTCAGGATGACAACCAAGAAGTTTAATTAACAAACAAACTTATTAATGAATAATATTATGAGCACAGCAAACAAAGGCAAAATTTCCCAAATTATCGGCGTAGTGGTGGATGTGCATTTCCCGGAAAATTTACCGGCCATTTATAATGCGCTAGAAACTAAAACACCAAATGGAGAAACCTTAACTCTGGAAGTGCAGCAGCATTTGGGTTCAAATACCGTGCGTACCGTGGCTATGAATACTACCGACGGTTTGCAAAGAGATACCGAAGTTACCGATACCGGACGGCCAATTTCTGTTCCGGTTGGGCCGGGTACTTTGGGTAGAATGTTTAATGTTACGGGAGTTGTAATAGATGGACTAGGAGAAGTAAAATCAGACAAAGTATACCCGATTCACCGTTTAGCTCCAACTTTCAAACAACAATCAACCAAATCCGAAGTTTTGGAAACCGGTATCAAAGTTATTGATCTTATCTGTCCATTTTTGAAAGGTGGAAAGATCGGTTTATTCGGTGGTGCCGGTGTAGGAAAAACCGTAGTTATCCAAGAACTTATTCGTAACATCGCTCAGGAGCATAGCGGTTATTCTGTTTTTGCCGGTGTAGGTGAGCGCAGCCGTGAAGGAAATGATCTATATAGAGAAATGAAAGAGTCCGGCGTGTTAGACAAAACCGCTCTGGTTTTCGGGCAAATGAATGAACCGCCGGGCGCTCGTGCTCGCGTAGCTCTTACGGCGCTATCTATGGCCGAATATTTCCGTGATGAAGAAGGCAAAGACTTACTACTTTTCGTAGACAATATTTTCCGCTTTACTCAAGCAGGATCGGAAGTTTCCGCGCTTCTTGGTCGTATGCCTTCGGCTGTAGGTTATCAGCCAACCCTAGCCACAGAAATGGGTGCTTTGCAAGAACGCATTACTAGTACCGAAAAAGGCTCAATTACCTCTGTGCAGGCCGTATATGTGCCGGCAGACGACCTTACCGACCCGGCTCCAGCCACAACCTTTGCCCATCTAGATTCTACCGTGGTGTTAAACCGATCGTTATCCGAACTTGGTATTTATCCAGCTGTAGATCCACTAGATTCTAACTCTACAATTTTAGACCCGCTAATTGTTGGTGAAGAACATTATCGTACCGCTCGTGAAGTGCAGAGAATGTTGCAAAAATATAAAGACTTACAAGATACAATTGCTATTTTGGGTATGGAAGAATTATCCGATGAAGATAAATTAACTGTAACTCGCGCCAGAAAATTACAGAAATTCTTGTCTCAGCCGTTCTTTGTAGCTGAAACATTTACCGGTACGGAAGGAAAATATGTTAAGCTTGCCGATACAATTCGTGGATTCCGAGAAATTTTGGATGGTAAACATGACGACAAATCTGAACAGGCATTTTATATGAAAGGTAGTATTGACGAGGTTAAATAACATTCACTGTCATTCCGAACCCATTCGACAAGCTCAGGGCAGGCTCTTGTGTGAGGAATCTTTGTCCATATATTGTCATTCCCGCCAAAGCGGGAATCCAGACAATTGTCGACTGGATTCCCATTTCGATGGGAATGACAACTACGGGAACGTGTAGACCAAAAGGTTGTAGTCACAATGACAAACTAAAAACTTATGTTAAAATTCAAAATCGTAACACCGGAAAAAACAATTTACGAAAATGAAATTTTTCAAGTTACTATTCCTACTATGGAGGGTGAGATTACGGTTCTGCCAAATCATATTCCGCTTATCTCTGTTCTCAAAGCCGGTGAATTAAAATTTAAGGATAAAGAAGGCCAGCAGCAGATGGCGGTTTCCGGAGGATTTTTGGAAGTAAGAGGCAAAAATGAAATTGTAATTTTGGCAGATCACGCGCAGAGAGTGGCCGAAATAGATATAGATAAAGCCGAAGAAGCGCGGGCCAGAGCCGAAGAGCAGATGGCAAACCTTAAAAACGCGCAAGACGTGGATTATGCTAAGCTGCAAGCTGTTATTGATAGGGAATTAAATAAATTAAAAGTTGTAAAAAAGTATCGTAAATTACCATAATATGGAAACAGGCAATTCCCGTGAGAAATTCAAAGAGGTAAAAGAATTCTCTTTTGAGGATGGTTTGAAAGAAACTGCGCGTCGTATTAAAGAACTGCTTGAATCTCAAAAGTATGTTGCCGTAGCAGTGGGGGGATTGGATATTGACGATGCAAATGTGGGAAAATCATATTTTAGCGGTCAGCTTGCCCAAGGGCTTCTTTTGGAAAAAATTCCTACCATCATTACAAATGATACAAGTGGTTTTATAGAGCAAAATTTATTACCCACCCTAAAAACACTGCAGAGTATATATGAGAAAGAAGGCGGAGTAGTGGTATTTGGAGCTTTGGGGATGCCGCTGCAAAACCTTGACAAAGAACAGATCGCTAATTATCATGCTATGCAGGATTTTGCTTTACAGAAAGCAAGTCGGCATAACTCAGAAATAAAACTATCAAAAATGGATGTACGGGTTGTTTTATACAGACCGGAACAGCAGCCGCAAAAAATGAATTATGACGTAGGCGATATTTTTATTAAAAATGATAAAGCAAAAATAAAAATATAAACAAACTTAATTTATTTAATCAACTTTTAGCATGTTTCGCAGGTATGAAAACACATTTTCATACTTGAGCTCAACATTAAAAATTATGGAAAAATGCCAACAATGTAGAACTATGCTGGAGGAAATGAACGACTCTTGTTTATGTAACGAAAGTGTATGCGTGCGTTGTTGCGGTTGTGATGAAAGCTGCGGTTGTGAATGTATTGATAAACGGGGGTAAAGATTGTCAAAAAAACGTAGTTAAACTATACCTTCGGTATAAACTCGTTCGCTCGGAATCAATGAAATAAATTTCTTGCTTCTCTCACTCATTTCGCTTATAATAAACACAGCCAAAAGGCTGTTTTTATTGTGCTAAACAGGTAGAAGATATGGCTAATTATAAATTAAATCCCTCACAGAAACAGGCGGTAGAATACGTATCCGGACCGCTTATTATTGTCGCGGGCGCAGGTACCGGTAAAACCACGGTAATTACTCAAAAAATTTTTCATATTCTACAAAATAAACTGGCCAAGACCAGTGAAATTTTAGCGCTCACGTTTACCGAAAAGGCCGCGGCAGAGATGTTTGATAGGGTGGACGCGGAAGTAGGGATTGGTTATGTAGATCTGCAAATCTCCACGTTTCACTCCTTTTGCCAAAAAATTCTAGAGGAGTATGGATTAGATATCGGTATCAGCAATAAATTTAAGCTGCTTACCGAAGTAGATGCCTGGCTGCTGGTACGGCAAAATTTGGATAAATTTAACTTGGATTATTATCGTTCGCTTGGAAATCCGACCAATCATATCCATACCCTCATTTCTCACTTTCAAAAATGCAAGGACGAATTAATTACACCGGCCGATTATTTGCGTTATGTTCAAGAGTTGCAAGCCGATACGGACAACGCGGAAATTGAAGAGAAAAATCGCTTGGCTGAACTTGCAAACGCCTACCATGTTTACAACCAATTGCTTTTGGACAATAATTATCTGGATTTTGCCGATCTTATTTTTTATACCATTAAATTATTAAAAGAACGTCCGGCAATTTTGAAACTGCTTCAAAATAGATTCAAATATATTTTAGTGGATGAATTTCAGGACGTAAATTGGGCGCAATATCAATTGGTACGGCTGCTTACGGGTTCAAATTCACAACTTACGGTAGTAGGTGATGATGATCAGAGTATCTATGCGTTTAGAGGCGCTTCGGTGTCTAATATTTTACGATTCAAGGATGATTTTCCCAAAGCCCAAGAGATTGTATTGAATGAAAATTATCGTTCCCGCCAGGAAATTTTGGATAGCGCGTATAAATTAATACAGCATAATAATCCAGATAGGCTGGAAGTAAAATTGCAGGTAAATAAAAAACTCGTAAATTCAAGCAAAACTTCAGCTTCAAAAGGTAAAAGCGTGGTGCATCTGCATTCTGCCACACTCGATCAAGAGGTACGTTCGGTCATTGAAGAAATTAAGAAAATAAAAGATACGGATAAAGAAGCGGCCTGGGATGATTTTGCGATCCTGGTGCGCGCCAATAACCATAGCGAACCATTTATTTCGGCGCTGGAAAAGGCGGGGATACCATACGAATTTCTGGCGGCATCAGGCTTGTATCGCCAACCGCTAGTGCTGGACTGCATCAATTTTTTTAAACTGCTGGATAATTATCGGGAATCAAGCGCGATTTTTCGGTTGCTGCTGATGCCGATCTGGAAAATGGATGATCACGATATTCAAAAAATAACTTTTAACGCGAAAAGGAAAAGTATTTCTTTCTATGAAGCCTTAAAACGAGCGGTGGAGTTTGGCTTGTCGTCAAATGGCATCGCCGCCGCAGATAAATTGTTAACTGTTATCCATGCGGGAATGCAGAACGCCAAAAATGAGAAACCAACTACCGTACTTTTTCATTTTCTTCAGGATAGCGGCCTGTTGGAATATTTGGCCAAAGAGGAGGTAGATCAAAACAGGGAAGTGATTCGGCAAATTTACCAGTTGAAAGAATTTTTTGAATATATGGGCGGCTTTGAAAATTCCACACCCGGAGCGCATGTTGCGAGTTTCTTAGAGCACTTAAACTACATCATGGAATCCGGCGATTTAGGCGCCATGTATCAACCAACCGAAACTCCCGATTCGGTAAATATCATTACGGTGCATAAATCCAAAGGGTTGGAATTTAAATATGTTTTTGTCGTGAACTTGGTAGAAGACAGATTTCCCGGACGCCGCCGCGGCGAACCGATAGAAATTCCGGCGGCGCTTATTAAAGAACAGATGCCGAGCGGTGATAGTCATTATCAAGAAGAGCGCAGGTTGTTTTATGTGGCCATGACCAGAGCCAAAGAACGATTATATCTAACCAGCGCCGATGATTATGGCGGCGTAAAAACAAAAAAAATCTCCCGTTTTCTGCCAGAGATAGAGTTTAGCGTGTTAGAAAAAGAGGCGGGAAAAAAAGAGCCTTTAAAAATCTCAATTCCTTCAAAAAATAAAGAAAAGGGTGAATTTATCTATGAACTGCCAAAAGTTTTTTCTTTTTCCCAAATAAAATCCTATCGCACTTGTCCGTATCAATATAAATTGGCGCATGTTTTGAAAATCCCCACCAAAGGCAATGCCAGTTTCAGTTTTGGCCAAAGCATTCACTCTGCCTTACAAAAATTTTATGAACGGTTAAAAGACTTAAATAGGGCTACGCAAACATCGTTATTTGCTCTGCCGGAAAAAGTGGAGCCATCAAGTAATGGCGTAAAAGCGCCAAGTCTGCAGGAGTTGTTTAATTTTTATGAAGCGGCTTGGATTGACGATTGGTATAAAAGCAAAGCGCAACGAGAGGAATATTATAAACTGGGCAAAGAAATTCTACAGACCTTTTATAATACTGAAAAGGATAATTGGACCATCCCAATTTCTCTGGAAGGATGGTTTAAAATAAAAATCGGAAATTATTTGGTAAATGGCCGCATTGACAGGATAGACCAGCTTCCAAACGGACAGCTGGAAATTATAGATTACAAGACTGGAAATGGCAAAGAAAAACTTGAGAGCGAAGATAAGGACCAATTGTTGCTTTATCAAATAGCAGTCAATGAACTGCCCGAATATAAAAACATCGGCGCGCCGGAACGTCTCACGTATTTTTATCTCAACGATAATTTAAAAGTTTCCTTTTTAGGAAATGAAAAAGACATAGAAAAATTAAAAGAAAAAGTTGTTATGGCCATTGATAAGATTAATTCGCAGGATTTCACCGCCACGCCGAGCCCTCATGTTTGCAAACGCTGTGATTTTAGAGATATTTGTCAATTTAGAGCCTAATTATATGTCCATGAAATCTTTGGGAGAAATTTTAAAAAAACACATGGGACAAACACCGGTCGGCAAACAAGTGGCTGCGACATTTGTTGTAGAAAAAACAAACGAAACCATACGGGAATTATTCGGGGTTAACGCGAAAAAATTCGCTCAGGCTGTTTATTTTAAAGATAAAACCATCGCTATAACTTGCCTCAGCTCGGTAATGGCCCAAGAAATAAAGCTAAACGAGAAAAAAATCGTAGCCCTCGCAAACAATAAATTGGGCGCGCAAAGCATAGAAAAGGTGCGATATTTATTTTAAACAGGCGACTTGCCAAACTGGCAAAACACAGCTAAAATTGATTCATCAGAATCAGGTCGGGTAGTGTCTATTAGAACCCGACCCGTAACACACTATGACCCTGCGATATTACCTAATTTTAATGTCTATTGGGGCGTTTATCTGTTGGTTGGCTTGGTTCTTTGTCTTAAACAGCACAGACCCCACCCAAGCCGGATTTTTTGGTTTTTTATTTTTTTATTGCAGTCTTTTTCTGGCTCTGGCCGGCACATTTTCCGTCATAGGGTTCCTTATCAAAAAAATAATCCTTAAGGATGACCAGGTTGTTTTTCACCACGTGAAGTCCACATTCAGACAGGGATTGCTCGTGGCCGGAATCATCGTGGCCGGGTTATTTTTACTACAAATAGATTTATTTGCCTGGTGGAGCGCGATTTTGCTAATTTTAATTTTTATCGCTATAGAAGGAATAATTTTTACCAACCGAAAATATACTAATAGATAGAATTACGACAAGTTATGTTTGAAGGCATTTTAGGAAAATTAAGAAAGGATATCGGCATTGATTTAGGCACCGCAAATACGCTTGTGTATGTTAAGGGCCGGGGAGTGGTAATAAACGAGCCGAGTGTCGTGGCTGTCAATACTAAAACCGAACAAATTTTAGCTGTAGGAAACGAAGCTAAGGAAATGTTGGGTAAAACCCCGCCGCATATTCTCACTACCAGACCGCTCATCAACGGCATTATTTCTGACTTTGAAGTTACGGAAAAAATGCTTAAGTACTTTATTGATAAAGTATACGAAGATAACATGAATTTTATGACTCGCCCGCGCGTCGTGGTTGGGGCGCCTCTGGAAATTACTGAAGTAGAATTAAAAGCCATTACCGACGCGGCCACTAATGCCGGTGCCAGGGAAGTAATAGTAATCCAGGAACCTATGGCCGCGGCGATTGGCGCGCGTATGCCAATCCGAGAACCGATTGGTAATTTTATCGTAGAAATTGGCGGCGGTACGGCCGAGATCGCGGTTATTTCTTTAAGCGGCATTGTTACCTGGCGTTCTATTCCCGTAGCCGGAGATGAATTAAACCGAAATATTATTCAGTATGCTCGCGATTACTTTAATTTACTCTTGGGCGAGAAACAAGCCGAGGAAATAAAAATAAAAATCGGCTCAGCTATAGAATTAAATGAGCCAATGCACTTTCCAATGCGCGGCCGCGATCTTGTTTCCGGTTTGCCAAAAGAAGTAATGATTAATGATTCGCAAGTTCGTGAAGCGATCGCTAAATCTCTCAGAGCAATTATTGAAAATATAAAAGGCGTTTTGGAAACTACGCCGCCAGAACTGGTTGCCGATATTCATGAGCGAGGCATTGTGCTTTCAGGCGGTGGCGCGCTCTTACGAGGTTTTGATCAGCTTATTGCCAGAGCCGTAGAAATTCCCGTCCGTATCGCTGATGATCCGCTTACTTCGGTGGTGCGAGGCGCGGGCATACTCCTTGACGAAGAGGAACTGCTTAGTGAAATCTCCATAAAAAATCAGAATCAAAAACACTCACCGCTATAAATCATCATAACGTATGCTTCGATTTAAGGTTAGAAACTATTTTTTTTTAGGTTTTATCTTAGCTCTGCTCATTGGTTTCCATTATTTGGGGTGGTTAAAATTTTTGGAGCAAGGCGTACAAGCCGTAATCATTCCAATCTCCAGCAAAATCACCGGCTGGCGTTTTGCTTTTCAAGATTCATTTAAATACGTTTCCAACAAACAGGCTGTCATGGATAATTATAATGCATGTTTAGAAAAAAATCAGAATTCCGAGGTGGATAAAGCAAAGTTAAAGGTGTTGGAGCAAGAAAATGCCGAATTAAAAAAACAATTAAACTTTCTTAGTGAACGTAGTTTTGCTCATGTCATGGCGGAAGTGGTGGGAAGAAACACGGGTAGCGTGGAAAAAATGATAATTATTACTGCCGGCGAAGAGGCTGGGGTAAAAATTGGCCAACCGGTTATTGCTGGAGAGGGGATTTTGGTGGGCACTATTGCCAAAGTTGAAAAAAATATTTCCATGGTGCGGTTGATTAACGATAATCAAAGCAAAATTGCCGCCACAATTTTAAATAAGGATGGCAGTTTGGGAGTTGTAGAAGGCGGTTACGGACTCAGTATACGCATGAATTTCATACCTCGAAACGAAACCGTGCTCATTGGCGACCAAATCATTACTTCGGGCATGGAACAAAACATCCCCCGAGGCCTGCTCATTGGCGAGGTGGCTGTAGCCGAGAACGAAGCCTACCAGCCGTTTCAACAAGCCGTACTTACACCCAGCACCGATCTTTCCAAACTCCACATTGTTAGCATCCTGATATCCAACTAATATTCCCCGCCTATGAAGATAGTATGGAAGGTAATCATGCTTTGTATATATGTAACCCTGATTCTGGCAACGCATATATTTATCGTTAATTTTTTGCCATACCCTTTTAACCACATCAACATTATTTTTGTCATCTTGTTGTTACTGCTCATTGTCGCCCCCAATAAGAAAATTTTTTGGCTAGGCCTCGTTATATCATACTTTTCGGAGCTGCTAAGCAGTATTCCATTTGGCATTGGCACTTCCGCGCTCCTGGCTAGCCTTCTGACAATTAACTGGTTTCAGCTTCATATCCTTACCAACCGTTCGGTATATATGATACTGCTGTCCGCAACTTTAGGGATTACCTTATACCGCATATTATTTATACTTCTCCTAACGATCTATAACTACTTTTACAATCTTCCCGGATTACCGTATAAAGAAATTTTGGCAGATACGGGCTGGGAAGTGCTGCTTTCCTCGATTCTACTATTTTTGATGTATCTTTTTGATTTAAAATTCTTAAAATATTTACACTCCTCGGCCAGAAACGCGCGCATGTATGGCAAAAATATTTGATATTTCCGAAGAAAAAATTCAACGTGGAGATTTAGATGGAAAGTATAGCCACAACTGGGTTGAGGAATCTTTTAATTTTGAACGCCAGACCGGCAAACAAATTTCCTTATCACATACCAAAACATACTTAGGTACGAGCATTCCTCGAAAGAATATTTTTATCATGATGCTTATCGTTATTGCCGGGCTTGGGATGCTTTTTGGCAAAACATTTTATCTGCAAACGGTAAAGGGCGGTTATTATCGCGATCTGGCCGAAGGAAATAGAATTAGGTTGCGGCCAATTCTTTCGGAACGGGGGATTATCTATGATAGATTCCATACGGAGCTTGTAGAAAACGTGCCTAATTTTTCTCTAGCTTTGATTCCTCAAGACCTGCCTAGAAATGCCGGCAAACGCAAAACTGTTATTGAGAGAGTAGTCAGTTTAAGCGGCGTACCCGAAGAACAAATTACGGAAATGTTAAAGAAATACAGTTCATACAGCTACGCTTCCTTGGTTATTAAAGAAAACTTGGACTACGAATCCGCGTTAAAGTTATACATCCAAAGCTCACAACTTCCCGGTATTTCCATTGAAAAAGGCAGTAAACGCCAATATATTTCTTCCACAAGCACCCTGGAACACAACTTAAGTATTTCTCACCTTCTTGGGTACTTAGGCAAATTAAATGATCAAGAAATAGAGGGTCTAAAAGATACAGAAGAATACTTGCCATTTGATAATATCGGCAAGGTTGGATTGGAAAAAAGCTATGAATCCGCGTTGCGCGGCAAATACGGACTTAAAAAGGTAGAAGTAAACGCTATTGGCCGGGAACAAAGCGTGCTCGCCGAAGATCCGCCGCATCCAGGAAAAAATTTGATCTTAACGCTTGATTTGGAAGCGCAAAAAAAATTGGAGGAGCTCACAAAAAACATGCTGGCCAAAACAGGCAAGAAACGCGCGGCGGCAATGGCTATGGATCCGCGAGATGGTTCAATTTTGGCCATGGTCAGCCTGCCGGCCTTTAATAATAATGATTTTTCCGGAGGTATAACTCAAAAAAAATACAGTGAATACACTCAAAATACCGATCATCCGCTATTTAATCGGGCTATCGGAGGTACTTATCCATCCGGCTCTACGATAAAGCTGGTTATGGCCGCCGCCGCTTTGCAGGAAAAAATAATCACTCCCACCACAGCCTTTTTAAGTACGGGCGGATTAAAATTGGGAGATAGAATATTCAGAGATTGGAAAGTCGGCGGTCATGGCACTACCAATGTATATAAGGGCATAGCTTGGTCGGTAAATACTTTTTTCTACTACGTAGGCGGCGGATATAAAAATTTCGTGGGCTTAGGGATTGATAGAATTGCGAAGTATATGACCGCGTTTGGAATTTCTAAAAAAACTGAAATAGATTTAACCGGAGAAGCTGCCGGTTTTCTACCAAGCAAAGAATGGAAACTTAAAACTAAGGGTGAGCAGTGGTTTGTCGGTGATACCTACAATATATCCATTGGCCAGGGGGATTTACTCGTAACTCCGCTTCAAGTAGCCGTATGGACTGCGGCCGTGGCAAATGGCGGTAAAGTAATACAACCTCATTTGGGTCTGCAACTGGAAGAACCTGTAACTCATACTAAAACCTCTTTAGATTTCAAAAAATACGACGTACCCGTTTCTGCCGAGAACTTAAGCATCGTTCGCCAGGGGATGAAAGATTGTGTAGTATACGGCAGTTGCGGACTTATGCGGGTGCTGCCGTTTGCAAGCGGCGGAAAAACAGGTACGGCTCAGTGGAATTCAAATAAAGATAATCATGCCTGGTTCACTTCATTTGCTCCAGCAAACAACCCTGAAATTGTAGTTACCGTGCTGATTGAAGAAGGGGAGGAAGGAAGTACCACCGCGCAGCCAATTGCCCGTGATTTCTTGCTCTGGTGGGGGAAAAAATACTTAAATTAATTTCTTTACCAAACCCAAGCTTTTATGATATAATTTTTCTATCTAAATCAAAGATAAAAACGATAAAATTAGCGAAAATATGTTAAATCAAAAAACCCAATATCTCACCCCCAAAGGCTTGGCAGACTTGCAAAACGAACTTGAATATTTAAAAAATACCAAGATCCCCGAGATTGCCGTACGTATAGATGAAGCTAAACAACATGGCGACTTGTCGGAAAACGCCGAATACCACCAAGCCAAGGAAGAAATGGCTTGGGCACAGGGCAGAAAGCAAGATGTGCAGCGTATTTTAGATAATGCTGAGATTGTAGAATCTGTTGGCCAAAAGCAGGGCGGGAAAGTGCAGATGGGCAGTAATATTACCGTGAAAACAGGCGATAGGACAAAATCATACACAATTGTTGGCCCACAAGAGGCGAACCCGTTACAGGGAAAAATTTCCAACGAATCTCCGCTTGGCGGGACATTTATTGGCCATGCGGTAGGAGATGAAGTATCGGTGGTAACCCCAGCCGGGAAACAAATATACGAAATTTTAGAAATTAAATAAACGTTTTAAGCATTATGTCAGATGAAATCAGGGAGGATAAAGTCAGACTGGAACGACTGGAACATCTTCGCGCTCTTGGCGTCAATCCATATCCAAGCCATACCGAAGAGCGAATCTCCGTAAAAGATGCTTTGCAAAAACCGGAAAATACCCCGGTAAAAGTTGCGGGCCGACTTATTTCCAAAAGAGAAATGGGAAGAATTGCTTTTTCTCATATAAAAGATGGGAGCGGCAACATACAGCTTGCTTTTTCTGAAAAAGAACTAGGTAAGGAAACCTATAAATTTTTTATCAAGTATTTTGATGTAGGAGATTTTTTACACATAGAAGGCGACCTTTTTATCACCCACAAAGGCGAGCTTACGGTTTTAGTAAAAAAATATACCCTGCTTAGCAAAACACTTTTACCGCTTCCGGAAAAATTCCACGGCTTGCAAAATATTGAAACCAGATATCGCCAGAGATACTTGGATCTTATCGCGAATGAAGAGTCAATGAAAATTGCCAAGGTAAGAAGCGTTATTGTTCGTGAAATCAGAAATTATTTTGACAGTAAAGGATTTTTTGAAGTTGAGACCCCCGTGTTACAGACTTTATACGGCGGGGCGCTGGCCAAACCGTTTAGCACGCATCACAACGCGCTGGATATTCCTTTATATCTGCGAATTGCGCCGGAATTATATCTAAAACGCCTGATTGTTGGCGGGTTTGAAAAAGTTTATGAAATTGCCAAGTGTTTTAGAAATGAGGGTATAGACAACAACCATAATCCTGAATTTACCCAAGTTGAGTTTTACTGGGCTTACGCAAATTACGAGGATTTAATGGATTTAGTTGAAGAATTATTACCAAAGGTAATCACTACTGCCGGCTTGCCTCTTAAATTTAAGGCTCAGGATACGGAAGTTGATTTTACTCCGCCCTATCCGCGCAAAACTATGCGTGAGCTTATTAAACAGTACGCAGATATAGATATTGAAGAATTTCCGGATCAAACTTCTTTATATAAAAAGATTAAAAAATTAAATATAGACGGCGTAGACGCAAATACAGGTTATGGAAAAATGGTGGATGAAATATACAAAACGTTTGCGCGGCCAAAAATTATTAATCCAATTTTTATGATAGACCATCCGGTGGAGTTGTCACCGCTGGCTAAACGTAAAGCCGATAATCCTAGATATGTGGAACGTCTGCAGCTAGTTTGCGTGGGTGGAAATGAACTTTGTAATGGCTTTTCAGAACTTAATGATCCTATAGATCAAGAATCCAGATTTAAAGAACAAGAGAGATTGCACGAAGCGGGGGATGAGGAAAGCATGCCGTATGATGAGGATTTTGTTACAGCCCTTAAACATGGCATGCCGCCTACGGCTGGTCTGGGCATGGGTATAGACAGGCTTATAAAACTTCTCATGGACGTACAAAACCTAAAGGAGGTAATTCTGTTTCCAACTTTAAAACCGGAGAAATAATATATGCGCAAAGTTTTGGCATTCGGTACATTTGATATACTGCACCCGGGTCACGCCTATATTCTTACTGAAGCAAAAAAACAAGGCGATCATCTTACGGTAATTGTGGCCAGAGACGCTACCGTGCAGCAAGTAAAAGGCCAACAACCGCTATTTAATGAACAACAGCGCTTAAAGAACTTGGAAAAATTGCAAATTGCCGATAAAATACGGTTAGGAAATACCGGAGATAAATATCAGGTGATTATCGATGAAGATCCTGATATTATCGTACTCGGATACGATCAAAAATTTTTTACCGACAAACTGCAAGATGTTGTAAAAAAACATGTACAGATCGTGCGCCTGGAAGCGTTTAAACCGGAAATATATAAGAGTTCTAAACTACGCGCAGCCTTACTGGAAGTATGAAAAAAATCCTTATTGCCACAACGAACAAAGCTAAGTTTGAAGAAATAACGATTGAACTTGCGGACCTGCATTTTAAGTTTGTTAGTCTTACAGATCTTAAGCTGAATGGGGTAGAGGTGGATGAACCCCATGCTACTACCTGGGAAAATGCTTTGGAAAAAGCGCAGTTTTTTGCTAAAAAAACAGGTTTACTTACCGTTGCCGAAGATACCGGATTATTTATTGATTATTTAAACGGAGAGCCGGGAGTAAAGGCAAAACGATTAGGAGCTACGGCCATAGAGAGAAACAATGCGGTGTTAAAAAAATTAGAGGGGGTTCCAGATAAAAAGCGCGCGGCTTATTTTGAAACTTCCGGATGTTTATATAATCCAACGACTAATAGTTTCACTATTTTTAAAGGCAGAACCGATGGGATTATAGCTAAAAAAATGCTTCCGCATGTGCAAGAAAATATGGGCTATGCCTCTATCTTTTATTACCCGCCAATGAAAAAACTATTTGCGGAAATGCCGCTGCTTGAAAAAAATATCGTAAGTCAGAGAGGAAAGATGGCCATTCAGTTAAAATATTTTTTAATGAAAAATTATCAGCCGTATCAGCTTATCTGCGCCGCCGGAATTATTGTAAAAGATGGCAAAATGCTTATGACCAAACGCCGAGATTTTCGTCCGGAATTTAATGATAAATGGGAATTTCCCGGCGGAGGCGTAGAGGGTGGAGAAACATTTGTCCAAACGCTGCACAATGAAGTGCTGGAAGAAACTGGTTTTAAAGTACAGATACGGCAGCAGATGCCTGATATTGTTACAACCTTGGTCAAAGAAGATGCTTATCAGGTACATCTTTTTATGTGTGTTTGTACGATAAAATCCGGCAAGCTAAAACTTGCGCCTTCAGAAAGTTCAGATTATAGCTGGTTTACTTATACAGAAGCTTTAAAAGCAGATATGTTACCCTTGAACAAAAAACTTATTCAATCAAAAAGCAATAAAAAAGTCCTATTAAAATATATCAAACCGTAAATTGTATATGCTAGACATAAAATTCATCCGTGAAAACAAAGAACTGATAAAAGAGAACTGCAAAAATCGGCATGTTAATTTGGATGTAGATGAGCTGCTTAAACTAGATGAACAAAGACGCGCAGCCCAACAGGAAGTAGAAGCATTGCGAGCGCAAAGAAAAAGCCAATCAAAGGGCAAGCCTAGCGAAGAAGATATCGCCAGACTCCGCAAAATGGGGGACGATATTACCGTTTTAGAAAAAAATGCCGAAGAAACAGAAACTAAATATCGCGAACTCTTGTTAAGAGTCCCGAATCTTACTCATCCGGAAAGTCCAATAGGCGGGGAAGAGGATTATACAGTAGTGGCCAAAGAAGGCAATCCGCCCAAGTTTTCTTTTCAACCAAAAGACCATGACGAACTGATGCTTAATTTAGATTTAATAGATTTTGAAAGAGGAGCCAAAGTAGCCGCTTCAAAATTCTACTTTGCTAAAAATAAATTGGTGCGTCTCAATCAAGCGCTTATCCAGTACGGTATGGACATCTTGGAAAAACAGGGTTTTTCTCTAATAGAAACCCCCGATTTAGCCAAAAATGATATTCTAACCGGTATTGGTTTTAATCCACGCGGCACCGAAACCCAGGTATATTCCGTAGAAAATACCGATCTTAGCCTTATCGGCACCGCCGAAATTACCATGGGAGGCTATCATGCCGACGAGGTGCTTGATTTAAGCAAAGGACCAAAAAAATACGCGGCTGTATCACATTGTTTCCGCACCGAAGCTGGCGCTTATGGCAAAACAAGCAAAGGATTATACCGCGTGCACCAGTTTACTAAATTAGAAATGTTTGTTTATTGCAAACCAGAAGATAGTGAAAAAATGCACCAAGAGCTGCTTAAATTAGAACAAAAGATTTGTGATGGACTAGAGTTACCTTATAGAGTAATAGACGTTGCTAGTGGCGATTTGGGCGGCCCTGCTTATCGCAAATATGATATAGAGGCTTGGATGACCATGAAAAATGATTATGGAGAGATTACCAGCACCAGCAATTGCACGGATTATCAAGCGCGCCGGTTAAATATAAAGTACAAAAAAGAAGATGGTTCAAATGAATTTGCGCACACCCTAAATGGCACAGCCATTGTGTCCAGCAGATTCCCTCTGGCGCTTATAGAAAATCACCAACAAAAAGATGGCAGCGTACTCATACCAAGGGCTTTGCGTAAATATACCGGATTCAAAAAACTTTAACTTATCCACACATGAAGCATTTCCGTTCTGAACACGCTTTTGAAAAATATAAGCCCCACGTAAGCTGGCGTAAAAAAATTTTACGCCTTTTTAGAAAAAAACAATACTCTGTTGCCGTTCCAAACCAGTCATTACATTATAAATCAAATCCATTTAAAGCGGAACGAAGACAGAAGCAGAGAAGTCCCAAGCTAAAGTTGATTATACTTCTTATTTTATTTATATCCTGGGCGGCTTGCTTGGCATATTTACCATACTTTAGAATTAATAAAGTTAATTATTTTGGACTGGAAAATAATACCAGGGCAGAATTGGATCAAGTCGTATTTCAAAAGTATTTAAACAAGAAAAGCAGGCTTCCTTTAAATAACTATTTCTTTGTTGATGAAGGCAGTATTTCAAAGGATTTATATGATACATTATCCTTGGAAAGCGTTCGGGTTACAAAAGTATTTCCTAATGAATTGAATATAGAAGTTAAGGAAAAAATTTCCTCTATTATTTATGATAACGGTAAGAAATATTTCTTATTGGATAGCGAAGGAACCGCAATCAAATATTTAACAGATGTTGAGGCCGGAGAGTTTTTAAAAGAAACCACAACCACCACCAGTTTAAGCATTTCGTTTACTTCCAGCACCACTTCCACGCCAATTATTACGACATCCTCAGTTAAACATGTGCCAAATTATGAAAAAATCCGAAAACTATTTGGCACATACCCCTTAATATATGACAGACGAAATCTTGAAATTGAATTAAAGAAATCTGGTATTTTACCAACTGAATTTATTACCTCGGCCATTACTTGGCAGCGAGAGTTGGCCGAGCAGGGGAGGGCAGCGCCTAAATTCTTCGTTTTAGACGATGTAAATGCCGGAATGGTAATTGATACCAAAGAATCCTGGAGTATTATTTTCCAACCAAAAAATAACCTGGACGCGCAAATAGATACCTTTAAACAGATTCTACCAACCATAAAACCAAAGGAATATATAGATCTTCGTTTTGGCGAAAAGGTGTATTGGAAGTAGAGGGAGAAAGGTGTGGATAAGCATTATTGACCCTAGCTGCACCGAGGTATATAATTGAGTATAATATCTCTTACACTCAATTCAATATGCCTAATTTAAGCAAAATATGAACCAACTTCCCTATTTAGATGATTTTATTTTAAACTTAAAAGCAAATAACTTCTCGGAAGAAACTGCGTATAACTATGAACGCGATTTAAATACTTTTGAAACTTTTTTAAACGAAGATATAAAAACACCCTTTAACAGAATAAATAAAACTGATATTTTACGCTATAAAGCCTACTTGGCGTCATCTGATCGCAAAACATCTGTTTCCGGGGAAAAAACAAATAAAAAATTAAGCAGCTATTCCATAAATCGAATGCTGTCAGCCCTCCGATCGTACTTAAAATTTATGGAAGATATGGATCATGATCCGCCTGTTTCATCCGGCGCCGTAAAACTAATAAAAAATATAAAAAAACACGCGCAAATTCCTGAATTTGGAGAGTTGATAAAAATCATTGAAGCTCCGATGAAATATGAGGATGACGAGCGTGTGGCTTTGCGCAATCGCGCTATGTTAGAAACATTATTTGCCACCGGCATGCGTATATCAGAATTATTGTCGCTAAAAGTTAACCAGATTGATCAAACCGGACGTGTTTACATACTTGGGAAAGGTAAAAAACAGCGCTTTGCCTATTTAACCCCTAGAGCTGTTACTCATTTAAAAAATTACATGGCAAAACGCAACAGCACTTCTGAAATGCTATTTGTCCCCTACCGCGGCCGAAATAATAATGAAAAAAATAAAAAAATTTCAACTAACTATTTACAATTTAAAATAAAAAAATATCGAGAATTACTAGATATAAACCTTCCGATTAGCGCGCATACGCTAAGACATGGTTTTGCCACTTATTTGGCTGAAAACGGGGCTAATCCGGCAGCGATTCAGATACTTTTGGGACATGAATCTCTAGACACAACCACTCGTTATGTGCATGCTTCCGATAAATTTGCAGAAAAAACACACCATGATTTTCATCCGTTATTTGAAAAATAAGCACTGGTGGTATTTCGCAACCGTGTATAACCTATTAAATTTTAGTTACCCTTATTGCCGAAGAAGGATGTTTTATTGCTTGTAATGTAAAATAATATAGATCCTCTGCACCTTTTACCTTTACATAGGCACGATAAGATACGCTTCTCGCCCCAACCTCTTCAACTTCAAAATATTCAATAGTGCCCTCATACGGCTCCATTAAACTTCCTGCAACCTCTACCCTATCACCCACTTTAAAACCAAACTTGGCAAATTCCTTGGCGGCAATCTCACTATTTGCTATTTCTCCGGTAGCGTATTTCTCAAGTTCCAAATTCTCATTATTCTCTTCGCTTGTCTGTTTCTGTGGCAACAAACCTCCTGTTTCAAATGATTTCTTACCCATATATAAATGATGTTATATTCTACCGCACTTAGAATAGCATAATTTTTTGTAAAAATACATACAGACTTAAAATCAAAAAACTCCCTACTAGGAATTTTAACAATAATTAAAGAGCTAGCAAAAACAACCTTCTCATGAAGGTTGTTTTTGCTCAAACCGCAAGTTTTTTTATTTCCAAAACGCCTTGCGGTGGGTACGTCTTGGAAAAGATGGCTGCATCTTAGTGAAGAGGCCCTCTGCTGATGAGCTCGGGCAAAATCACTGCGCCATCGGTATCGGGCTGTTCGGGATTGCGGGCCGCTTTGACCCAGAACTTGCAATCCTCGTACCCAATTTTCATGCTAAAGAACTTATCGTGCGCGATTGTGCGCTTACACCATGACTTACCGTCTTTGGTCGTGAAGCCAACACGGTACCCGCTTGTCGCCACCTCATCAGGAAGACTAAACGTGACAATTGTCTTCCAGCCGAAGAGCGCAAGCCACCAGTGGTTCCACCATCTTGTGGGCGGAACACCATGATTTCCGGTTATGGTAATCCCTTTATCTACCCGATCAACCTTTTTCCATTTCATAATAGCTCCTTCTCCTGGTAAATAAGACTAACACATTAATTATTATTGTCAATCATGATTGCTGGTTTTAATTGACCTGGGGCAAAAAGTATGGTACTATCCTGCCTTGTTCACTGCACAAACAAATTCCATTCCACCTCGGAGATGTGTATGAATACGAGAGAGCAGATGTTTGCCGAACTGAGGAAGGCGCGCAAGGGCAGTCGTAAGTTGAGACTGCAGTTCAAACATGGCGCAACCGGCGCTGTCAGAGAACTACTTCGGATGAGCGAGAACTACCTGGCGCCGGCCTCAATTGAGGACGACGAATTGCTCACCTCTGTGGGCAGCTACGGAGACTGGCGGGGAAACGCCGATCGCACCATCACGATCGAACTTTCTCAGCACTTCAGCGGAGCTGCCGAAGATCTCTTCATCGCCAGACTTCTCGGCTCGCTGGACGCTATCCAGGCCGTTGAGTAAGTACGCAATAACCAACTAGAATCTTAGCTATTCGGACATTTGATCTATGGAACAAGTGATGCCGGTCGAGGATTCTTTCAACCACCGTTTCCGATTTTATCTGCAAAGATGAGTTCGGGGCGGTGGTTTTGCAATTTTAAATAATAAAATACACCTAATTAAAGGTGTGTTTTATTAAGACCGTCATTGCTTTAACTACAACTTTTATAATCAAAGCAATTTGGACGGCCTTACTGATTTCCCCCTACAATGGCTGCCCAAACTCATCCTCAAGAAGCCTTGGCATGTCTTTTGTGACTCTTGCAAACCCGCAGGCCACGAACCCTGCGTGGATCAAGTTTGTTACCACTCCCCTTCAGGAAGATAGTACCAGACTCCGCAAACGAAGTCCGGAAGTGAAGTTTGCCTTCACCGATATCTTCCACCGAAACATCTGCACTCGCCACGAAGCTCGTGGTCTCATGCTTCACCCATCCGCCTTCCATGCTGATCGGTTTCTGGGCTGCCCAGGCAACCTGGAAATAGACCAGGCCGTCATCACGAACTTCTACAGATGCGATCGGGCCGCGGAAGACGAACTCCCCTTCTTGGGTCTCAATCTCCCCGCCCACCACATCATCACGGTTTGCAACTTCGCGCCAATTCATGGATGCCTCCCTGGTGTTTTTTTGTCTTAAATACAAAGATTAACATATAAGATAATTATGTCAAATAGACCTCCTTATTTTACTAACTTCCACATGATAAGCGTGTTGCCAATTGCCATAACGGCAAAAATCTTAAGGGAAGTAACAATATGGCCGGTAAAAAAATACGTTACCGCAAATCCCCAAAATAATGTGGCCGCACGGGTTTTTAAGAAACTACTCATAAAATTAAGATACGTCGTATAATATTTTATGATATAATAAAAATACGGTTAATACAAGCTTATGCACAAATCCAATCAACCCGTCACCTTCCACATCCCCACTTTTTTAGAATACTGCGAAATTGAAAAGGGCCTCTCCCCTATTTCTACCCGCAATTACCACAACTTTCTTAAAATCTTTACCAGATCGCGCTGGCTTTAACTTTTAGATCAGCGGCCCATTTTTTTACCTGTTCTACGTTTTTATCCACGTCAAAAAAGAAGCCGTTAAGGCGAAGTGATGGTAGAATAAATTCGCCTTTTACGTTTTTTACAAAATTTTCCAGATGATCTACCGCGCCGCAAAAAGTCATATAACTATCGTCACCGCAGCCATATACCGCGAAATGCTTGTTGGATAAATTCTGTTTGCCCCAAACATCCATTAATTTCAGCATGGTTTCGGATGGCATTCCCTCTTCTCCTCTGCTAAACCAGCTTGGGGAACCTAAAATAACCGTATCATAATTTTTTATATCTGCGGGTTTTGACTCCAAGGCATTTTGCATTACCACTTCAAAATCGGCTGACAAAATTTCCTTCATGATTTGCGCGGCTACAAAGGTGCTGCCGGAATGCGTAGCGTATATTAATAGAATCTTCTTCATAAAAATGTTTCCAATGTTTCGTTGATATTTCTTTTTTTCGCGGCTACCGAAATAAGAGGCGCGGCTTTAATTTGCGGCACTTGATCTTCGTACGACGGCCTATCTTCTTTATAAATTACGCCGACCGGAATTTGTTTTTCTCCCCACTCCAAGGTTTTGGCAAAGGCCGCGGTTTTATCTTGCGGATTATAACTTGCGGGCAAATGATACGTATTTTCCTGGAAAAAGGTATGTGAATAGATTTTATTAAACGTTACGCATGGCTGTAAAATCTGCAACACCGAAAAACCGTTATGGTTATTTGCTTGAATAATTAAATCTGTGAGACGAGGAATATCACCTGAATATGCTCTGGCGACAAACGTGGCTCCGGCAGATATGGCCAGCGTAAGCGGGTTAATCGGTTCATCCAAATTCCCCATAGGAGTTGATTTTGATTTAAAGCCGTGCGGAGAACGCGGCGAAGTTTGTCCGGTAGTAAGGCCATAAATAGCATTATCGTGCAAAATAACCGTCAAATTTTGATTACGGCGAGCCGCATGCATGAAATGATTACCGCCCTCAGCCAAACAATCTCCGTCCCCGGTAAAAACCATTACATTTAGCCTGTGGTTCACCATTTTTATAGCCGAAGCCACCGGTATAGCCCGGCCGTGCAGCCCCTCAAAACTGCTCAGTTCAATGAAATTATTAATATGACCATGGCAACCGATGCCAGCCACAATCACGCTGTTGGTATTATTCCAGCGTTCCTTAGCCGCGGCTTCCTTAACTGCTGTCCAAATGCCAAAATTGCCGCATCCCGGACACCAATTGCACGCATTAGGAGTTTTTAAATTTTGTACAGTAGTCATAGCGATTTACAACATTTTTTTAATTTTCGCGATGATTTCTTCCGGGAAAAACGGCCGGCCATCGTATTTTAATAAATTATCTTTTATGCCAATGCCGGTTTTTTCTTTAATAAGTCCGGCCATCTGTGCCGTAGAATTACATTCTATATTTAAAATTCTATTTGCTTTATGCAAAATATTTTTCACGGCCTCGGTTGGAAACGGACTGATCCAAGTCAGATGTAAAAAATTTACATTATCAAAATCATTCATGGCCTCTAAGATTGCGCCTTTATTGCTGCCCCAGGATACTATTGTTACATCCGCATCTTTTGGCCCGATCAACTCCGGCTTAGCTAGATCTTCTTTGGCACAGGTAGCCAATTTTTGCATACGCTTACTCATCTGATCCAATCTATTTTTAGCCTCTTCATTGGAATACCCCAATTCATTATGTTCATCGGAATTGACGACAATATGATTGCCTACACCTGGAATGCTGCGCAATGATATGCCATCTTTACTGAGAGCATAGCGTTTATAGCTTGCTTGTTTTTTAACCGTAAATTTTCCTCTGTCTGCTATATATTTATTATACTCAAACGGACTAACGCTAAAATGACTTTCGCACACTTGTTTGTCAACAATAATTATTACCGGGGTTTGATATTTATCTGCCAAATTAAACGCTTGCATGGTAAGATGAAATGCTTCGTTCGCATCACCGGCTGCCAAAACAATTCTTGGAAACTCGCCTTGATGCGCATGCAAAACAAATCGTAAATCACCCTGTTCGGTCCACGTTGGCAAACCCGTAGCCGGACCGCCGCGCATACCTTCTATAATAACCAGCGGGGTTTCGGTCATAGCCGCCAAGCCATAGCCCTCACTCATCAAACAAAATCCCCCGCCCGCAGACGCAGTCATGGCCCTAGCTCCCGCAAACGAAGCGCCAATAGCCATATTAATGGCCGAGATTTCATCCTCGGGTTGCTTATAAATAAAATTATATTTTTCCTGTAGTGGCGCCAAAGTATGTAAAATATTGCTAATCGGCGTCATAGGGTAAATAGCGGCAAATTGCATGCCTGCAGCAATTGAACCCAGAGCGATCGCGTCATTGCCGGCTATTACCATTTGTTTTTGTTTTTTCTTTTTTATCGCAAGTATTGGCTTGGTTTTATTAGCATACTGCTGGCGCGCGTAGTTATATCCGGCTTCGGCAACGCGAAAATTTTTCTCTATGAGTTCTTTTGATTTACCGGCAAACCCTTCCGCTAGCAAATCTTTCAAAATTTTTATATCGCCTCCAACCAGCGCCGCGGCTGCGCCGATCGCTATAGTATTTCTAAAAATAAACGACCCGCCAATTTCTCTGACTATTTTATCAATCGGAATATCAAAAACAGTTACTCCTTTGGGGAGTTTTGGCAGCACGCACGTTGCAGAGTCATACATCAAACCAGCGTTTAGTGAAAGCTCTGAAACATGCAGGTCTATGGTTTGCTGATTTAAAGCAATTAAAAAATCCGTATGCTTGTATGAAGCCGCAATCGATTTTTCCGATACCATTATCTGCATTACATTATGCCCGCCTCTAATGATGGAGGGGTACTCCATATAATTAAATACATGGTAGCCGGAACGAGTCGCAACTTTAGAAAAAATCAAACCAGAGGACATGATGCCAAACCCCGCTTCTCCGCCAATTTTTACGCTAAATGGTTGCATACCTTAATATTATCTGACTATGATTCTTGGATCTACGGCCCAGGCATCGGTTTCGGTAACTATAATCGGATTGATCGTAATTTCACTAAACCGATCTGTTGTTTGCGCCAGATTTCCCAAATGCATAAGCAAATCTGCTAATTTATCTACAGCGTACGATTTTTGATTTCTAAATCCGGCGAGTAGTTTATATACTTTTGATGAAAATATAAGTTCTAAGGCGCGCTTTCTATCAATTGGCAGCATTTTTAAATTACTGTCCCCTATTAGTTCGGCGAGTATTCCACCCGCGCCAAACATAAGCACGTTGCCAAAACTGCTGTCATGTTTAATGCCCGCAATAACTTCCACTCCCGCGCCGATCTGCTGTTGAATTTGTATAAAACAGTTTGATTTATTCGGTAATTTTTTTACTATGGCCGTAATTTTTGTCCATGCGTTTTCTAATTGTTCATTATTATTTATATTTTTAATTACGGCTCCCGCTTCGGTTTTATGCATCAAAAATGGCGAAGAAATTTTAAGCACTGCCGGCCATTTATTTTTTTGCGCAAAATTACGCGCTTCTTCTAAATTATTAATAGTTGCGGACTTTGGCGTTTTAATGCCAAACGTATTTAATACCTCGTCGGCTTGAGCTGCCGAGAGTACTTTGTTATTTTTTTCCAAAGATTGGATTATGGCGTTGATTTTTTTTGTGCTATGTTTAGAAACCAGCTTTTGTTTTTTCTGTTTTACTTGCGCTTTTTGTTTTTCAGCTACCGATCGCCATTGCCACATTTTTGCCAAGGCCTTTATAGCCCGTTCCGGGAATCTAAACGATGGGATCTTATATTTATTTAAAATTTCTTCAGCAGTATGAATAAGATCGGCTCCCATAAACGAACACACTACGGGTTTGCCGTATTTTGCGGATAATTTGCCAATCAGATCCGCGGTGGTTTCTATTTCGGTCATTATTTGCGGCGTTAAAATTACCACAAGCGCATCTACGCCTTTTTCCACCAAAACATCTTCTATGGCTTCATGATATCTGCCTGCCAGAGCATCGCCCAAAACATCAACCGGGTTTGCCACATTTGCGGCGCGCGGCAAATTCTTTTCTAATTTTACTTTTGTATTTTTACTTAACGCCGCAAGTTCTAAACCTTCTTTTTCTAAAGCATCAGTACTAATAACCGCCGGTCCGCCGGCATTGGATACTATGGCTACCCTCGGCCCTTTCGGGGCATTCTCCCAAGAGAAAACTTTTGCCAAATCAAACATATCTTCCACACCCTCACACCGAATTATGCCGGCTTGCGCAAATGCCGCATCTTGCACCGCATCATCCCCGGCCATTGATCCGGTGTGGGAGCGAATGGCTTGCTGCGCATGTTTTGATTTACCGGGTTTTAAGATAAAAATCGGATCGGTAAACGAAACTTTAGAGGCTAATTCTAAAAATTTCTGTCCTTCATCTATTGATTCCAAATATAACCCTATAGGCTGGCATCTGGATAAACCCGGATCAGTTATTTTGGTTTTGGGTTTAGTTAACCAATACTGCAAAATATCATTTTCATTTAACACCGCTTTATTGCCCAGCGTAATAAACTCGCTAAAACCAATAGTATTTTGTCTGGCCCAATCAAAAATTCCGGAAGCCAGCGCTCCGGATTGAGATATAAATCTTAAATTGCCTCTGGCTCCGCCGACTCTGCTAAATGTGGCATTTAAACTGCTTAAAGTGCTGGCAAAGCCAAGACAATTCGGACCCAATATATTTAAACCAAATTTCTGCGCGGCCGCGCGCAATTCCTCTTCTTTTTTTTCTCCTTCAGGGCCGATTTCCTTAAAACCGGCGCTGAATATGATAATATTTTTTGTGCCTTTTTTGGCAATCGGTTCTAAAAGTTCTAAAGCTAAATCCGAAGGCAGTGACAAAATTGCCAAATCCGGAATCTCCGGCAATTTCGCGTAACTGCCATAACATGTTAATCCGTTTATATCTTTGGAATTTGGATTGACCGGAAAAATCTTGCCTCTAAAACCGGAATTAACGATATTTCTAAGCACTATATTGCCGATCTTTTTTTCATCGCGCGAAGCTCCTAAAATAGCAACAGAGCTTGGATTAAAAAGTTTATGTAAATTATGCGTGACTGGCTTTGCCATATCTATAAACTTGTCTTAATAATATAATCGAGCATTTGTGAAAAACTGATACCGGCCTTGCCTGCAGCTTCGGGGAACAAGCTGGTTGGTGTCATGCCCGGAATGGTATTAGTTTCCAAGATATATAATTTTTTACCTGCCCCGTACTGAGTCGCTCCTGCGACTCTAGTATCGGGGTCATCCCCCACAAAAATATCGGTTCTAGACATGCCGCGACAACCCAAGGCTTTGTGCGCTTGCACGGCTAATTTTTGTATTTCCAAATTTATTTGTTCATCAAAATCCGCGGGACAAATATGAGTCGAGCCTCCAGTTTTATATTTTGACTTATAATCGTAAAATTCTCCCATCTTTGGCAGAATATGCGTGGGCGGCAGCGCCATTATTGTACCATTTTTTTCCAAAACCCCACAGGTTGCTTCCTGGCCGGCCACAAATTTTTGGGCCATCAGCCAAGGAAATTTTTTAATTATTTTATCAATTGCTTTTTTTAAGCCATTGTTAGATTTTACAATACTCACCCCCACGGCCGAACCTTCGCTTACCGGCTTTATTACTATCGGAAATCCTATGTTGTTAATTTCTTCCGTAATTTGCGCGCTTTCACGTTTCCAGCCGTCATATTTAAAATGGATAAATTTTGGATATGGCAAATTGTTGGCAAAATAAATTTGCGCTGAAAAAACTTTATTCATGGCCAAGGCGCTGGCAAGGACTCCCGGACCCGTGTATTTAATGTTCAAAGTTTCCAACATCCCCTGCACGCCTCCATCTTCTCCGGGCGAGCCATGCATGGCAATAAAAATAATATCAAATAGATTTCTGTCTTTGTTTTGTAAATCAAGTTTGCGCCCGCCCGAATGACCGATTCCGTTCGGTCGGGCGGGTTTTTTATGTAACCAAAAAGTACCGTCTTTTTTCATTTCTACCACTGCTGGCGCGTATTTTTTTCTGTCTAAATTATCAAATACGGCTTTACCGGTTACGAGCGACACTTCTCTTTCCGATGACGGCCCTCCCATCAGAACTCCGACTTTAATTTTCTTCATAATTACGCCCGCCCGCAACGCTATGCTTGCATTAGCGGGTAGGTCGGGCTTCAAAAAAGAAAATTCTTTTCTTTTTATTCACCCCTAGTAATTATAAATACCCCAGCGGATCAACCGGAATTCCGTTTAAACGCACTTCAAAATGCAAATGAGGGCCGGTTACAAATGGCCCGGCGCCTACAGTTCCGGGCTTACCGCCGGAAAAACCAATAATATCACCCTTATTTACAAACTGATCTCCAGCGACATCTATGCGGCTTAGGTGGCCATACAAGGTGGATAAATTGCCTGTATGAACGATTAAAACATACGCATAACAAGTAGAGGCGGTACAGGTTTTGGCACGGGCCACATACCCCGATGCTGCGGCTCTTACCGGCGTACCTTGCGAAGCGCGGATATCTATGGCGCTATGCTCAAATACATTTCTAAACGGATAATCCGGATCGTGAAACATGGCCGTAATTGTACGATTCGGCACGGGCCAGGCAAAGGAATCAATGCTTGTACTTAATTTATTTTGTTCTTCCAGTTTCTTTCTTACCTGATCTTCGTAGGCGCGCTGTTCGTTAATTACCGCCTGGTATTGTTGTTTTAAACTAGAAAGCAGCGTACGATATTGCATTTCCGAAGATTTGGTTGATATAAGCAGCTGACTTTTGGCGTCTGACTGAGTTTCTAATCGTGATTTTTTTTCTTCCAAATCTGTTTTTAAATCTTCGTATGTTTTTTTAGTAGCTTCTAACTGGTCTCTTTTTTTCTGCAAATCCTCTTTTACCAAACGCAATACTTTTACGGATTTCCCCATATCCTTGTATATCTTTACCGTGTATTGCAGCTGATCGTAGAAATCCGCAAAACTATCGTTGGTAAGTAAAACTTCCAGATAATTTTTTTCCTTATCCGCGTTTATACCCTGCACTATTTTGGTGACGATATCTTTTTGTTTTAGAAGTGTCGCTTCTTTGGCCGCGATAGTTAACTGCAGCGCTTCAATTTGAAGTTGCGCCTGTTTTATTTTTTCTTCGGTTAATACCAGATCGGCTTCAGCCTTGGCAATATGGTTATCTAAAATACTCAGTTGATTTTTAAGCGACTGAGCTTCGGTTTGTTTTTTCTCAATATTTTTATTGTACTTGGCTATGGTTTCTTCAAGTTGTCTTATTTTTTCTTTCTTCTCGGCAATTTGCTTGTTTAATTCGGCGATTTCTTGGGACACGGCAGGTGTTTGCGCATAAACAAAAACAGGCGCCCTCACTACCAGAGCTTATATCTGTGAGATATTATACCATACTAATTGCTTACTGTTGCCCTATAACTTTTCTAAGGCAATTTGAAGTCTTGTAATTGTTTGTTTTTTGGCTAAAACTTCGGCAATTTCAAAAGGACCCGGGGAGTTTTCTTGTCCAGATAATGCCACGCGCATTGGCCAGAGTACAGAACCAACAGAGAATCCTTTCTCAGCTATCCAAATTTTGGTTTTTTCTTCTAAAACTTGTTTATCCCAATCGTTTTCATCAACTGTATCAAAAAATTCTATAAGTTTTGGCAAAATATTTTTTACCTCTTCGTTTGAACTTTTTTTCCAGACTAGTGTGTCAGCTTTATAATCTGGCAGCTCAAAAACAAATTTAATTGCTTCCGGCAATTCGGACAAAATTGTAATTCTTTCTCTTTCCAATGACACGGCTTTCTCTAGAATTGGACGGCCGCCTACCCCCGCTTCTTCCAGCCAAGGCATGGCTTTTTCTACCAACTCTGCGTTGGATAAATTTTTAATATATTGTTTGTTATACCAATCTAATTTTTCAATATTAAAAACCCCGCCGGTTTTACCGACTTTGGCTAAATCAAAATCTTTAACTAATTCTTCCATTGTATACATTTCTTTTTCTGTGCCCGGATTCCAACCCAAAAATGCCACAAAATTTACCAGCGCTTCTGGTAAATAACCTTTTTTCATATAATCTTCTACAGCTACATCACCTTGGCGTTTGCTGAGCTTGGATTTATCTGGGTTAAGCAATAGTGGCAAGTGAGCCATCTCGGGAATTTCCCAACCAAAGTATTTATATAGTTGAGCATGCTTTGGCACGCTGCTTATCCATTCTTCGCCGCGGATAATATGGGTAATACCCATTAAATGATCATCTACCACCACCGCAAAATGATAAGTAGGAAAACCATCTGATTTTATTAGTACCTGATCGTCTACCAATTCATTTTTAAAACGCACTTCTCCGCGAATCAAATCATTAAAAACAGTTTCGCCGTGCTTGTCCATTTTAAGTCTCATTACATGTTTTTCTCCTGCCTCTGCTTTTTGTTTAGACTCTGTTGGGTCAAGTTTTGCGCAAAGACCATCGTAGCCCGTTGGCATTTTTTTGGCCTGTTGATCGGCTCGTAATTTTTCTAATCTTTCGGAGCTGCAAAAACAATAATATGCATGTCCAGCATCAAGTAACTTTTGTGCGTATTCTTTATATATATCTAAACGTTCTGATTGTGTATATGGTCCATTTTCACCCTTTTGAGTAATTCGCAAATTGTCATTCTGAGGCTTTGCCGAAGAATCCCTTTTATCCGAACGAGAGGGATCCTTCGCTTCACTCAGGATGACACCCTCATCGGGCACAACACTTGCCCAATACAGTGATTTTAAAATATTTGCCACGCCGTCGGCCACATACCTTTCTCTATCCGTATCTTCTATGCGCAACAAAAATTTACCACCATGTTTTTTGGCAAATAAATATGAATACAAAGCGGTGCGTAGACCTCCTACATGTAAATATCCGGTGGGGCTGGGTGCAAAACGGGTTTTGATCATAAAAATATTAAATAATCATAATTTACAGTCTTGCCTCTAATAACTCCAGTGTTTTTATATCGTGGTTAAAGTGTTCCATATATATCTCAATATGCTCTTTTTCCTCCTCAGATGGTTCGGATGGAATCGGGATAACCGCATTTGTGTCCGCTAGTCTTAATCCATTTTCTGTGAATAACAGATTAGAAAGGTGGGCACAATCATAAGGCAGATAGCCTGTTTCGGAAGGCATTTTTTTTATTTGTTCAATAAAAGTAATAAGCTCTTTTTTAAATAAAGGTATCTTTTTTGGAAATTTTTCTTTAATACGTTGAATAAATGCTTCCCCCACATCCCACCCTATCATTGTTCGTCCTGTTTCTGAATCAAATACCCCTGCTCCTTCTGATTTTTTAAAGGGCACGGCCTCTACGCGGGGCTGAAGTTCATATATACGTTTTTCTTTAACTTTCACATCATTATCTATAAAAATACGTGTTGGCACAACAAGGTCGGGTAAAGATTTAGCAAAATAGTTTTTTATAACTGTGTGTCTACGTAATAGTTCTGCTTCAGCCGCTTTAGTGTAAGTTCGATAGTAAAGATCTTTGCAGGCGGCCCTACCGCCAAATTGATCTTGAAAGGATGAGTCCGCAACAATTTCTACTCTAACTTCTTCTTCGGAAGGAAAACGCTTATTTTTTCGCGCAAAATTTTCTATCGCGGCTTTCAAACTTAATACAAAATTCCGCTCTGGGCCTGGCACAAGAGAAAATATACCCCCTCCAGTCATTAGGCCTGTGCCATAATTTGCTACAAATGATTTATACTCTTTTAAAACAAAGCCATTAGGAACTTGCTCTTTAACATGCTCCGGCAGACCTTCCAGGTTACCCACACGCACCAAATATCCTTCTCCGTATTCATCGTTAGCTAACGGGCCAACTTGAATATCTGGAGTTGCAGAAAGAAAATCTGGTCTAAACTTTTCAGCCATAAAATTATAATATTTTTCTCTTAAATACCAGGTAGCAAAATTTAATAGTCGCGTTAAAAATCCTGCCGATTCGCTTTGGTTCCCGGATCAAACGATAGACCCATTCTAACCCAGACTTACGTAAAAATAAAGGGGCGCGGTTTATTTTTCCAGATATAAAATCAAATGCTCCACCCACTCCCATAGCCACTTTTACATTCGGCATTTTGCTTAAATTTTCATAAATCCATTTTTCTTGCTTACCCATGCCAAAGGCGACAAATAAAACTGCCGCTCCAGATTGATTAATCTCATTTACAATAACGCTGTCATCCTGAACGGACGTGAAGGATCCCTTTCGTTCGGACAAGAGGGATTCTTCGCTCTGCTCAGAATGACAAACCTCTTGCAATACCGGCCCTTTGTTATACCCAGATATTTTTAAATTAGGAAATTTTTTGCTTAACTCTTGGCAAGCACCTTGTACCACCTTGTCATTTCCAGAACCCAATAAATAGACTCCTCTCCCCTGCTCCGCCACTAACTTACAAACTTCTAACATAAAATCTACACCTGGAATTCGTTTTATTCCAGTAAAAATCTGCAGGCCCATACCATCACACAAATTCAAATCACCGCTATTTAAAACTTGTTTAAAATATTCGTCTTTTTGTGCTTTTACTACCATTTCCGGATTTGGTGTAAATATTTTATATTGATTATCCGATTTTAAAAACTCAACTACTTTTTCCAAAGCACTTTTTTTAGATATATTGCTAACATTTATACCTAAAATTTGTGTACTTAAGGCTAACCAATTTTTAATCAATTCCTGATTCTCAGGTTTACAGCCATTGCACCAATTTTCTAAATTTTTATTTCTTTCTGCCCAATAATTGCCCATTGTATACCACCTGGCTTCAGTTACTTCTCCATCATTAAATTTCAAATCATTAACTGAACCATTAAATAAATACGCATAACTTTCAAAATAATGCTTATCCGCATCGTTCGTACCTTTTGCAATTAAAAATAAGTTATTTTGATCAATCTCTACACCCGCCTCTTCATTTAATTCCAACACCGCATTTTCTTTAAAACTTTTCCCGGCTTTTATATGTCCGCCAAAATAAGTTTGCCATTTCCCCGGATTGCCAGACAAATTTTCGGCACGTTTTGAGCATAGCAACTCACCAGCGCTATTTACAAGCCAAACATTGACGACACCGTGCCAATACTGTAAAGGCTTAGCATGCACTTCCGTACGGGTATGAGGCTCGATAATAACACCTTGTTCGTCAAAGCATTCTAATAATTCTTGAGGATTTTCTGGGTTATTCATATAAAATTACTTTCCAAACCGTCTTTGTCTCTTATTAAATTCTTTTATTGCTTTATCAAATTCTTTTTCATCAAAATCCGGCCAATGACATTTCGGAAAATACAGTTCGCTATATGCGCCCTGCCAAATTAAAAAACCAGAAGTTCTCTGTTCACCAGAAGTACGAATAATTAAATCTGGATCTGGTAATCCAGCCGTATCCAAACTTTCACTAATTAAATCTAAAGTAATATCACCAGCTTTCACTCCCTCACTTATCAATTTTTGCACAGCTCTTTTTATCTCATCTCGGCCACCATAGTTTAGAGCCAAATTAGCAACAATGCCTGTATTATTTTTGGTTAACTCAACGGCATTTTTAATTTTCTTTTGCAGCGACACAGGTAATTTTTCCAACGCGCCAATATGCCTGAATTTTATGCCGCGTTTATGATACTCATCAATGTATTTATCCAAATAATTTTCAAAAAGCTTCATGAGATAATTTACTTCTTTTTCCGAACGCGACCAATTTTCCGTAGAAAAGGCAAACATGGTAATAATTTTTATCCCAACTTTTTGCGCGTATATAACTATTTTTTTGGCATTCTCCATACCCTTTTTATGGCCAAAAAAAGTAGGCAAGCTTCTTTCTTTGGCCCAACGGCGATTGCCATCTAAAATTATAGCTATATGTTCTGGAATGATTTTTTTATTCGTATTTGCCATGCGGTTATGCTAGAATATAATGAAAATACTATCAAACTTGACATGATTTAACAAGATGCTATACTGTTATCACTCCTATCTATAGAGTGATAACTACTCCCTACTCTTTACTTAACTACCCCCTATATATGATTCCCCAAAACTTTACAAATAAATCCCAAGAAATTATCCAAAATGCCGCCCGAATCGCTTATGAAAACGGGCAAAGCCAAATTGAACCTCCCCACCTATTTTTTGCCTTACTGGAAGATACCGATGGTGTAGTTGTTTCAGTGTTACATAAATTCAATGCCAATATCATTGCCCTTAAAGCCGGCGCGCAAAGTTTGATAGACAAATTGCCTAAACAGCCCGGCGCTATGCCTGCTGGCGGCATTGGCCAAATCTTGCTTAGCCAGGGCATGATTTATATTTTCCAAACTGCCGTCGGTGAAGCCAAAAAAATGGGAGATGAATATATTAGCGTGGAACATTTGTTCTTATCTTTTTTAGTTGGCCATAATCCAATACACGACTTGCTGGCAGCTAACACTGTAAACTACGATGAAACCTTAAAAGTTTTGGCCGGCATTCGCGGCAACCAAAAAGTAGATAGTCCGGAACCCGAAAGTAAATATAATGTCTTGGAAAAGTATGGAAAAAATTTAACTGATTTGGCATACAAAGAAAAACTTGATCCCGTAATTGGCCGCGACGATGAAATTCGCCGTGTTATTCAAATTTTAAGCCGCCGTACAAAAAATAATCCGGTACTTATCGGTGAACCTGGAACCGGTAAAACAGCTATTGCCGAAGGTTTGGCGCAACGAATTGTAAACGGCGATGTTCCGGAATCATTAAAAAATAAAGAAGTAATCACGCTGGATATTGGCGCCTTGCTTGCCGGCACCAAATTCCGCGGTGAATTTGAAGACCGTCTTAAGGCCGTGTTAAAAGAAATAGATCAATCTGCTGGCAAAATAATTTTGTTTATTGACGAACTGCATACGATTGTTGGTGCCGGCTCTTCCGAAGGATCAATGGACGCATCCAATATGCTTAAACCAGCTCTATCTCGCGGCACACTGCATACGATTGGCGCTACGACTCTAAAAGAATATCAAAAATACATAGAAAAAGACGCGGCCTTGGAGCGACGTTTCCAACCGGTAATGGTAAACGAGCCATCTCGCGATGATGCTATCGCTATCTTGCGCGGAATTAAAGAAAAATACGAAGTGCATCATGGTGTGCGTATTACCGATACGGCGATTTTGGCGGCCGTGGATTTGTCGCAGCGCTATATTGCTGATCGTTTCTTGCCGGACAAAGCTATAGACCTAATAGATGAAGCGACTTCCGCTTTGCGTTTGCAAATAGACTCCATGCCCGATGAACTAGATAAAATGAAACGGGCCATGATGAAATTGGAAATTGAAAAACGCGCTTTAAAAAAAGAAAAAGAAAAGGAAGCTCAGGAACGATTGGAAAAAATTGAAAAAGACCTGGCGGAACTTAAAGATAGAAGCACCGAACTGGAGGCCCGATGGAAAAATGAAAAAGAAATTATCACCAGCATTCATAAACATAAAAAAGAAATTGAGGAAATCCGCCAAAAAGCGGAAATTGAGGAACGCCGTGGCGACTTGCAAAAAGTAGCCGAAATTAGGTATGGAAAAATTCCGGCTTTGGAAGCCGAGGTGCGCCAGGAAGAAATCAAGCTCGCTAATATTCAAAAAAGCAGCGGCATTCTAAAGGAAGAAGTTACCGAACAAGACATTGCTAGGGTTGTGGCTCGCTGGACCGGCATTCCGGTATACAAAATGCTGATGACCGAAGCGGAAAAATTAGCCCACATGGAAAATGATTTGGCCAAACGAGTGGTGGGCCAGGAAGAAGCGGTAAAAGCGGTTTCCAACGCTATTCGCCGTTCGCGTGCGGGTATTGCCGAACCAAACCGCCCTATCGGGTCGTTTATTTTTCTAGGCCCAACGGGTGTTGGTAAAACCGAACTTGCCAAAGCGCTGGCTGAATTTATGTTTGATACGGAAAATGCCATGATCCGCGTGGATATGAGTGAATATATGGAAAAACACGCAGTTTCCAAAATTATCGGCTCCCCTCCCGGATACGTAGGCTTTGAGGAAGGCGGCCAAATTACGGAAATTGTACGCCGCAAACCATATTCGGTCATACTTTTTGATGAAATTGAAAAAGCGCACCCGGATGTCTTTAATATTTTGTTGCAAATTTTGGATGACGGCCATGTGACCGATGCCAAAGGAAGAAAAGTAAACTTCAAAAATACGGTGGTAATTATGACCAGCAACATTGGCAGCAATTTAATTCTTGATTGGAATAAAAAGGGTGAATTTGGTTTCAATGGCAGCGAAACAAACCGTAACGAAAAAACCATGAAAGAAAAAATCATGGAGGGGTTAAAAAACCATTTTAAACCGGAATTCTTAAACCGTATAGATGATATTATCATTTTCCATTCCTTAACTGAAAAAGATATTTCCCGCATTGTAAAATTGCAGCTGGAAAAAGTAAAGGAACGATTATTGCAACAAAAAATTACGCTTGAGATTGATGCCAGCGCCGAAAAATATTTGGTTAAAAAAGGTTTTGATGAAAATTATGGCGCCAGACCGCTGAAACGAGTTATTCAAACGGAACTTCTGGATTTACTGGCCATGGATTTGATTGAAAAACGGTTTAAACCTGGCGATATGGTAAAGGTAAGCGCGGGAAGAAATAAAATTGTTTTGGAAAAGCACTAAGGTATTTTTCATACATACTCGGAAATTAAAATAAATAAACCGCTCGAGAAATTGAGCGGTTTATTTATAATTCCTATTTTCAAGATCTCCGTTGCTCTACTAAATTAATAAATATTTAGCACAGCAACAACAGGAGACCTTGCTGACTGTTCTATCACTTCTTGTAGCGACAGAACAACCGACGAAGTGTACCTCACGAGGGCAGGCTGAGTTCCCCCTCGACATGATCCAGCTCAACAACCGGATCTTCCGCCTCCGTGAGCTGACGACCCATGACAAGAAGGTTGGAACCGTCCTCCCTGGCCTTGGCTGGCGTACCCACACGCTTCTGATCATGAACTTCCTTTCCCGGCGAACGAACACCGGGAGTGACGAACTTGAGACCAGCGAGTTCGTTCCAGCTAGCAAGCACCACAACTTCTCGCGGTGAACAGACGACCCCATCGATCCCCGCTTGCTTTGCCTTGAGCGCAAGCGACATCACGTTCTGCAGCACGTCGCTACGGTAGACCTCCATCACCTCACGCTCTTCAAGCGAGGTAAGGATGGTGATGCCGAAGACCTTAATCCCTGACTTCTTCGCAGCCTGCATCATCCTCTTGCCGCCAGATATGTGCACACTCACAATATCACCTCCAGCCTCAGCCACCTCTTTCGCGCGCAATGCGACAGTGTCCGAGGTATCGTGCAGCTTTAGGTCCACCCAAACCCGACGGAAACCAGCTTCCTTGAGCTGATTGACGACCGATGGCCCATGCCGATCCCACAGGACATGGATCTTGACGGCGTAGACGCGATTGCCGATGAGCGGACCGAGCCGCAAACACTGCTCGAGTGTAAGGGTGTCGGCGGCTAGAACAACATGATTGGCAGTCAAACGCGATTGCATCATGACAAAATACCTCCCCAAATTGTGATGGGCTTGTTGTAAGCCCTTCTTGTGAAAGAAGTCTATAGCAAGTAAAAAGGTATGTCAAAATTTCTAAAAAACAAAAACTGCCCGATTCGCTAAATTTCTATTATAAAAATCTAACGAATCGACGGGCAGTTTCATTAAACCCTCCGATTCTAAACAGACTCTAGTTGCCAGCTCGTCAGGTAGCTCGACCAGTAAGCTCAACCCAGTTGGCCTTGGGTCGCACACGCTTGGAACCAGCCGCGCACAACGGACAATCAGATGGTTCCCAAGTCTTGATATCGTATGTAGCCAGAGATACGATCGGACTTCCTTCAAACTCCTGTGCCGAAGATCGATTGACCAAAACTCCAACAACCGGAGTAAAGGTAATATTCCACTCATGAGCGGCGCGAATACCTTTTCGCACGGCCTCCATCGTCAAGAGTGTGGTGATCAACTCCTCCACCTGCAGAACCGCTTCGCCCGGACCGATCTTGAACCGGCTCCACTTCTGAGATTTGCCATCCCCCTTCTCCGTAAAATCGTGCCTGGCACGGTTTCTGACGGCAACGCTATACGAAAGGGTGGCTGCGGCATGATCCGAACCCGCAACCCAATCTACTGGGCCATGGTAGACATCACTCACTTTCAGCATCAGCTGGTCAGCCAAGATCTCGGCGATTGGAGTGTGGCAAAGTGCTTGTTGCACATTCACAAACCCATCGCTGCACTTACCTGAAGTAAGTTCCGCATGCGGCCTATGAGCATCACCATCATGGAGCCAAAGCGCTCCACACACTTCAAGGATATGACTGATCTCACCAGCAGATAGCGACCGCCCCAGATCTGACGGAAGATCGCACAACCCCGCCAGATTGAACGTAACGAGAGAGGAAACAAACATGGCACACGTCCTTCTACGGTAAAATCCGTGCGAATATATAAACAAATTTATATATAAAAGTCAATTTTTTGGCTAAAAATAAGAGATTGAGCGCCAAAGCAAAGTGTGTTATAATTAGGTATTAAGAAATCCTGTTATTTTCCCTTATTTTCTATGCAAAAAATTATCACTTTTTTTATCACCGCTCTCCTTCTCCTTCCCTCTTCCGCCGCTCTAGCAGCCGTAGAATTCAACCCGCAATTTATTATTTCCGATGAAGAAATGCAGAGCACAGCCAACTGGGGCTTGGGTGATGTACAAAAATTTTTAGAAGACAGAGGCAGTTATCTTTCTACTCTTAGGACTGAGGATTTAAACGGCCAAATAAAATCAGCCGCGGAAATTATCCACCAAACCGCTTTGGAATACCAGATAAATCCAAAATATATTTTGGTAACGCTACAAAAAGAACAAAGCCTTGTAACCGATGACGCGCCGACTCAAAAGCAACTGGATTGGGCTGCCGGTTACGGGGTTTGCGACAGCTGTTCGCTCAGCGATCCGAATGTTTTAAAATTCAAAGGTTTTGGCAAACAAGTAGATAACGCAGCCGGTATTATCCGCTGGTACTACAATAATAGCGATCGTTCATTTGTTAAGAAAAAAGATCAAAATACCACCATAGATAATCAGATTATTATTCCGCAAAGCTGGGCAACGGCTTTTTTGTACACCTACACCCCACACTTGCATGGCAATAAAAATTTCTGGCGTATTTGGAATACCTGGTTCACGCAAATTTATCCAAACGGCAGTTTGTTGCGTTCAGAATTAACAAGCGAAGTTTGGCTTATTCAAAATAACGTAAAACGCAAATTTAAAAATCAAGCTACGCTTCTTAGCCGCGCGGACCCAAAAATGATTGTGGCTGTCCCCGATTCCGAACTAAGCAATTATCAAACTGGTACGGAAATTTCCTTTCCAAATTACTCAATTCTTAAAACTCCAGGCGGTTTTTATCTGTTAGATTATGATGCGCTGCGTCCGTTTGCTTCGGCTGAAGTTGTCAGAAAAATGGGTTATAACCCAGATGAATTCATAGACATAACTGACGCGGATATTGCCGGCTACCCTCTAGGCTCTGTTATTACCACCGAGACTGCCGCGCCTCAAGGCATCGTGTACCAAATTACCGATCTTAACAATACCTACTACCTGCTCAAAGATAGTGTTTTATATCCAATTACCGATAAAAGCATTGTTGCGACAAATTATAAAAATTTAGCGGTTGAAAAACATACCTTGAAAGACATAAAAAATATAGAGGTTGCCAACCTTCCGCTTAATTTCAAAGACGGCACCTTGTTACGAACAAAAGATAGCAGTAATGTATATGTTATAGAAAATGGAAAGAAACGTTTAATTGCCGATGTTGATACATTCGCGGCCTTGGGATATAAACGAGAAAATGTCCTGGTGGTAGCCCCAATTACCCTGGTAAATATTTTGGAAGCCGAGCCTATCTTTATAAACGGCAGTCTTATTTCTTCTCGCAATAAATATCTGGGAGACAGCGAAGTAAAAGTTGACGACCTGTTCAAAACTTCGGTTCCGGCATATTTGGTTGCCGAATACCCAAGCGGTCGCATTATTTCCGGAAAAAATATAGATCAAGCTCGTTCTTCGGCATCGTTAACCAAGCTGCTGGTTGCATACGAAGCCTTAAATCAAGATTTCAGTCTTACCAAATCATCCGTATTTTCCAGCGCCAAACAAAAATCATCCGGCCGAAACGTACCTTTAAAAAATGGTGCTACCCTGCTTAATACCGACATATTTAGTGCGATGCTTATCGGTTCCACCAATAATACCGCTCGGATGATGGCTCAAAATTCCAGTGCATCTTCGGAAACCGCATTTATTGAAAACATCAGAACCAGATTGGAAAACTGGGGCGCGGATGACACCACAATTGTAGATGTTACCGGCTTGAACGCTAAGAACAAATCAACCCCGCGCAATACTTTAAAAATCATAACCAAAGTTTTGGAAAATGCCACTATAAAAACTGCCCTAGCCAAAACTGGTTATACATTTAAAGAAGCGGGTAAAGCCGCCAAACATACGGTCACTAGCCCTACAATTTACGCTCCGGCGGGAACAAAAAATTATAAAATTATCGCCAGTAAAAGCGGATCTACCGATGAGGCCGGCGTGGTTACCATGATGGTAATAGAATCCGTTAAAACTAAAAAACAATATACGATTATTACGATGGGCGGCAAAGGTAAGGACCAAGAAGCAAGCAAAATGGCCAAATGGATTTCAAGCGGTAATGTAAAAATAACTAGCAACTAATTTATTATATGTCTTTAGTGTTTGCCGGTATCACCCCTCACCCGCCCCTTATTCTTCCCAGCATCGGCCACAGCGCGGTGAAAAAGTTGGAAAAAACCAAAATAGGCTTGGAGCAAATGGAAAAAGATTTATATATTACTCATCCTGAAATTTTAATTATCATTTCTCCGCACGGCCACGCGTTTAAAGAGGCCTTTACCCTTAACGCTAACCCTACCTATCAAACCGATTTGCGCGCGTTTGGCGATTTGGGCACAAAGATAAAATTTCATGGTGAAACATACCTAAGTTCTTCAATTCGCGAATCGGCAAATCAAGAACATATACCGGCTACGATGATTAGCGAACCAAATCTTGATCATGGAACATCGGTACCCCTTATTTACTTAACCCCTCACTTAAAAAATATCAAAATAATTCCGATCGGTTTTTGTGACTTAGATTGGAAAACACATGTGGCCTTTGGTAATTTAATAAAGGAAAAAATTTCTGAAACAAACAAACGCGTAGCCGTCATTGCTTCCGGAGATTTATCGCACGCTTTAATTACCGACGCGCCGGCCGGATACAACCCCGCCGGACCGGAATTTGATAAAAAAATCCAAGAACTTTTGGCTGGTCATAATTTGGCCGGCATGCTGCAAATGGATAAGACGATGGTAACAAATGCCACCGAATGTGGTTTTAGATCATTTTTAATTCTCATGGGCATTCTTCAGGGTGTTTCTAGCAACTACAAATCTTACGCCTATGAAGCTCCGTTTGGCGTAGGCTATCTCACGGCAAATTTTGCCCTTTAATGATTGGCGTATAGGGGCTAAAGCCGCATTATTCTCATTCGCTTATATAAAGTTAAATATATCTAACTTTATATTCACTCATTTCGAATATGATCGTGCAAATTATTCCGGCCAAGCGAGTGCCGCTATCCTTGCCTTTCTTGGATTACATAGTACCGGAGCAGTACCGAGATACGATCCAAATCGGACAGCTCGTAAAAATCCCTTTTCGTAATAAAGAAGAATTTGGGGTAGTTTTTAATTTGGAATCAAGCGCCGCGAACAAAAATTTAAAATTAAAACCTATTACCGAAATAGTTTTTAAAAAACCAATACTATCTAAAGCACAATTAAACTTTTTAACCGATATTTCCGAATTTTACCATGTATCTTTGGGATTTTTATTAAAAAACAATTTAATTCCGCTGCAAAAAAGAAAACTGCAAAAATTACAATCCGAAGATTTTTCTCCGGATACGAACCCAACACTTTCCACCAAACAAACCGGACATAAGCCTGAATTATTTGTCTATAACAACACGGAGGAAAAAACTAACAGTATCCTAGAAAAATTAAAATATGCGGATTCGCAAATCTTGTTCCTAGTTCCAGAATTAAGATCGGTAGAAAAAATCAAGGCAATTCTTCCAAATAATATTTTGGAAAAAACGACTGTAATTACCAGCGAACTCAACGAAAAGGAGCTGTTTACCGGGTGGCTGGAAATCTGGCGAGGTGAAAAAAACATCATTATCGGCACCAGAGCCGCTTTGTTTTTACCGTGGTTTAATTTGCGGCATATTATTTTGGATGACGAAGGCAATTCAAATTATAAAAGCTGGGATATGGCTCCACGCCTCCACACGCGCGATGCGGCTTTGTTTTTATCCACCAGTCACGGCGCTCAACTCACCTTGCTATCCCACACGCCTACCGTGGAAACCCTATTTTTTGCCCAAAAAAAAGTATACGCCGGCGGCCATATTGATATAAAACCCATACGAAAAGAAATTCAAATCGTGGATATGCGCGCGCAAAGGCGGTTAAAAAACTTTTCTCTGATGAGCCACGATCTGCTGGAAGCATTTCAAAAAATAAAAACGGGCGATATTTTTCTCTTTATCAATCGCCGCGGCACCCTAAGCTATGTGGGCTGCCAAGATTGCGGCAATGTCTTAAAATGTCCGAACTGCCATTTTTCTCTCACCTATCACCAAGATACCGGACGACTAAGCTGTCATTTCTGCCAGTACTCGGAAAATATGTCCTTGGAATGTAAAAAATGCCAAGGTACAAATATCAATATGTTTGGCGCCGGCACGCAGCTTGCCGAAGAACTTATCAAAAAAATTGTTCCGAAAAATGATACTCGGCCCATTATTCGCATAGATAGCGATGAAACCGAATTGAAAAAACTAGATACAAAGGCAGACCCCGGTACTAGAGCCGCAAGTCCGACTCAGTACGGGGCAGATAAAATAATTATCGGCACTCAGCTAGCCTGGACTCGCCTTGATTGGAGCAAAATAAAATTACTCGCTTTTCTGGATGCAGACTCTTCGCTTTTTATTCCAGAATACAAAATTTCTGAAAATCTTTGGCAACAGTTGCGTGATGCTCAATTTAATTTACCTGCCGATTCACAACTAGTGGTGCAGACCAGCCACCCCGAACACTTGGTATTTACTTCCCTTTTTGACCCAACTGCCTTTTACGGGCAACAGCTAGACGAAAGACGTATACTGGGCTATCCGCCATTCAAATTTCTTGTAAAAATTACGGCTGGGAATCCCAAAGAAGAGGCCTTATTAGCCGAAACACGCAAAATCGCTGCCAAACTAACACAATTGACCAAAAATAGCCAAGATATTACAATAATGGGGCCTTGGGAAGCTTCTCCTTATCGCCATAATGGGCAATACTGGCAAATACTACTAGCCAAAATAAAGTACGAAAATTACAAAAAAAATACTAAACTGCTGCTTTCTCATATACCGGATAATTGGAAAATAGACCCTAATCCTAATTCAATCTTATCTTTTTCTTAGTATGCTCTTAAAAGTGCCAAAAGAATCAGAATACCCCCTTCTATACAAACCTTCTCGCGAGTTAACCATGGCAGAAATAAAGTCGGACGCTATAAAAAAATTTACGGCTGATTTGATAGAAACCATGTATGTCAAAAACGGCGTTGGCATTGCTTCTATCCAAGCAGCCAAACCAATTCAACTGTGCGTAATCGCCAAAGATTTCACGCCGGATAAAAAAACGGATTTGGTTTTAATAAACCCAACATTTGAAAAAGTATCTATACTGCGTGATTGGGATGAAGAAGGATGTTTATCCGTGCCAAAAGTATATGGCAAAGTCAGGCGATATAAAAAAATAAAGGTCACGGCCTTAAATACCGAAGGAGAGAAGATTGAATTTGCGGCCGCTGGTTTTTTTGCCAGAATCTGCCAGCATGAAATAGATCATCTAAACGGCACTCTCTTTATTTCCAAAGCCAAACAATTGCACACGCTTGAAGAAACTGCCAAATAAACTTCTCTATACTTTGTCGGTATTTAATCTTAACTCAAGCATAATATGTCCAAGATTAAAATCGTTTTCTTTGGCACGCAAGATTTTGCGGCCGTTATTTTGGAAGGACTTTTGCAAGATCCCAAGTTTTCCGTGGAAATGGTTTTTACCCAGCCGGACCGAAAAGTCGGACGCAAACAAATTTTGGAGCAGTCAGCGGTAAAAAAATTGGCTTTACGGCATAATTTAACTATAAAACAACCGGAGACTTTAAAAAATTTTTCCCTTACTTCACTAACCGATTCATCTGTAGCTGTGGTAGCCCAATACGGACTCATCATTCCTAAAAGCATCATTGATTCGTTTTCCAAAGGCATAATCAATGTACACGGATCATTGCTGCCCAAATACCGCGGCGCCTCGCCTATTCAAGAAGCCATTAAAAATGGCGAAACGCTAACCGGTGTTACGATAATGCTTATGGATGAACAGGTAGATCATGGCCCCATTTTGTCTGAAGAGGGGGTAACGATAGGTGCAGATGACACTTTTACCACGTTAAGCCATAAAATGGCCGCCGCGGGCTCTACGCTACTCTTAAATACCCTGCCGGAATATATGGAAGGAGAGATTATCCCCCAAGTACAAGATCATAGTTTAGCAACATTTACTAAACTTATACATAAAGATGACGGCCGCATTGACTTTTCCCAAACTGCCGACCAAATCTATAACCTGTACCGAGCCTATACTCCCTGGCCGGGTATTTGGTGCATGTGGGCAGATAAACGATTAAAATTATTAAAAATTGCCAGGGCAGAAAGAACCCTGGAACCAGGCACCGTACTTATAGAACATAGAAATATCTTTATCGGCTGCGGACAACATGCTATAAAAGTTTTAGAGTTGCAACTGGAAGGAAAAATTGTCATGAGCGCTGGCGTTTTTGCAAATGGCTATAAAAACTTTGACCAGGTTCATCTGCTTTAATAAGTTTTTTGTTTTCCTTATTAAATAAAAAATGCTATAATTTGCATATATAACGCTCGCATGTTTTCAAAACTAAAAATAAAGCTGCAAAACTTAGAACTATCTACCAAACAAATTCTCGGCGGACTGATGATATATTTCACAATCCGCATTTTTTCTTATTTCTTCAGCCCGGGCACGCCGCTCTATGAGGCCAGCATCATAAATTGGATTATTTCCGGAGCCATACTCGCCGCGGCCGTTTATTTTTTAATCAAAAAAGACATGCGCGGCTGGATAATTATTGCCGCGGAAATGATTTTAGGCGGAGCGGGGAACTTTTTAGAGATAAAAAATATATCACTGCGCACCATACTTCTGGTATTTGCCGCCGGTATTTTTGTTTTTCATGCCGTTCGCGACAAAAAATGGAAGTTATTTATTGAAAATAAGCCAATACTTTTAATTTTGGCCGCACTTTATACCGCCGTAGCAGTATCGGCTGTACAAGGCTACCTGCTAGGCAACAATCCAAAACTAATTCTAGCCGATTGTATTCCCTACCTATTCTTTTTATACTATTTTCCACTTAAACAACTACTCTCCTCGGTAACTTTCCGCAGCACTAGTGTTAATATGGTTTTTGCCGCGATTATAGGCAACTTTATTTTTACCTATATTACACTTGTCGGATTTTCTTCCGGCATATTTATCTTGCAGGACAGTTATTATCACTGGTTTAGAGATGTAGCCGGCGGAAAAATTACAAACTTTAACACGGGTTTCTTCCGAATCGTACTTAATGAACAGCTGCTCATGATACCGATATTTTTATATCTATTTTCCAAACAACTGTTTATTACAACCAAAAAAAATATCAGCCTCGGTTTGTCGCAAATCTCCGCGGGCATGCTGCTGGCCATTCTTACGATCAATCTTACCCGTATTTATTTCATGTCTTTGTTTGCCGGTATTTTACTTCTTTTTTCTTTTAAAAACTGGAAAAAATGGTTTTTATATTCCGGCAGCGCCTTTGTAATTTTTATATCAATTTTTATTTTTACTCATGTTGCCGCCACTAAAGGTGATAGTTTGGGCTTGGAATATTTGGGAATACGCTTGCAAAGCATTGCCATGCCGCAAACCGAAGATAGTTCGCTGAGCCGTATGCTGCTGCTGCCAAAAATTATGGAAAAAATTCAAGACAAACCAATTTTGGGAAATGGTTTGGGTGATACCGTTACGGTATATAGTCCGGTATTTAAACAGAATATTACTACCCCCCATTTTGATTGGGGCTATTTGGAAATTATAGCCGAGGTGGGAATTATTGGTTTGCTTGTTTGGTTGGCGCTTATTGCGTACTGCTTAAAGCTTATATATAAACAACGAGGTTTACTCGTAACACTAATTGCGCTGCTTATAATCAACCTAACTTCTCCAGCTTTATTTCACGTAATGGGGATTATCCTATTTACTTTTCTTCTTACAAACACGAAGCCGGCCACGAGGACCGGCAAAACTCCTTTACTGGCATCTCGTTAATCTAGAGATTGCCAGTATTACTATACATCCATCCACCACGATAGCCCACGCACCATGTTAACTACCAAAGCAATAAGGCATACCGTGATTGGATAGGCCAAATGCTCGAAGGTGAATGCTGGCACGGTCAAGATCACCGCTGTGTTGGCCACCTGGAACAGGACCCATTCCCATGCATCTTCAACTCTATAATCCTGCCAGACCGCATACAGTGTAGGCACTACAGCTATGAAATCAATTGCCAGATAGCAGATAAGCGCGATAAGCGCTGACGAGGTTAGCCACCAAACAACGGTAGCCAACATGATTGCTACCAGGCAAGACAATTCAACCGCGTTTTTCTTTAACCAATCTTTCTTGGTCTGCTTCTTGCCTGCTTTTAGATTCCGTATTGCGATCACAGACAGCGCTATAGCGGTGGCTGAAATACAAATCAGGTCATTGATAAGAAGCGACAGCGCCCAGGTGGCGCCAATTGCTTCCCACTCGCTTTTCAGAAGCGCGGTAGCCAGGATTGCCCAGACGACCCAAGTAAACACATTGGGGCGAGCTGTTTCATTACGCATGCACCACCACATGCGCACAAAGGCGACCAGTGCCACAACCACAGTAACAACCGCGGCAATGATATTGATGGTATGCATTTTCCCCCTCCTTGCTACAAGGATAACAAAAAGCTTCTATAAAGGCAAAGGGCTCTTTATAAAATAATTTTTTATAAATTAAATTTATTTCTAAATGTTTGAGAAGCTGGGAGCGGCGAGTCGGGCGACGGTTCACCCAAAGAAGGGAGGGCAGCGGCAATGGTATCCCAGATATTCATAATTTTAATTGGATCTGATTGATTGCATTTAAAATTTAAGCTCCCATCACCCACTTTGACTCCGAGCGCTTCTAATTTTTTAACTACCGCCGTATCTAAATCTTTAAATTGAGGACTATTTAACTGAAGAGTTTGATAGTTGAAATTCCCAAAACCAGAACTAGCCGTATTATAACCCTTGCGTCTCAAAGTAAGGACGGCATTTCTGATTGGCCGTTCAATGACCTCTGCAAAAGCACCCATTGAAAGCTCTTCGCTCGTTGGTAGTGGATGAGTTTTTAAACGCTCTTCAAGCTGAGTCCGATCTTCTTTATGGATTTGTTCTCTCAGGCGTCGCGCAGCAATAGAACCTTCAATATCCTCTTTACTCATACCTTCCTTTAATAAAAAATCCCTGAGCTGCTGAAGGCGCTTATCGTCGTTACCGGTCATTATCTGATCAATAATTTCAAGGTTTGAAAGCTCTCGATCTGATAATAAATGATCTTTATTGTGTAATGATGGTTCTTGCTCGCGCATAGAAATAAATAATTATAACTCCCCTTCCATAAGTCCCAATTTAATCAACCGCATAGATATAGCGCCTTCTTTACGTCCAAATGTTTCCGCGAGCTGTTCAATGGGTACGCCGCTCGCAAAAAACTGTTTCAATTCTTCGTCTTGCTCTGCACTCCATGATTTATACGCATTTGGATGCTTTTCCCTGATTTTTGCGTAACCAGACCCTTTTGCTTTTGGTTTCTTTTTCTTTCCTAATCCTTCTGCGTAATTTTGGCGAGTAATAGGTTCGTATTGTGCATCGTCTTCACCTGTTTGCAAACTCAAATCAACTTCATCTCCCCCACACGCTTTAACAAAATTTTTATGCATCTTACTTAGTTCTTCTTTGGGAATACCGGAAAACACATTTACATTTGCCTCCGAACTAACCCTAAAATCTTTGTCTTTTTCTAGTACTTCCGGATGCACCTGAAACGCCCGCTCATTCCAACCCAATAAATACAGGCCGGCTAGGCGCCGTACGCGCGACAAAGCCACATATCCCTGCCCAAACTCAAATACGTCGCTTAGGTCCATTACCGCTTCTTCCAGGCTCATTCCTTGGCTTTTATGCACGGTTATAGCCCAGGCTAAACGTAATGGAATCTGCGAGATCTCGGCCCGCACCTTACCGTTTTCTTGCACACTCCACTCCATTTTTTCTACCATAATTTGCCGGCCGTCATGAGTGCGAATGATTGGCAAATTCATATATCGTTCAAACCCTTCCACAATTCCCAATGTTCCATTTACAAAGCCTTCTTTAGGATTATTTTTTGTAAACATAACTTTGGCTCCAACTTTTAGTATTAAACTAGATGGCGACAAACAACCTTTTTGAAGAGTGGCCACCAGCGCCGACGAACCTTTACTTGTCATTTCAAACGTCATTGGTTTGTTTACAACCGTGGCAAGCATGGCATCATTGGTGCGATCCACATCTATATTATGGGTATATAATTTTACAGCTTTACTGGCGAAATTTTCATCGCGTACTTTTCTTTTTTCAATTTCAGACAAGTGATCATTATTAACAGTATTAGCCCGAACCGCCGAAAGAATTTGTAAAAATATATCATCATCCTGACGGTGCTGTTCGGTAAGATAACAAACTACAGGCTTGGCTCTTTGCCAAGCAGATGAAGCGTAGGCAAACCTGGGTTTATTATTCTGAAGTAGCGAAGTTTGTAATTGTGAATTATTCTCATTTTTTACAACCGGCGGCAACTGAAAAAAATCACCGACAAAAATAATTTGCAAACCGCCAAACGCATCGCCATTTTGACGTATGTTGCGGCACACCGCGTCAGCCATATCCAGTGTTTCGGGAGATAACATGGACACTTCGTCTATTACTAATACTTTCGCCCGGCGAATGCGTTTGGCAAGATATTCAGTAGAGCTTATTTTATCTAATTCATACCCATCCAAATATTTACGTATGCCAATACCGCTCCAAGAATGAATGGTCATTCCGCCCAAATGCGTAGCCGCAATACCGGTAGAAGCGGTAATAGATGGCTCTATGTTGCGGGCACGCAAATAACGCGCATACTCGTTTATAGTATGCGTCTTACCCGCTCCAGGTTCGCCGGTTAAAAAAACATTAGCGCCGGTTTTAAGTATGTCCAGCGCTTGCTCTTGAGTCATACAGTTTAAGAAATTATTTATTCTCTCGGTTGTCATTCCCATCGCAATGGGAATCCAGTATCCAATACAATTGTCTGGATTCCCGCTCCGGCGGGAATGACAAATTTATTCTATGCTTAACTTCAACTTCTCTTTTCTCGTCATTTTCTTTATCCTGGCTTCGGCCTTAGAAGCATTAGACCGATTGCGAAACCTCTTTGTATAAACAATTTTTACCGGCCGGCGACCGCGGGTATATTTGGCCGCCAATTTGGAGGTATTATGTTCTTTTACCCTGCGCGCTAAATCCGTAGCTATACCAGTATACAATGTTTTGTCTACGCATTCCAGGATATATACATAATACATAGTAGTTTGTCATCCTGAACGCAGTGAAGGATCTCTGTCTCAACTCGTAAGTTGATCATACAAATCTACCCACCGCGAATTACCAATATTTATTAAATTAACTTTTCTAAATCTTTTCCAACCTTTTAATTCTTTTTCTCTTTTAAGAGCATCCTCCACATGAAAAAAACTTTCATAATAAACTAACTTTTTACATTTATACTTTTTAGTAAAACCATCAACAATTCCATCCTTATGTTCTTCAACTCTTCTAATAAGGTCATTTGTTACTCCTATATATAATACGAAACTTACACTGGCTATTATATAAACATAATAATTGTGATTTGGCATAATATAACGGACAGAGATCCTTCGCTCTGCTCAGGATGACAATTGGGTAATTATTCAACATTTCGTCGCCCCTCTTTTATCTGAGAACGTATCTTTTTTGATTCAAGGCGTTTTATTTTGGAAGATCTGGTTGGCTTAGTGGCTCGACGTACTTTTGGCACGTGTAAAGCATCATCTACCAATGATTGCAGCCTAGCAATTGCCAATTCTCGATTCTGTGGTTGAGAACGTTCCTCTTCCGACATTACCACCATTTCATCTTCACTATTTATTCTATTAGCCAGCACAATTCTTATTCTTTGTTTTTGTTCTTCAGATAACACAAAAGACTTCCCTACCGGCCAATGAATAATAGCCTTGGTGGAAGTTTTGTTTACATTTTGCCCGCCCGCTCCGGATGATCTAGCAAACGTGATTATTAATTCACTCTCGGGAATTTGCATAGTTACTTATTAAGAGACCAAATGGTATAAGTTAAAAATGTAGCGAAAGAGACCCAAACCATGTAAGGCACCAAAAGCCAAACAGCTAATTTAGAAACAGGCCAAATTAGAATTATTAACACTAAAACCGACACGCCCAGCAAAGCCGATTCATAAATTGCCGGACCAATTAAATGCAGCCCGAAGAATAAAACACTCCAACCAACATTAAGCAAAATGTTTAAAACAAAAGCAATGCCAATTATATTTTTTCTTTTTCTCCAAGCTTTATTCCAAACTATAAGAGCGGAAAGTGTAGCCAAAATAAATAAAACTGTCCAAACTGCGCCAATAAAGCTGCCGGGGGGCGTAAACGCCGGAAGTTTAATTGTGCTATACCAATTCATACCCAAAGAAGTAACCAGACTACCGAGACTGATCGTAGCAATTGTAATCAACGGTATGACAACATGGTTTGTTTTAAGAGCCATACACTAAGCTGCTTTCCAAGCATCCATTCCGCCTTCTAAGTGTTCAATATCATAGCCCTTAGCTTTCAATTCACGCGCCACAATTTCGCATCTAGTTCCACTTTTGCAAACTGTGATAATTTTTTTATCTTTTGGCAATTTTCCTTGCGAAGCTTCAATAAACATCTGACCCATCGGTATATTGGTAGCTTCGTCCATTTTTTCGCCTTTTTCGTATTCATCATGCTCTCGAACATCAATTATCATTACATCTTCCCCGGAAGCCAGCTTGTCTTTTAGATGCTTGGTATCCATATAAACAAATTAGATTAATAAAACGCTCTTTATTAATTATACAACTAATCTATCCTATGTTCTAGGATGAGTTTTTTTCCATTCAATAAGCTTACCCGCTCGCCTCTCCATTTTGTCAGCCCGACGAATAAACTTAAGGTTCTTTTTTGGGTAAATTTGCGTATGCGGCGCATTGTCTATATCATCTACCATGCTAAATAGTTCTTCTTCGGCCGTTATCCATTTTTTACCATATTTTCGTAAGTCAAACGGCTCAGTGGAAAATGCAACCAAAGTTTTTTTGCCGCTTTTATTGTTCCAATATTCATGAAAGTAAGACATGGCCAATTCGCGAGTAGTTTTATATACCGGATCACGATAGCGCAAAGTAGAATGATTGGTTTTGCTTATCGCGCCCCAATATCCATTGCGTTTATATACCGCAATCACATGATCATCGTCGCCTTTGTTTTGGAAATCCATTACCAGCGGCGGTTCGTCATGAACCCACAAAACTAAAGCGGCAAAAAGCGCGCCCTCAAAACAATGCATCTTTTTCGCCTTTAAACTTCGGCGCGGAGACATATAGGTCTCCCCTTTCTTTTCCCAATTCACCGGCATAGTATCCAAAAAATCCTGAATTTTTATGGGGGTAGAAAGTTTTTTTAGGATTTTTAGTTCTGATTTGGTGAGACCGAACATACTTACTCTTTACTATTTATCGCCGCTACATAACTGCAATAATCGCACTCCGAACCTGATTTAGGTATCTTATCACTGTTCAAACATTTGTGCGCGTCTTTTATCGCCTTCTCCACCCAAGAATCATTGCCCTTGTACGAAATTAAAGTAACATCAAATTCTAACTTGCCATCAAAAGCTTTGCGGTCTGTCTGGCCGTTGCAATAGACAAAATAACCAGTGTCGGATACTTTGTAGCCGTTCTGGCGTAGCAGCCACTGATAAACTTCCATTTGCCGTTTGTACCCAATCTGCCATTCTTTGTTGAGCTCGATAATGGCTTCGTCTTTGGAGGTAGCTTTGTAATCCACCACAATATACTCGCCTTTGGAGTTCTGCCAAAGGTCGTCTATCGCGCCAAATACCAATAAATTGGTGGATTCGTGCAGATATTGAATACCGGTAAAGTTATGTCGCCATTGTTCCAAGTCTTTGTGAGCCACAGGCATAGCATCTACACCATATTTTTCTATCAAAGGATGCTTGGTGCCAGCTACGCGATGTATATCAAATTCCAACTTCAAAAGATGATCCACAGCCGAATTGAGGGCAAAAGGAAATCCCGGCGGCCGACCGACACCGAGGCGGCGGTCAAAATAAAAACAGCGAGGACAGTTTAAAAAAAGATCTATCTTTGAGCGAGAGAGTTTGAAGGCTTGCCCTGAAGCCGGCTTGCCGTGCTTTAGGGGGTCGTAGATATTTTTAGTGCGTTGAGCTGTATAATACTCAGACATATAATTTGTGGGGGTGCTCGCCCCGTAGCGATTGCCGCGCAACCTGCTACTGGGGTAGTATTTGACATGTTATTTTTTAAAATCAAAATCTTTTTCCAAATCGTTTTCTAAATAAATTAATGCTAGAATATTACTCTTGGGAATTACAATAAAGCCACTATTAATATCATTATAAAAGCCAACTGGAATTATTGTCGTATTCCCACTTTCAGTAAAGGTTATAGATGTTCTAGTATAGAACAAGTCTTTTCTAGCTTTAAAAAAATAGCTGTCTTTACTTTCAAAGTATAATATAAAAATGTCCTTAAAAAATACTGCATCATAATTTTTAACCTCCTCCTGACTATTGCTTTTTGTGCTAGTACCCTTGTCAATCTGGTTTGTCACGACTAGTGGCGCGTAATTACTTACTAAAGATGATTTATAAGAAACTGAAACAATTGGTCGACTTGTCCTTTTTGATATTGGGATATAATTATATGGATAACCACGTGTATTATTAAAAGATGCCCAAAAATAAATTGTAAAGGGTAAAAGACAAATTCCAATTATTAGAAAATTGAAATAATTTTTTTTGAATCTTTCTTTAATTTTTGCCTTTACTTTTGTTTTAAAAATGCGGAAAATTATGGCAGAAATAAGGATAAAAAATAAGAATGTAATAAGCGCTGTTAGAATTGAAAGCATGGAAGGAATAAAGCCCATGAGAGCCACCTCCGCTATTGATAAATCACTTATTGGAACAGCTAGATCAATAAAATATATTGTTAGATATAAATATCCGCTAAAAAATAAAATCGCAAATAATATACCTGTGCTTAGCAACCATTTTATTTCTTTTGCTGTGGACATAATTATTTCAGAACAAAATTTAAAAAATATTAATAACTTTTAAATCTTTATACTTATAAGTTTCGATAATCTTATCATTACTCCAGACATCCAATCTTTTTCCGTTCCATTCTAACAAATCAAACTGCTCGCAGGTTCTTTTGAAATAAGAATATATTTTGTCGTATTCTAATTGAATTTTCTTATACTTCATACCCTATCTTACTTTTCATCAGTTACCACAACACATGGTTTCCCTGTATGGGAATTTAATAAAACTGGCTCAACGACAGGAATAAAATCAGCCATAACAACTTCTGCGTTATCGCCATGTATTTTTTGGATTATTTTTAAATATTCGATAAAGTTTTTTAACTTCATATTCCTATATTAACCCCAACTGAAGTTGTGGGTATGTTTCTTTGTCGTAAAAATCCAAATACTTATCATCATCCCAGACAAGCTCAGTAAAATTATCCAAATCTTCGCTATACCCTCTGCACATCACTTTTAATCTCGCGAATGGATTTAAACACAGTATAACCTTTGCTAATTTTGCTGAAAGATTAATGGTCATACTACTTTGTCCTATAAACTCCCCTGCCCACAAACTCCAAATACCCTTTATCTCGCAATATTTGTAATTGCTGACGCATTTTATCTTTAATATGTTTGTTTTCGGGATGTAGTTTACTTAATTCTTTTTCAAAAGTATAGATATCGTCAAGCACAAATTCTTTCTTCCCAAGACTCTCAACACATCGCATTATATCAAGCAACCAGCCTTTTGTCGCAATTTCTTTTTCTTCTCTTAAAAATAAGGTTTTTTGCCAACTTTTAAGCACCCTATCCTTCTCTTCAGTTTTTCCATTTTTAATATAAAATATTTTCCCACTTTCAGGTATACTTTTCAGTAAGATATTACAACCAATCCAACCGGCCCGTCTTGCTGTTTGCGATAATGCCTTACGCTTTTCAATAATATCTGGAACAAAAAAATGTTTTGGAATAACGAAAAAATTCAAAACGGAAAAATCTCGTAAATCATAGTTGAGTAGGAAAAAATTGGGATTATTTGTACTTTGTAATCTTTCAATCATTGTTTTGTAAGCACCATCAACTATTTTTGTCCCGACAGAATCTTTTTTACTTTTTAATTCATAATCTTCTCTGCAATTCGAGCAAAAGAAATCAGCCACCGGCTTATTGTTTTTATATTTATCAATATCCAAATATCCACAATTTGGACAATAAACTTGTCTATCCACCCAATCCTCTGTCAAAACTCTTATTTTTTGAGAGGAACTTGTATATTTATCGGCTAATTTTGTTTCAAAAGATAAATTCATAAAGTTTATTTCGCATGCTTAAAAAACTCAACCTGCCGCAAGCGTGCGACCGCCTCGGCGCGGGTTTTGTATGGCCCGCCTAGATTTTTGCGGGTTTTTTTGGACAGGACATAATATCCTTGTTTGCGTTTGACTATCATACGTTTATAATTAATTACTTCCGAATCCCATCAAAAACCGTCACTTCGCCATTATCATACTGCCCCATTTCAAATCCATCATACTTAAAATGATTGCCATCTTGATTAAATTATTTTTTAATTTCTCTCATGACGAACTCGTGCATTTTTATAATCGTTTCCTGAACCGCTTCCAAAATTTTATTGGCAATCTCAAACGCTTCGTCATTTCCTGTTAAATTATCTTTTTCCGCGATTAACTCTTTCAAATATATACACGATACATACCCATATGTCTCTCCTTCATAAATACCGTTATCCAAAAGCGACTTTAAAATAATTTTATCTCCTGTAAACTTGTCTCTATTTTTCTTGACAAACTCAAACGTAAACGGATTGATTTCTGATTCCACAATTACAAAAACACGACTAACCGAATCGTCCAATATCCTTGTTTCGATTTTTAAATTTAATTGTGAATATGGCCCGATTTCGCCCCACAATTCTTCCCGCTGTTTATTTGTTAATTTCATAAATATTTTTTCTTAAAAAACACTATTCATTTTACCCTCTCCCCACCCCTTTTACAAGCAATTTATTACTAATATAATAGTTAAAAATACCTGGGGATAACTATTGACATTTGTCAAGAATTCTGATATATTATAGGTAATTACTACGAAAAAGACCCCTATGCGGTTCCGTCCGCATCGGGGGTTTTTTCTTTTATGGCTAAAATACTTTTTTTATCAATCAGATACGCAATAGGCGCGCTTGTTCTCTTAAGCAGAATAGAGCATTTTTCCGGCAAAGAAGGCGAAAGAATTGCCGCAAATTTCTTCTTCTCCTGAAGAAATTTAACTAAGCCCGCATAATCTCCATCACTTGAAACCAAAATTGCTTTTTCAAAATTATTTTCATACGCATCTCTTATGGCATGCAGCACAAGATCCGCATCACAATTGCCTTTTATACAACCATCGCCACCATAAGTAATATCTTTGTAAACCAAAATGAAACCACACTCTTGAAGATATGTATACAAATCTTTGTTTTTTGGAACAAAACCAATAAATAGGTACGCCTGTCGCGCACCATATTTTTCCTTTAACCAAACTCTAAATTTTTTATAATCTAAATTCCAACCACTATTTTTTACGCCTTTATGTAAATTAGCTCCATCTATGTACGCGTAATTTTTTTCTCCTAAAATCATACAATATTTGTATTTCAAAATTATTATCTATATTTTACTCGCTTATACTTGTAAAACTATTTCCTATGCTTAAAAAACTCAACCTGCCCTAGCCGTTTAATCGCCTCGGCGCGGGTTTTGTATGGCCCGCTTAGGTTTTTGCGGGTTTTTTTCCCGATTTTGCCTCGAGCAAAATCGCGGATCCGCGACTTTGCCGCCAAAGGCAAAGTCGGGACGGATAGGACATAATATCCTTTTTTTCTTTTTACTATCATATCATTTTAATAGGTTAAGGGATCCCTCCACTGCGGTCGGGATGACAACTAAACAGACCAACCCACCCCTACCCAGACGCCTCCCGACCGCGGTCGAGGATCCTCGATTCTCGAGAATCGGGACAAGCGGGGAATTAACGGACAGAGATCCTTCTCCCCAGAACTCTAGATCAGGATGACAGTTAACGAGCGGATGACAGTTTATAACTCCGTATATTTTGTATGTTTACCTTTGGATTTCTCCACCGGATACTTTAACGCAGTTTTTTCTATCTTCTTTTCCGATGCTTCTAAAATATCAATACCCAAATCATGGGACATAAGCAACACCCACCACAGAACATCGGCCAGTTCATCGGCGATACCTTCTTTGTTAGTTTTTAAATACTCGGCAATTTCTGCTTCGTTTTTCCATTAAAAATGTTCTAATACTTCGGCCGCTTCTAACGCCAAAGAAATGGCCATGTCTTTTGGCGTATGAAACTGCTTCCAATCACGCGCATCGCGAAAGGCAATTATTTTTTTCTGGATTTCTTCTAGGTTCATAATAAATTATTAAATTTTTTTCTTCCAGTTTATTTCAAACGAAATAGAATATTTACCAGGAATTTTCCATTTAGAAAAACGAAAGCAAAATAACTGAAATTTGTTTTCGGCGATTTTGCCAAAACCAAATCTATTTAAAGTTAATTCTATATCTATGACCATAGGTTAAATTTTTCTTTAATAGGTATAGATCCCTCGTCGGCTACGGACTCGCTCGGGATGACAGTTAGGACAGATGGTGTTTTTTTATAATAATTTGTTTGGCTTCTTCGTATTTTTTAACCTGCTTGGTCTTCCATGGCAATTGATACATGAAGCTTGGCAACCATGTGCTTATACCTTCTCTGCTGCCTACAACTTTTTCATAGAGGACTTCGGGGATAAAAACTCCGGTTTTACCTTGTTCTAACATTGTGAGCCACAGATCCCAATCTTGGAAACGTTTTAAGTGTACGTCGAAAGGACAAGACGTGCGCGAAAGGGATTCCTCCACTGCGGTCGGAATGACAGCGTTACTGGACAGAGATCCTTCACTTTGTTCAGGATGACAATTGAGGGTGGAACGGCGGATAAGCGAGGTGATGTCTATATAATTTACTTGTTTTAATTTATCCGCATTAAAATGCCGGCTTTTTATGGTTTTCCAGCCAAATTTAAATTGGCTATAGGCATAACTTGCGTCCGGATGTTTTTGTAAATAAGCAAACATTTTTTGCAGCATCTGCGGATGAGCCAAGGTGTCTGCATCCCAAAAAATTACATACTCACCTTTGGACATAGCAAAACCTTTATTGCGGGCCACGGGAGCACCACTGTTTGGCTGGGATATTACAGACAATACACTGCCTGCGCCAATACAATCGCCATCGGTAAGCAACAGACATTCCTTTACTACTTCATCAAAATTATCAGTGCTGCCGTCGTTTACTACTATTACCTCTAACGGCCGATAAGTTTGATTAAAAATAGACTCTAATGTTTTTTTTAGAGTGTGAGCATGATTATATACCGGAATGATTACACTAATTAAGGGTTGTTGCATAATCTATGGTTAAGGGATCTCTCCCCGCCCGAACGTACGCGTTCGGTACGGGCGGGCACTACGGTCGGGATGACAGACAAAAATTAGCCTAATTTCTTTAATTGGTTTTCCCATGTAAACTCATTAAGCACTCGTTCCCTGCCTGCTTCTCCCATCTTTTTGGCATATTCCCCTTCTCGGAGCAAGTCGGAAATGGCGGAGACAATACTTTGATCTTGATAGACATCCACTATCAGTCCAGTAACTAAATTTTGCACAGCCTCTTCTACCCCGCCAGAACGGCCGGCTACCGATGGCAGCCCGGAAGCAGCGGCTTCCATAAAGGCAGTGCCCCACGCTTCTTGACCGGAAGATTCATCCGGATGGGTTAACAATACAAAAGCATCGGATATTTGATAATACTTTGGCAATTCGGTATATGGCACAAACCCAATAAATCGAGTAACATTTTGCAAATAATTTTTTTGAATAGCCGTTATAATTTCGTTTTTCTTCGGCCCATCGCCAATGATTAACCAAACCAAATTTGGCACTTTTTCCAAAATTTTAGGGAGCAAGCGAATGAGGTGCGGATAGCCCTTGCCTTCGCTCATACGCGCCACGGTTATAATTACTTTTTTACCTTCCAAAGCTAACTGGGATTTTATTTTCTTCAATTCTGCTTCCGAAACTTTTTCCGTGAACATAATGTCCGGGCATGGATAAATCACCAAAATTTCTTTTTTTAAATCTTCAAAATTGCTTACAAATTGGTTCTTTAAATAATTACTATTTACAATAATTTTATCCGCCCCCAAGCAAACCTTTTTTAGCTTTCTTTTTTTATTTTTTAATCCCATTGTCAAATCAGTGCCGTGAAAAAACACCACATACGGAATATGCTTTAATTTTTTCATTAAATAGGCCACATATCCGGCCGGCAAAACATGATGCACATAAATCATGCCGATATTTTCATTTTTAACCAGCTTCCATACATCCCAAAGCATCTTTACCCAGCGTGGCCAGAAAAAGAAAAAATATGGCTTGGCACGCACGGTTTTCCAAGAATTTTTCTTATCGGAGTCAATATCTCCAATTATTTTCGGCGCATATACCACGACATCCCCAGCTGGAAGATTTTTGGCCAGGTTATATGTATATGAGGCTACTCCCCCAATCTGGGGCGGATATTCTAGAGTAATAATTAGGGTTTTCATAGGTTTATATTATTTTTGTTTGTCATTCCCGCCGCAAGCGGGAATCCAGTCGACTTGATTGGATACTAG